>NZ_QTNF01000097.1:0-506 GCF_003603455.1 Bacteroides sp. AM37-9 | reverse complement strand
TGATGATTTACAGTTGATTATTGTGCAACCTATGAGAATATGAGAAATGAAAAATCATTTCTAGTGGCGCTGCGTCGCTGAATATCCTGTTAATCGTATTCTGCTGGTCATGTCCAATTAACCATTCCAATTAATCCATTCCAATTAATCCATCCTCTTTAATAATCTCCTTTTGTAATTTCCCTTTGTGGTATATCCCTAGTATTCTTTTTACATTTGGTTCATTTTCTTGCTTTCCTTCTATATTGTCTTCTTGTCTCTTTCTTCTTGTTGTCTTTTTCTCATCTGTAATTCGACTGTAATTTTGTTATTTCTTTCTTCTGCATCTTTTTCTCTCTTGCGTGCGCCTACGCGCCCGCGTGTGATATAATAATGTATCCCATGTGTACCGTTTCCGCCCGCAATCCACTCATGATAAAAAACATGTTCTACAACATCATTATCTTTCAGCGCTTTAGCATATTCTTTCAAAAAAACTTCGAAAAAAGAGTTTAATATATTTGGAT
>NZ_QTNF01000096.1:283-559 GCF_003603455.1 Bacteroides sp. AM37-9 | reverse complement strand
TTTTCATCTGTTAAGATGATTTTTTGCTCTGTTCAGGACGCCGTAATTTTATTGACCTTATTCAAATACCTATTATCTTCAATCGTATCGCTACTCTCTCGGACAAGTATTGACGGTTCTATTTTTTTACTTGTACTACTTGTATTGTTTATCAATATTTCAAAGAACTTGCTGCTTTCGTTTTAAAAGCGGGTGCAAAGGTAAAGGCTTTATTTTTAACTACCAAACTTTTTCGGAAGTTTTTTTTATTTTTTCTTTTTACTCATTTCTCAGGCT
>NZ_QTNF01000096.1:0-273 GCF_003603455.1 Bacteroides sp. AM37-9 | reverse complement strand
TTTTTTCTTTTTACTCATTTCTCAGGCTCTCTATGCGAAAGGGAAAGAATGTATAAAAGAAAAACAAAGGCCGTTTTCTTTGCGAATCGGACTGCAAAGATAAGAACTTTATTTATTATACTCCAAAACTTTTTGGAAGTTTTTTTGTTCTTTTCTTTAAGCACAATTTCGCTTTTTCACTATGTCAATTCTGCAAGGCTTTCTTCTCTTGGAAAGCGGGTGCAAAAGTACACCCTTTTGGTATACAATCCAAATATATTAAACTCTTTTTTC
>NZ_QTNF01000095.1:252-560 GCF_003603455.1 Bacteroides sp. AM37-9 | reverse complement strand
GAGCGTTGCAGATACCTGCGGCAGATAGGTTGCAGATAAAGTATCTGCAACACAGTATAAACCTGACATAAGCTAATTCTCCAGGAGGGCAAAAGTTTATTGTATAC
Organism: Bacteroides sp. AM37-9; assembly: GCF_003603455.1. NCBI lineage: Bacteria > Pseudomonadati > Bacteroidota > Bacteroidia > Bacteroidales > Bacteroidaceae > Bacteroides > Bacteroides sp. AM37-9. The sequence goes on along the minus strand of NZ_QTNF01000095.1, from coordinate 453 downwards.
ATTGACTTCCCGTTTCCAGGCGGGGAACTGTCGTTTCCTGCATTAGAAATTACAGTTTCCACGGCAGGAAACGAGAGTTTCTAAGGCGGGACACTACAGTTTCTACGTAAGGATACTGTCGTTTCCCCGTAGAGACACCCCAAATTCTCCATAGAGTCATCCCAATTATCCCATAGCTTTGCACAAAGGAATCAAGGCTTT
>NZ_QTNF01000095.1:0-242 GCF_003603455.1 Bacteroides sp. AM37-9 | reverse complement strand
TTATCCCATAGCTTTGCACAAAGGAATCAAGGCTTTTTCTTTGATTATATAACGTGTTGCAGATACTTTATCTGCAGCCTATCTGCCGCAGGTATCTGCAACGCTCCAACTATTTATCAATTAGCGCATTACACGCTTTTCGTTGCAGGTGGCAGATGCTTTTATGTTTTTCAACTTTATAGTAGGAAAAACGGCTCACCCGCAATTTCTTGGGGGTAACTATTTGTAGCTTTCTTTAAAGT
>NZ_QTNF01000094.1:387-595 GCF_003603455.1 Bacteroides sp. AM37-9 | reverse complement strand
GAGATAAGCGAGGTAGGAAAGGTTCTATTATAGCTGTAATTCAGGGCACTAAAACCGATGATATCATTGCGGTACTTACAAAGATGCCACAGGAGCTGCGTAATCAGGTCAAAGAAATTACACTGGATATGGCCGGGAGCATGCAAAAGATTGCCAAAACGTGCTTTCCACGTGCCATGCAGGTGATTGATAGGTTTCATGTACAAAA
>NZ_QTNF01000094.1:0-377 GCF_003603455.1 Bacteroides sp. AM37-9 | reverse complement strand
CCACAGGAGCTGCGTAATCAAGTCAAAGAAATTACACTGGATATGGCCGGGAGCATGCAAAAGATTGCCAAAACGTGCTTTCCACGTGCCATGCAGGTGATTGATAGGTTTCATGTACAAAAACTTGTATACGAAGCTGTACAAGAGTTGCGCATTACATATAGATGGCAAGTGATAAAAGAGGAGAATAAAGCTATGAAAGCGGCAAAAGAGAAGGGGGAAGTATATAAAGCAGAAGAACTCGAAAACGGAGATACACTCAGGCAATTATTGGCCAGAAGCAGATATTTATTATTTAAATCACCTGATAAATGGACCAAGAGTCAGAAAATCAGGGCAGAATTACTTTTCAAGCAGTTTGAAGATATTAAGCACGT
>NZ_QTNF01000093.1:0-637 GCF_003603455.1 Bacteroides sp. AM37-9 | reverse complement strand
GTCTGTTCGCTACGCTTTACTCAAATTTGCTATTCCGTTAGGTGTTTATTTTAAAAGATATCAATATAATGTATGTGGTCTTTTGGTTGCGGAGAGTATAGAAGATTCTATCACTAAAAAACAATTTGTTTATGAATATGATACTAACTTTTTACATCGGAGTAAGACTATATCTCCGACAGGCTTAATCTCAACTAATACAGCTGATGTCTACGGAAATACTCTTATTAATACCGGACCGGGAAATCTGAAAACATATTATACTTATGATGATTTATTCAGACCTTATAAAATTAAGGCTCCCGATGGTACTGTTTCAGTCCGGAAAGCAATAAGAGGAGGACGTGATAAACAAGGATTCTATGTTGCGAATTATGTTATATTGAATGGAAATACAGAAAAAAGTATTATTTTTAATAATGCCATACACTACGATTGTCTGGGGAGAGAAATTCGAAAAGAAAAAGTTCTATTAAATGGAACACATGAGCATATTGATATTTTTTATAACGAAAAAGGGTTATCAGAAAAGTTGTATTCATATAGAGGGAAAGTTTTAGTAAATTCGAAAGAAATGTATTATGATGGCACAGTTGCAAATATCCGTGGCTTATTTTTGTAGTATAGGTCTATATTT
>NZ_QTNF01000092.1:282-695 GCF_003603455.1 Bacteroides sp. AM37-9 | reverse complement strand
ATTTCTCATAGTATTTTGACTATTTATGCTATAAATTCTCAAGCTAGATCCTAAACTAAAGACCAGGTTGAATACCAGACTAGACACAGCTTTACAATATATTATCAGTGCTTATTGAAAGTATATAGAACAGACATTCGCATATTTTCCTACCTGCATCTGTATCGTTGCACTCGAGTGAACAGGCCTGTGCACTAGAGTAGAAAGAACCGTCTACTCGAGTGAAACGATCTATTCACTCGAGTGCAACGATACAGATAGTAGTAGGAAAAAATGGCAATGATTAAGGAAAAGCATAAGGATATAAGGTGCATGATACACAGGAAAGCAGTAAACAACGGGAAGTTGCTTAATAAACAACATAAGAAGAAGGAATAATCATAAAGTCCGACGAGAGTCTGGGAAAAGATACA
>NZ_QTNF01000092.1:0-272 GCF_003603455.1 Bacteroides sp. AM37-9 | reverse complement strand
AAGGAATAATCATAAAGTCCGACGAGAGTCTGGGAAAAGATACAGCCATAATGCATGAGAAAGGAGTAAAATAGATAAAAGGAGTATGAGAATAAGATGAGAAACGATTTAAAACCTATGAGAAATGCATCATTTTTAAGGATAAATGATAGAAATAGTATGAGAAATACCATTTTATATTTTATTTCTCATACTATTATATTATTGATTTACATATAATTACCGTATTATTTATGAGAATATGAGAAATGAAAATGAAAAATCGTTTGCAG
>NZ_QTNF01000091.1:484-750 GCF_003603455.1 Bacteroides sp. AM37-9 | reverse complement strand
ACTCTTGAAGACTTGATCATTCAGGCCGGAGGCTTGCGTGAAGCCGCTTCTGTAGTTCGTGTGGATGTATCCCGTAGAATCAAGAATCCCCGTAGTACAGTAGATAACGATACTATTGGTCAGATATATACATTCTCCCTGAAAGAAGGCTTTGTCGTCGACGGCACACCGGGTTTCGTACTTCAACCTTATGATGAGGTTTATGTTCGCCGCAGTCCGGGTTATCAGGCTCAGCAGAATGTAGTTGTTGAAGGTGAAATCCTGTT
>NZ_QTNF01000091.1:0-474 GCF_003603455.1 Bacteroides sp. AM37-9 | reverse complement strand
GTTGTTGAAGGTGAAATCCTGTTCGGAGGCTCATACGCCATGACCAGCCGTGAAGAACGCCTTTCAGATTTGATCAATAAAGCTGGAGGTGCTACGAATTATGCTTACTTACGTGGTGCCAAGTTGACTCGTGTCGCTACTGCAGGTGAGAAGAAACGTATGGGAGATGTGATCCGTTTGATGAGTCGACAGTTGGGTGAGGCTATGATGGATTCTTTGGGGGTCCGTGTAGAAGATACTTTTAGTGTTGGTATTGACTTGGAGAAAGCATTAGCGAATCCTGGCAGTACAGCGGATATTGTCTTGCGTGAGGGTGACGTGATTTCCATTCCGAAGAATACTAATACGGTCACGATCAATGGTGCTGTCATGGTTCCTAATACCGTTTCTTATATAGCTGGTAAGAATATTGATTATTACCTGAATCAGGCCGGTGGTTATTCAGACAATGCGAAGAAGAGCAAGAAGTTCATT
>NZ_QTNF01000090.1:0-772 GCF_003603455.1 Bacteroides sp. AM37-9 | reverse complement strand
TCCGTTACCTAAGAAGTAACGGAATCACATGGGGTAAAAAAATATGATTTTAACGAAACCAAAATCAGTAAATGCCGGGCCTATTAGTGGGACAGGGGAAGGCGTAGCACACTCAAAACGCTGGTATGTAGCACTCGTTCGAATGCATCATGAGAAGAAAGTTGCCGAGCGTTTGTCTAAGATGGGAATTGATTCTTTTGTTCCCGTTCAGCAACAGATCCATCAATGGAGCGACCGTCGAAAGATGGTTGATACAGTCTTGCTTCCCATGATGGTTTTTGTTCATGTCAATCCAAAAGAGCGTATGGAAGTCCTAAGCTTCTCCACGGTTAGCCGTTATATGGTGATGCGTGGTGAAAGCACTCCTGCCGTTATTCCTGACGAGCAGATGGCGCGTTTCCGTTTCATGCTCGATTATTCCGAAGAAGCAGTCTGTATGAATGATACTCCACTGGCGCGTGGTGAGAAAGTTCGTGTGATAAAAGGTCCTTTGAGCGGCCTTGTTGGCGAACTCGTGACTGTCGGGGGTAAGAGTAAGATTGCCGTTCGTTTAAATATGCTTGGCTGTGCTTGTGTAGATATGCCAATCGGTTATGTAGAACCTACAAAGATTAGTAATGACGACACAAAAAAACTTTAACGTATTTCTATTTATTCTACTGTTAGGAGTTTTTTCTCCTTTAATGGCTCAAAATATGAGCGATTCTCAAGTATTGGAGTATGTCAAAGAGGGGATTAGACAAGGGAAAGAACAAAAACAATTAGCCTCTGA
>NZ_QTNF01000009.1:0-160800 GCF_003603455.1 Bacteroides sp. AM37-9 | reverse complement strand
CTTTAGACTGGCTAAGATTTATGCATACCCCCAATGATTATCGGGTGAGCCGGGATGAAGGCTAAATCACACTGAAATTGCTAAATGTTGGTTTATTGTTGGTTTCTAAAAAACAACATCTAACATGCTGACTATTAGAGCAGAAGTCCTAAGAGCAGGACTAAAAAATGATGGAACTTATAACATCAAGATCAGACTGACCTATAACAGAGAGGTCAAAAGGCTGTCAACCAACTTGTTTGCTACACAAGCAGACATCACTAGGTCACTTAAACTAAAAGATGGTACTCCAGTTAAGTTAGCCACAGATAAACTGATACACAGTTATCAGGAAATATGTACTAAACTCCAACTTGATACCCAGAATTACACCTTAGATGATATTATAGCACACCTTAAAGGAGAACGAAGAAAATCCCAAGAGATTGACTTCATCCAGTTTAGCAGAGAGTGGATAGCTCATACTACTATAAAAGGAGCAGAGAATTATACAACAGCCCTCAATGCCTTTGTAGCTTTCTTGGGAAAAGAAGAATTGAACATCAGCCAGTTGAACAAAGGCTTACTGGAGAAGTTTACCTCTTACATCAACGCTAAAAGAGAAACTAAAGTTAAAGAACTGATTAAACAAGGTAAAAGAGTGCCATCCAATAGAGCTGTATCACTCTATTTAGGAAGCATCAGACACTTGTTTAATGAAGCTAAGATGAGGTACAATGACTATGACAGAAATATCATTATAATAAGTAATTCTCCTTTCGAAAACTTCAAGATACCCAAACAGGAAGCCACCAGAAAGAGAGCCATAGCAGCATCACTTATAAAAAAGATATATAATCTGCCATATCGATACACCAGTAAAGGAACTGAAATACAAGGTAGATATAATTTAGCAAAGGACTGTTTCATTTTATCCTTCTGCCTTATTGGTATGAACTCAGCTGACTTGTATTATTGCTCTGAAATGGAGGAGAATATCATTACCTATTACAGAACAAAAACTGCAAGCAGAAGAAATGATAAGGCTAAAATGAGGGTGGAAGTGCCAACCATAATAATGCATCTATTGGATAAGTACAAAGACACAACAGGACAAAGGCTATTTAACTTCTATCATTCATATTCAACAGCAGACAGCTTTAATAAAGCCATCAATTATGGTCTAAAAGAAATAGGAAAACTACTTAAAATTGATGACTTGGAATACTATGCTGCAAGGCACTCATGGGCTACATTAGCTGTTAATAAAGTAGGTATAGATAAGTATACAGTTCATGCTGCATTGAATCATATTGATGAGGCTATGAAAGTCACTGACATCTATATTGAAAGAGACTTCAAGATAGAGAATGAGGCTAACAAGAAAGTGGTTGAGTATGTATTTGGTAGTTATGGTGATCTGCCTAGTCCAGAAGTGAAGTAAGTTTAACACAAAAGAATCTCTGTAGTTGATTGAACTATGGAGATTTCTTTTTTAATATTTGATAACAGAAAATAATTTTCCCTTTACTTGCCCACTTCAAAAGAAATGCTGAATTTTGCAGCCCCTTTCTGACAAGTAGCTCATAATGCTATTTTGTTTAGTGTACTCCGAGAGGTGGCAAAGAGCAATACCTCTGAGTAATATTCATTAAGTTTTCGCGGGAAGAGAAAATGTATGCTTGCATATGGCTGTGCAAGCAGAAGAATTATTTTGTCGAATTTTCTATTTAAATTCTTGAAAGGAATGGAATAGTTTTTTCGACAGTATGTATAATATATTAAAAATAATCAAAAATGGAAGATAAAAAAAATGAGGTAACAAAAAAAGAAAAAGGTCTTTCAATTCATGAGATAGATGGAAAGACTGTTATTACTGCACCTACTGGAGCAGTATATCTCAGTGAGTTTATGATAACATTGCCATCCGGTATTTTGAATAAAAAGGAAACCGGATGTGGTGCAACTACTCTTGTATTAGAAAACCAAGAAAATGTAATTATTGCTTGTCCAACAAAACAGATGATAGTAAACAAAGTATCTCAATATCCTAATAAAAGATGTTCTTATGAACTGTTTTCTGTCCAAAGTGGAGTTAGTCAAGATGATATTGAGAGGTATATTTATAAATGCAAGGGAAAACAACCAATAAAGATAATGGTTACTTATGACTCATTTCCAAAAGTAAATGCGATAATAAAGCAACAAGAGCTCCTATATAAAGTTGTCGTTGACGAGTATCAGGAAATGTTGAATGCATATTCATATAGAAGTACCGTAATAAGAAACCTGTTATCAGAGCTTAAAGACCAATCAGATGTCACTTATCTCTCTGCAACTCCTATACCATATAAGTTCAAACCAGAGGAGTTACACGGATTACCTGAATATGAAATAGAATGGAAAGATACTATAAAAACTATACCATTTAGAATACAGGATGAACATCCTTCTACTTTAGCTGCTAACATCATTAGAAATCATAAGAGAGGGCATCCTTTTGAAATGAGAGGACACATTGTACAAGAATACTTTTTCTTTGTCAATTCAGTATCTACTATAAAATCTATTATCAGAACTGCTGGATTACTTCCTGAAGAAGTAAAGATTATTTGTGGAAATAATGATGCTAACAAGAAAAAGTTAGATGGTTTTTCAATTGATGATGCTACTGGCAAGAACAAGACTTTTACATTTTGCACAAAAACAGTGTTCTATGGTGCAGATTTTCATTCAAAGGCAGGATTAGTTATTGTAGTGAGTGAAGGATATGCTAAAAGTTCTCTCTTAGATATATCAACAGATATATTACAGATAACAGGAAGAGTCAGAACCAAGGAAAATCCTTTTAAAGATATTATTTTGCACATTTACAATACGGGAAATATGTGTGAAAGTAAAGCTGAATATGAGATGAAACTTAGAACTAGGCTAGATTATGCTCAAAAGACTATAGAAGCATATAATATGCTTCCTGTGGACTTAAGAAGCACTCTTACATGCAGGATTAAGTATGAAAGTCCAGAAGAATTTGTATTTTATAATGACAAAAAAGAGACAATAGAAATAGATAAATTAAAGATAGCACATACACAATATATGTTTGAGGTAGTAGATAATGTATATAATAATGGGATTTCAGTAAGAGAAGCTTATATAAAAGCTGGATATAATATGAAAGATGCGGAACATTATGAACAGAGTATACGTGACAATATATACTTTGGAATAAGAAATAGCAACTTTGAAGTGTATTATAAGACATACTCCAAAGAAAGGATGAAATCTCCTAATGTTAAATCTGCTTTGGCTGTAGACATAGAACAAAAATGTGATATAATACCTTTAGCATATAATTTATTAGGCGATGAAAAGGTTCAGAAATTAGGATACAATGAGTCCAAAGTAAGAGACCATGTACATTTTCATCTGCCAGAAACACAAGCTGCACTAAAAGAAGAACTAAAAATCACTTTCAAAGAAGGCAATGCATATTCACTAAAAGAGATAAAATATCAATTAGGACTATGCTTTCAAAAATTAAGAATTGGATTTACAGCGAAAGCTACCATGTTGTCACCCTACTTTAAGACTCGGTCAGTAAAAGTACAAGTTCAAGGCATAAGAAAAGATGGATTAAAAATTTTAAGTAAATGCTTCATGGCAATTAGCTTTAAGAAAAATGTCGAATTTTAGTTTTATTATCTTTAATAATAAATATATAAAAAATCGACACTTAACTCCAATCCCCTGTTTTCACACCAGAAGGCAGGGGTTGATATGAAAATGATAATTCCTTTTAGCATCAATACTGCTTCCCTGAATGAAAAGTAAATAATAAATTTACAAAAGTAGTAAATGGATTAAGAGTTCTGTTATATAATTAGGTCAATCAATATAGAGTTTACATAATTTATAGTCTATTCTCCATCCATATTTTTTCAAAAAATCACTGCCTAATAAGCCATCTACCCCTGCCATTTTAAAAGTTCCTTCCATATCAGATGAAGTCCACACCTGTACCTCATATTCAGAATTTTTATACTTTAAATGAATTTCGCGCAGTATAGTGCTTACACCCCCACCAATTCCCTTTGCAAAGCCTTTTCTTCTGCATTTCTTATAAGGAATTGAATTTAATACTTCAGGAGCAATAAGACATTGTGTAGCCCCTGTATCTATCAAAAAATTCAATTCCCTTCCACCACAGATTAGCGATATTATAGGAAGACTTGTAACTTGAAATTGTTCTTTAAATGAAATAGTATCTCTTTGACTGCTTCTAACAATACAGCCAATAATACCTATTACTATCCCCAATACTACTAAACAAATGCCATTAAAAGTTTCCATTGATACCTATTTATAATTACAACTTCATAACTGAATAAATCTACTTTGGTATATACATTAGCAAATGTAATCAATTAGCATTAACACTAAAACATTTACTATTAAATATATGATATTTTAAAGAAATACACCATTTAGTACATTAGAAAAGAAATGACAGAAGAATAAAAGTACATCTACTTGCCTAGTTTCACCTTAGAAGGCAGGGGATTGCTTTATATGTACATAACTAATATATAACACTTCTTACTGTCACCTGATATAGTATACCCTTAATATTTTTTATTTTTTTTCTTCAATTTGATACTTACAAGTGTACTCTAAGTCACAAAGTCTCCCTCCCCTTACCTTAGGAGTGGGATAGTCCCCCTATGCATATTGGGGAATATTGGATTTACATTATAAGCTCATTACAGTTAGCTCATTACCCCACCATAGTAACTGAATCAACAGCAGCAGAATAGTCTGTCTGCACAACAATAAAATACAAGATTATGGAAAAGTTAAAGTTCTTAGAGACAGTGACAGTGAATGAGTTCAAGGCTCAAAAAGGAGTAAACAAGATTGAGGTAAAACAGAATCCTTATACAGGTAAGTGCTTCTTTGTTTATGGCTGTGAAATAGGTGCAGTAAGTGACAAGTTTCTCAATGGAGAGGTTACCAATCCTGTTATCTCTCAAGTATGTTCACCTGATACAGGTGATATGTTCTATATGCTGCATCAAAGAGGTGAAGGTGGAGCTATGACATTAGCAACTTTATGACAGGTCTCAATGTAGACCTCAAGGAGGCAAGTTTATTAGGACTTGCTTCCTTTTTTCTTTATAGACTGTGTATAACAATTAATCCTATTCAGATATGTTGAATTTAAGAGTTTCATCCAAGAAGCAGGCTAAAATTAAGCTTGCTTTACAAGGCTGTGCAGGTTCAGGTAAGACCTATTCTGCATTGCTTTTAGCTTATGGTTTATGTAATGACTGGACTAAGATAGCCATTATTGACAGTGAGAATGGAAGTGCTGACCTTTATGCTCACTTAGGTGCTTATAATGTATTAAGTCTAAGTGATAACTTTACACCTGAAACTTATATACAAGCTATTGAAATATGTGAAGGTGCAGGTATGGAAGTTATCATAATTGATAGCATCTCACAGTGTTGGGATAACTTGCTTGAATACCATGCAGGATTACAAGGTAACAGCTTCACTAATTGGCAGAAGGTGACACCCAGAATCAATGCTTTCATGCAGAAAGTATTGCAGTCTGGAAGCCATATTATATGCACTATGAGGTGCAAACAGGACTATGTTCTAAGTGAGAAGAATGGCAAGATGATACCAGAGAAAGTAGGACTAAAAGCAGTCATGAGAGATGGTGTAGATTATGAATTTACCATAGTATTTGATATTAATATGAAGCACCAGACTATTGCATCTAAAGACAGGACAAACCTGTTTATAGGTAAGCCTGATTTTACCATTACACCTACTACAGGACAGATCATAGCAGATTGGTGTAATGATGGTGTCAATCTGGAGATGATAAGGAGCAAGATTAACAGCAGTAAAACCATTGAAGAACTGACTGCCATCTATCATGCTTATCCTGAATGGTATCAGCAGTTAACATCAGAATTCATGCAGAAGAAAGCAGTACTTCAGGTACAAAAGAATCAACCAGCTATTAACTATACCCCTAATTACATTAGATATGGAAATAATGCAGTTGCAGCCAGTCAGAGCTAATCTGATATACCCTAATAGAAATAAGGTAGATAATCCTTATATTCAAACAGTTGAGCCAATAGAAATCATCAACACAGGCATTATATCAACAAATCCTGTAGAAGCTGATTCCATAAGCACCAGAGAAGGCAATAAGTTACCTTTTATTGAAGCTAATACAAAGGAAGTAACCATGCAATACCTCAAGGAGGAATGTATTACACCTGTGTTCTCTAAAGATAATGAGGTTACTATATCACACTCCAGTTTCATTGAAACAGTATGGGAAGCAGCTAATAAAGTGTTCTCCAATGAGAGAATAGAAGAACCTGCCATTAGGGTAAGCCATGTTATCAAAGGTAGGATACCGGAAGCTATTCATAAGCCAGTGAATCAGCTACTGGAATCTGATAAAACCATCTACTTTGAGAGAATGATGTTCTGTTTTGAGATACCTACCATATATGAGGATATTGCAGGTAACAGACTGAATTTAACCATAGGTGGAGTAAGAGCTTATAATCACATGAATCTGTACAGCAAGAAGAGTGCAGAGAAGTTTAAAGTGTTCATTGGCTTTAAAAATCTTATATGTTGTAACATGTGTGTCTCAACAGATGGTTACAGGTCAGAATTAAAGGTTATGAGTACAACTGAATTATTCAATGCAGTGATGAGGCTGTTCCAAGAGTACAATATAGCCCAACACTTGTATTATATGTCAGCCTACAAGGATAGCTATATGAGAGAATCCCAATTTGCCCAATTCTTAGGCAGATGCAGATTATATCAATTCTTACCTGTAGACCAGAAGAAGAAGTTACCACAGATGCTAATGACTGATACCCAGATAGGATTAGTTGCCAAAGCATATTATAATGATGACAACTTTAGTACCCTTTTGGACAGCAGGGAAATCAGCATGTGGAATGTGTACAACTTACTAACTGGAGCTAATAAAAGTAGCTACATTGACAACTTCTTGGACAGGTCGCTTAATGCCACTCAATTGGCTGAAGGACTTAATAAGGCTTTATATGGTAAAAATGAATATAGTTGGTTCATTAATTAGTGTATCTTATGGACAGTATAATGAATGTAGCAGAGGTTCAATTGAGCTATAAAAGCAATGTCAAATCATCAACTAGATACAAGATAAATAGCTCACAGGATGCCTATGAACTATTGATAAAGTACTTCCCTGATGATACAATAGAATACAAGGAAAGCTTTAAAGTAGTACTGCTTAATCAGTCTAATAGAGTATTGGGTATAGTACCTATTTCAGAAGGTGGAATATCTGCAACTTATGTAGATGTAAGATTGATATTACAAGCTGCCTTATTGGCTAATGCAACACAGGTAATATTGGCACATAATCACCCTTCTGGAAGCATGAGACCCAGTACTTTGGATGATGTTTTGACTGAAAAGGTCAAGAAGGCAGCAGAATTCATGGAGATTCATGTAGCAGATCATGTAATCTTAAGCCCAGAGAAGGAATACTACTCCTATTATGATGAAGGAAAACTATAATACTTAACCTTCTAAGGTCTACAATATCCTACCCTCTATTAAATCCATCCCCCTCTGCTGTTATTATACCATTATGATGGGAAATTTCTCCTGTCTCACTTTCTTACATATTATATATACAAAGTAAGTGATGCTGAATAGCAAATCAGAGGACAGTTTAATAGAGGTTGACTGCCTCTTCTAATATAGATTAATGGTATTTGATTACAGGATAGAGAGATGTGCTGCTATAATAACTTAACCACTTGAGGTTCGGTGAAGTATGTAAACATGAATTGTAGCAATAGTTAGTAAGTTAGACTAAATTAAATGTTGATTGAATTATGTGTGAGATTATCTTGATTCTAGTGGGGTTTGTCCTCATCAGTATGATACTTAAGGATTAAGAGGTTATATGCTTCTTACTATGTGATTTTATTGTTGTTGATAGCCCTAGTTCTGTAATGGACTGGGGCTTTTAAACCTATTAGAATGGAAGCTTTATATTTAATAGCGCAATGGAGTGAAGTGCTTATTGCAGGTACTTTATTTATCTATTGTGCATACAAGAAGTAAGGTTAAAGACTACCTTTGCATGCAGTTAAGGATATAGCCCACACCTATGGTACTGATATGGCTTTAAACCTATTAAAAGTAGCTCTCAAATGATGAAGTTTAACTGAAAAGTTCTAACTTTGCAGCATGAACTAATTAAATGAGAACTAATGAAATAGAAGTTTAACAAGACATATTAGCTAAAGAAGTGTTTGCTTCTTACTTGTGACAGTCCTAAAATTACCACCTTGAAGACTAACAATCACAGCAGTAAGTAGTGGATACTCATACCATTAGGTGTGGGCTTCCCTTATATTGTGTGATTGTAGGTATGTGGTAATACCTTGGACTCCCAATAAGGTTAGGCTCACACTTTCTTTTGTAGTATGCTACAAAAGGAAATTATCATGAAGAAAAGGTGTTGCTTATTTTTGTTTTTCGTTTTGCTAAGTTGTTATAATATCAAAGCACAAAAACAGTATGAGGTATTAAGAAGTGCAAAGTACATATCTATCATGATTGATGAAGATGACTTTCACTCTAATCCTGTTTTGAACTTTTTCACAGGTGAACTATGTGAATATTTTAAATCTTTAAACATCATTTGTCGTATAAATAAATCGCTAAATGATTTAGAACCTTGTGCTAAATGTATTTATGTAGAACCTATCTTTTCAGGAAAGGCAAATCTTGATACGAGAGGTGTATGGCAATACTATTTTTATAAAACTAAACTCTATTATTACACAGCATGTCCCCAAGAAGAAGATGACAATGAATATACTATTGATTTAGGTAACATAGTTACAAAGACAAGCCATGGAGCTTTAAAATCCATATTTAAGAAGAAAATTGGCTTATAATTCTCCACTACAAAATTAATAATATGATAAAATACAATTCACAATTGACTTTCCGAATAGTATTTGGAATGTTACTATTCTGTTCTACAATAGTTAAGGCTCAATTAGTAGGAACTAATGTTCACAATTATACAGATTTTTACAAATACACTTATATAAAAACAATATCTAATAATATAATGAGATATGAATGCTGGGAAAAAACTCATCCTTATTTTATAGGATTACAGACAATAAGTGTCCAAAGTAATATCATTCTACAGTATACTTTTGGTATAGAAGCAAAACATGCTATACCTCAATGCACGAAGTTTGTACAAGACAGTTATTATGAAGTACAGAATTCATTACGTGAAGGATGTATATCACATCAGACAAGAGACAATGAAGACATTTATCAGATGCCTGACAACATAGAAGTCATACTGCACTACAATTATAAAGATGGAAAGAACTCATACACAATGTGTTCTACCTTAAAATAGTATGGAACACAATCTATCGTTTTCTATAAGTAAGGTGCAATTACCTCTAATTATAGTTAAGGTAAAGGAAAAGTACATTTGCTTCATCTTGGATACTGGAAGCACCTGTAGCCTGATAGACAGTACTGTAGTAGAATATTTCAAGGATATAGTAGAACCAGTTGGTGACTATTATATCAGTGGAATAGAAGGAACTAAGCACAAGGTAGATATGATTACTCTACCTTTTAACTTTGAAGGTCAGGTTTATAAGCCCAAATTCTGTGTAAAACCCTTACTTGATACTTTTAAAGGCATTGAGGATGAAAGTGGAATACAGGTACATGGGTTACTAGGAACTGACTTCTTACTGGAGAACAAGTGGATTATTGATTTTAATGAACTTAAAATACTTAATAATAATGGATAAGTCCAATACTAACATCGTCACCTTGGCAGTTGTTTTCATGATAGCTATATTGCTTATTGCAATATTATGTAATAACAGCAAAACTAAAGAAGAAACCATAGTTAATCAATATGATTACACTATTAAAGATACGGTTGAAGTAATTAGAATAGCTCCCTTCTTAAAGAATACTACATATATCTGGAATAATCTTCAAGAATATGGAAGGAAAGCTACTATTACAGACAATAATTATACACCAGCACAAAAGTATGAATTAAAGAGAGTTACTGTAGAGTTGAAAGGAAATATTGCTATTGTAGGCACAGACTGTTATATCACTCACAAAATTCTATCTGCTGAATATTATAAATTCAGTTACTTTGGTGATAAAGAATTAGCTATATTACACACTAGTAAAGGTGAAATTAGAATTGCAAAGGTTGGTGAAGATAATGAAGGTTTTATTGAGCAATACCCCATATCTATTAAATATGGTAATTACTTAGTGGAAACTCCTAGTGCTTCTATTCATACTAAACTACCTAAGGTATATAAAACAATGAATTAATCACATAAAAAAGAGATTCAGCAAAGTAGCAAACTACTTGGTACTAACTTCTTACTGGAGAACAAGTGGATTATTGATTTTAATAAACTAAAGATAGAATATGAATTGGATAACCAAGCTATTCCCTAAAGATGAAGTATTTGATATTGAAGGGATGTCAATGGATAAATACAGAAATACACTGTTGCAAGTGGATAAGAGCAAGTCTGGTAAGTGTTATATACCTAATGGTGTTCAGTTTATACAAGAGAAAGCATTATCAGATTGTATCATGCTATCTGATATTTACCTTCCTGACAGTGTATTACAGATTCAGAGTTATGCTTTCAAAGGATGTACTGGCTTAAAATCAATTAATATTCCACCAAAGGTACACTATTTGCATAATGGTACATTTGAAGGTTGTGTTAATTTAAAAAAACTATATGTACAATGTATAACCCCACCTATCTGCATTGATGATGTAGTAGAGTATTTTCCCTCTAATAGTGAGATGAAGTTATGTATTAACCATTCAAAAATCAAAGAGAGTAGTTCTTGTTTTGCAGGTATTGATATGAATCAATGTATTCTTTATATTCCTAAAGGTTCTTATGAGCTATATTCTCAAAGTGAGATTTGGAGGCAGTTTAAGGTCATAAGACAAGGTTAAATGAATTAAAATAATTAGATGTTATAACGATGAATAGAAGTAGAATATGAACACATGAGCTATTCTCCATATCGACTTCTTATTAAATAATAAGCAGAATCTTAAATCACTTAAATTCTAAGATAAATATGAATAAATATATAAGGTTAGTATATATATTGATGTCCTTATTTATCCTATCTATAGGAAGTTGTATAAATAAAAACAAGCACAAGCAGTCTGATATGCTTGAAGATGAAATAGTTAATACTAGTACCATTCACCATAATACCAATTTACCTGATAGCATAATATCAGCCCCTAATGAGCTAGCTTACTGGAGTTCAGTGGCATCTTCTCTAAATTATGAATTGGTTTATATTGCTAATAACCTATATAAATTTGGATTTAAGGATAATGGAAAGGGTTTACATGATTTATCTTATCAGATTGATTGGTATAATCAATGTACACCTATATTTATTCAATACTTCAACTCCCATTATCCTAATGAAAGTATTTCTGACAAAAGAAAGGTTACAAGAGTATTAAACGAAATTGTTTAATTATATCATAAAGAGGAAGAAGAAGGAGGAACAGCAGGAGAAATCACTTCCTATAATATCAAAATTCCTATACTAAGATATAAGACTATATCATTATATAAAGAATGCATCTCTTCAACTAAGGATAAGAAAGTACAGAACTTATTAAAAGATGAAATGCAATGCTGGATAACTTTTATAGAAACATACACTGACTACCTTGATAATATTATATGTATAACCCATTTGGGAGGAAGTATATGTACCCCTTACCTACTATCTATGAAACATAGTCTATTCATAGATAGAATTGAGGACCAAAAGCTAGTCATTAATATATTGAGAAATAACCATCAATCCTGTAAGACAGTTACAACTAGCATTTCAGAAGAGCTAGAGGCTTTCAATAATGAGTTGAAAAAAACAAGAGATAGAAATTATGATCCTGACTTTATTACTGATGATGCATTCCAACACAGTAAGGATTGCTCCTATATGATGAGCTTATATGATAGTACTTATATTGAAGCAAAGCAGAATAGTAAAATTGTTAAAAGGCAGATAACTAAATGGTATGCAGCTCGACAAAGAATTGAAGTAGCTCTAAAGAATGATAGTGTTCAAGCAGACGCCTATGAGAATGCAACAATAAACTATATTCATGAGTTAACTCAACATGTTAAATCAATAGCTCCAGTAAGTGCTGGCACTGAATAATAACCATATAAATTAAATAAATATGAGACAGAAGCAGGAAACTTAGCACAATCCAAGTGCTATTGGTAGTATACTAGTAATGCTACCATTGTTGGTCTATAGTTGTTCTATAGACTATCACAGAGATTATTAACTCACTAACATACAGTAAGTTCAGTTGGTTAGAGCAACAGACTCATAATCTGGAGGTCCTTGGTTCAAGCCCAAGATGGCCCACGAAAAGCTCCTGTAAGTATTTCACTTACAGGAGTTTTTCTTTTATACGGTCAGAATAATGAAATTTACAAAATTAGAAACAGTGCTCCATATTGAAATAAGAATATCAATACTAAATGATTCCAAAGTATTTCAAAGCCTTACACAAACCGTCATTCTCAACGGTATCAGTAACAAAATCGGCTGAAGCCTTGACAGGCTCCGATGCATTTCCCATAGCTACCCCGATTCCGGCAGCTTTCAGCATAGGAATATCATTACCGCCATCACCGCAAGCCATTATTTCCGCCATCTCAATCCCATAATAATCGGCAAAAGCTGAAAGTCCGGTTGCCTTACTGATTCCTGCAAGGTTCACATCAGCAAATAAGGGATGCCAGCGTGATAAGGAAAGGTTAGGCAGAAGCGGCATTACTTGCTGTTCCATTTCATCATCGATATAAAAACAAAGCTGGCAACACTCTTTTCTGTCAAATAGTTCTTCAATGTCTACAACGGCAGGGATGGGATGTTCCACGATTTTGGCTATCCGTTCGACAGTCGGAGTCAGCCGATTGACAAACACGCCTTCATCCAGTTCAATAGCAACTGCGAAATCAAAAGCTTTTGCTATTTCCATGGCTTTCTTAAAATCATCCTTTGGAATAAGGTGTCTCCTTATCACAGTGCCATCCAGTAAGACACAGTCAGCTCCATTCAATGCAATAATTCCATCATACGGAACAGCAGCTATTTCATGAAGGTCGCCTGCCGCTCTACCGGTAGCAATGACTATTCGAATCCCACGGTCATGAATCTCCTTAAGAGCTTCAACAGAAGATTGCAATATTTTATGAGTTTCAAAACTCACCAATGTTCCATCTACATCGAGCATGATTGCTTTTATCATAACACCTATATTTTTTATTTACAGTCTATTACCCAGCGACAAAGTTACTGAAAAAATCCCCATAGCAGGTATACCTCCAATACATAAAACAAAAAAGGCAAAAGGAAACAAGATCCTTTTGCCCTATACCTATTGATACCTACTGAAAAATGATAGTTAACGTTTAGCGGAAGTCCTTCAACTCTTCCTGTAATTTCTGACGGGTAAAGAATATGCGGCTTTTTACAGTACCTAACGGAAGATTCAACTTCTCTGCAATCTCACGGTACTTGAATCCTGAAACGTGCATAGCAAACGGAACTCTGTATTCTTTAGGCAGAGCATTGACTACGCGGTGCATTTCCTTTAAATCGTAAGCTCTTTCTGTACTTTCAAAACCTGACTCTTGTGGCAGATTCAGATGATAGAGGTTTTCAGTCTGATCGACAAATGTCTGATCGCGCACTACTTTACGGTAATTATTAATAAAGATATTCCGCATTATAGTATACATCCATCCTTTAAAATTTGTGTCGGGGGTATATTTGTCTTCGTTATCCAATGCTTTTAATGAGGTTTCCTGTAACAAATCGTTTGCTTCTTCACGATCGGTTGTCAGTTTGTATGCGAAGCGGAGTAATTCATCCTGTACTCCTATCAGATCTTTCCTGAAGCTTAAACTTTTCATATACGCTATTTTTAAATTGTGAGTATTCGTTGTTATAATTTTGATGTTGCAAGTTTACGGGTTTTCAACAAATGTGGCAGGTGAAGAACAGACATTGTTTAGGGGAAAATCTATCGGTTGATAGAATTTAGGTCATTTTTGATAGTATTCAGGTGGTTTTAATGGCCGGTATAGCAAAAATCCCATTTTGAAGTCACACCTGACTCAAAATGGGATAACACAAACAAAACAAACAATATTAGCGATTTTCACAAACAGCTGTCTTTTTATATTAAAAAATTCATAAGACTTAATTTAGAATATGTCGCTTAAACATTCTATTTATGGGAACAAAAGTATTACTTTCTGGTAAAAAGGAACGCATGATTTAAGAATAGTTATAAAGAATAATTGTTTTATGTATAAAAAATTGTGCCCAACTATAAAGAATTGTATTTCATAACTTAGTACAAAAGAGGCATAAATTAGTCTTTCGGTGATATTCTATAATATCACACATTCCAAAGTGATGTAAATTCTCCAACTTCTTTTTTCACATAAGAATTAATTTCTATATTTGGGCAATGTACAACCAAATACCAATTTATTATCTATGACTGATACTATTTCTTATCAATATGCAGCTCCTTCCACATTGCAACGGTCGGCCGATCAGGACGAACTGTTTCTTGCCAAATATAGCGAAATAGAAAAGAGAGAAGCCCCCTGTTTCTTTTGGGGAAAGCTGACGCAACCTTATATGACGGCACGTTGCCTCATTGCGTTATCCAATGTTGTGCAGTCCAGTTTCAACCTGACACCGGCACAACTTACAATGCTGAAAGATCCGATTGTAACAGCTGGAAATAACCGTCTGCGCTTTGAAGGATTTTCTAATTGTGCAGGTGTATACGCCAGGGTCGATGTACTTCCTGATGGACACGACGGAGAATTCTTGGAAAACGGGACAACGAATGTAGATTTTAATCCCGGAATGATTTCCGCTTTAGGAGGAATAGGCAGACAAGAAAATGTAGTAATGTCGGTCGGCCCCAAAGAAGTGGGACTCTATAATAAAGGTGAGAAGGTGATAGAGCGAAAAGTACCTCTTCCCGTAAAATGGATAAAGGGACTGACTACGGTACAGATTTATCAATCCGTTGCCGAAAAGGTCTATTCCTTCAATCGCATACAAACCTTACAACTCTTCCAGACACTACCGAAAAGTAGTGTTAAATGTGACTATTATTTAGTAATGCGCGGTCAAAAACCGGCCTTTTCACCGGTGAAAAGTATGAATGCCATCTGCATCGGAGGACTCCACCGTTTGCGCTTACTCGAACCCTTGCTTCCGTTTGCTGATGAACTGAAAGTATTTGCACATCCTACTATGCAATCTACTATCTGGCAACTCTATTTCGGTCCGGTCCGCTTCAGCCTTTCTCTTTCCCGCGAATGTTGGAGAGGATTCTCCGGAGAAGGTGCCGCACTGGAATCTCTGCTCGAAGATGTACCTGAAAGATGGATAGAGGCGATGGATAAATACAGTTACGCCAACCAACAGTTCAACCCTACGCTTTTTGCCATAGAAGAACATATTGACCTGGATAAGGTAGATTCTCTCTCGGCACGATTGGCAGCAATGGGTTTGTTGGGATTCGATTTGGATGAAAACAGTTTCTTCTACCGCCGCCTACCTTTCAAAACCGAACGTATTTTGAGCCTCAACCCGCGAATGATAGCTGCAGAAAAGTTGCTGGAAGAAGACAAAGTAGAAATCATTGCGAATGATGGCAACCGGACGGAAGCCCGTGTTGCAGGAAGCGGAGGAGTGAGGCATACCGTCATTCTGGACAGGAAGAACGAAAAAGAACGTTGCACTTGCACTTGGTTCAGCAGTAATCAGGGAGAACGGGGAGCTTGCAAACATATTTTGGCAGTAAAGAAACTAGCGCAATGGAAGAACTAAAAAAAGAACAGGAGAAGTTATCCAAAGCCTATGTGGATACTCCGAAGAATGAAGAGAAAATATTAATCCCTTTTATCAAGAGATTATTGGAGTTGCCAATGAAGGACAGGCGGAAGTTGCTGCCGCTTATCCGGGAATTGCAATGGATAAAAGGCAGGTTCGCTGGTTTCAGCAGTGAGACAACCTGTAGTGCGGCACGGGCACATTTTCTATCGGCAGTACAGTTTGTATGTGCCAACAGACGGGAGATGGATATGGCATATCATGTGAAGTTTGATATGCTTTGCAAACTACTCCCGCTTTACAACCCTACCTGGATGACAGATTTTATCAACGATGACAAAACATGGTTCAATTTCGATCTCAATTACGAAGAACTGATGCAGCTCATAGATATGGGTTACCTCAAAGAAATCGCTCCAAGCCGCATTGCACATGTACTCCCCTGGATTACCCGCATCAGAAATAAGAATCCCAAAGGAGACGATACTTTCAACAGTGAACTACTACTCAAACGGGATATTACACTGAAAGAACACATCTGGACGCTTTTCGAACACGAATCAATCATCGGTTATCAGGATGATTGTGCCAAAAATGCTTATAAAAAAGGAATCACAACACGGGATGAAAGTATCAGCGCGGCCCTCTACCGCTTTTCATTGGACGGACATCTGGATAGAGAACAGCTACTAAGAGCCACCCTCGCCACTTTTCACCGGAGCTTCAAAAAAGACATGGCAGGATGGTTTGCCAGATTCTTTGAAACGCTGCAACCGACCGCCGGAGAATTGCTATCCTTACAGGAAGAGATCATGCAAACATTCACTTCTTCCTACACCAAGCCGGTAAATATAATGTTGCAACAGTTGAAGAGCATTGCAGACGAAGAAGGATTCCGTTATCAGGAATTCATCGAACGGGCAACCACCCTTTTCTTCTCCAGTCCCAAAAACTCGCTATTAACCATTTACTCCATCTTTGAAAAGATCGTTGCGCAACATTCCGAGATGAAAGAGCCTTGTTGTATCACTCTCTGCCAACTATTCTTGAAGAAGGACGAAAGCCTGCAAAAGAAAGCTGCCAACTTTATTTCAAAGTATGGGGATGCCTCTTCGTCCAATCTTCAAGAAACACTACAGTCTTATCAACCGGAGATGTTTCAAAGCGTGCAAGCGATACTCGCATCTTTCAAGCCACAGTCTATAGATTCACAGTCTACAGAACCACACCTTGCAAAAGAAGCAAATGCAACAGATACAGGTGTGACAGAAGACATTCTTCATACAGAAGGAAAGAATACAGAAAGAAATAGTACAGATGAAAATAGTACCGATAACTCCCTCCTCTCCGAAGAGCCATCTCTGGAAGCCATCCGCATTTGCCGGGAAGACAACCGTATTCCATTCCCTGCCGACAAAGAAGATTTCCTGTTTCAGCTTAGCCGTTTGTTCGACATGGAGGAGAACTGGGAGATAGAAACAACGATTGCCGCTATCATTGCTTTCCATCCCCAACTGGATAAAGAAGACCTCAACCGGATGGAACCTATTTTCCAACGGGCAGCCAATATTGTTGCCAATAGTTGGGAACCATACGAAGATCTCCTTGCCACTTTCCTGTTGGAATACCAACGCTTATGGGCACAGACAGACAACTCCAATACAGGAGTTTTGAGAAACATGTTCACCCGGCTGGAAGAGAAACTGAAAGGAATAGATAAAAACAGAGGAGCTTACGACGAACGTTCCTTCAAACGACTTGCTGACTGGAAACCCGGTTACAGCAACGCAACCTGTTTCATACCTATCCAACAGTTATGGCTGAATGTGATCCGCCAAATAAAAGGAGGAAATTCATTGCCATTGCTTTCTACTCCCACCCATACCCCGGCATACCTACAAGCCACCGAACTGATACGCCGGCTTGCCGCATATCAGGAAGCAGGAAAGAAACCTTGTTCGTGGGATTTCCAACTGGCTATTGCCCGTTGTGCTCTGGAAGACAAGGAAGAAGCCATCGTCACCGCCCGGCAACTGTTGCAAGATGAGTACCTGCATCTCTGCCTGTTCCTATTGGACGAAAACACGCAACCCGAACCGCCCTACAACCATCCGACCGCTTGGGTAGCCGCCGGACTGGTAAAAGCACCGGAAACGGAATTTGCAGCATTCAAGTCTTTCTCCTGTAACACATTGCCACACAATCATCTGACAGGAGACTACGAGTGGAAAGAAGTGAAACCCAAAGAAAACTCATACGAAACGGACAGACGCCTGCTTCAACTTGATTTTCACAAATGGCACAAATATATCGAACGCAACAGCCATCAGCTATGGCAGGAACATCTGATTATTAACAGCAAATACAACATGGATGACTCCCGCTACATGGAACCTCTATTGTGTTGCTACCCTAACCGCCCGGAACCGTTGATAGCCCAGATTATCTCCAATTACATGGCTTTCGGCAGTCCGCAGGAAGACAGCAAACGCACCCTTGCCTGTGCCTTGCGCATGTTGTTGTCTTTCCATTGCCCGCTCAAAGAAATGAGTCTACTCCTATTAAGCGGCTCGCTGCTTTTTGTAGACAAAACAGTCCGTTCCTATGCAGCGGAGTTATGGGTAGAAGGACTCTCCACAGGAAGAATAAACAACCACCGGGTAGGAGAAATCCTGGCCCGGCTTATCAACATGGAACTTGCTCCGTTAAAACGCTTCACCACACAAGTGTACGAAAGCATGTACAAACGAAACGCTTTCCACAACCGCCAACTGGAAGAATTGCTCACTGTATTTATCAGCGGATTGCCCGACAAACCCGTCACCGGACTCAAACAACTGCTCGAACTCTATCTGGAACTATTGACCATCAACCGCAGCAAAGTTACAAACGAACAACTCTTGCAACGCCTGCAAGAATGGGCAACGAACAGCAATTTGAAGAAAGTGACCACTTCACTCAACAAACTATAATTAATTCATGATTATGACCCTAGAAGAACGCCTCAACGAAATAGTAGAAAAGCAACAGGGGGATGCTATCATCCCCTTTCTGCAAGGACTCACACAGGAAGAACGAAAGAGCCTGGTACCCCGCCTGAACAAACTGGAAGAATACTACAGTAAATTCGTGCAACTTAACGAGAACACATACGGTACACGGGGGACTTCCGCACAGCATCGTATCATCAATCTTACCGCTCTCGTCATCTATTCGCTGAAAGAATTCCGTAAACACCAATGGGGAATCAACACCGAGCAACTGAATGAATTAACCCCGTGGTACGTTCCCTCCTGGCTCGACAGCTTCTTCAAAGAAGGTGAAGGCAAAGAATTCGGCGGTTTCTACGGAATGGATTACGAAGTCCTGATGGATTGGATAGAGCAGGGAATACTTACTGTGACACCTTCTCCACAAACCATTGCGGGTTATCTAGTGAATTATATGAATAATACTGATTTCCTGCAAAAACGCGAAATCACACTTAAAGAACATATTTGGTATCTCTTTGAATACGACTGCGGACAAAATTGGATGGATAACCGGAATGGCGGACAACCTTATTTTTCTTTCAGATACTTCGTAGAACACGGACAACTAGACCGTATGCGTGTGCTAAAGGAATCTCTGCTCGCTGTCAACCGAAATATGAACAAGAATTTATGCGGCTGGTTTGCAGGCATGTTTACCGCACTTACCCCCAGCATAAAAGAACAACTCGCATTACAACCGGAAATATTAGCCGTCCTGTCCGCCCCTCACAGCCGCCCTGTCAATATCATGCTCGGACTGCTGAAGGGCTTATGCAATCATCCGCAATTCCGGATCGAAGAGTTTCTGAATCAGACTTCCGTTCTTTTCGCTTCAGATGTGAAGGCAGTCCATCAAAACACATTAGCCGTACTTAACAAGCTGGCAAAAGAAAGAAAAAAATTTCGTGACGCCATCTGTTGTGTTGCCGCACAAGGATTAATGAGCCGGGAAGAATCCACTCAAAGCAAGATAGTCAAACTGATCCTGACGTATGGAGAGACGGAATCTACCACATTAAGAGAAGCACTCGCCGTATATACGGAAACGATGTTGGCAAACACTAAAAAAGAACTAAAGGCTTATCTGGAGAATAATGAGTCTGGCCATACTTCTGCCCATAATGAAGCAGCTCCCGCCCACTCCGAGCAGCCCGACAACGATTCCGCCTCTTTCGTGTATGAACCGATACTCCCCATCATCCGTGAGGACAACCGGATACAGGAAATTGCTTCCCCCGAAGACCTGCTATTTCTTGCCAGCCAAGTGCTGGATGGGAACGAGATCTATCACTTCGACCTGTTACTCGGTGCCTTAGTGCAATGGGACCGTCAACAGGACACAAAACAAATCTCACAATGGACACCCATCCTTCAACGCGCTTACAAACTACTGATGAGCGGAGGAAGTTCACGAAACGGCCTATTAGACCAACTGATGGCAACTTTCCTCCTTGATTATGCAAAACTACTGGTTAAACGCTTCCCTAAAGAAGCAAAAGAGCTAAGTGACTTGCATCAGAAAATGGTACAGAAAGACGAACTGCAGAAAGGTAAATGGAACTATCGTAATCTGCAGAAACTCACCATCCGTCAGAAAACGAACCAAAAAGAGAAATTTCCTGTTCACAGGCAGCTATTATGCCGGACACTAGATCTTTTGGAGAGTAAGGAGAAACCTTTACCCCTATTGTCCACTCCCACCCATATGCCTATGTTTATTGCCCCGGCAACCCTGATAGAAAGATTAAAACAATATCAGCAAGCAAACACTGAGCCAGACGATATGGATATGCAAATAGCACTCTCACGAGTGGCATTGGATAATTCATCACAAGAACTTCCTATTATCCTCCAAGACTTAAAGGAAGAATACCAGCGCTTACTTTCTTTCTTGTTGGGAGCAGAAGATGTACTCCCCCAAGCACCCTTCACCCATCCTTCCTGGTGGATGACAGCAGGACTAATCAAGTCGCCGGAAACAATCTACTCCGAATTCAAAGATTTCTCATACAATAAAGGTCCACGCGAGTTCCTGACTGGAAACTTTACGTGGAGAACTTATCTGCGTACTCACTCATATACCGATTACAACAAAAAAGTAGTAGAATGGAACTCTGCAACTCTTACTTTCGATATTCCGGAAAGCAAGAACTCTCATGTAGCCAATAAAAACGAATACAATGAGAAAATCAGTTACCATTCATACGATTCGCATCCGTTAGTAGTCGAAATGTATCCGCTGATAGAGCGCTTCGACGATATACAAAATGACTTGCCACGTTTAGCATGGTTAACTCCCAATATGCCGGAACCATTATTAGTATGGTGTATCCGCAGTGCCATTTACGATCCGATGTTAAATGAGGTTAGGGAAATAGGCATCACCAAAGCCACTATCGAAGCACTTCATCAGTTAAGACACACCTGGCATGAGGCGTCTTACATACTGGAAGCCAGTTGTATGTTGGTAGCAGATAAGACTTCCCGTTCTTATGCCGCTGAAATCTGGATAGATCGTGTCGGCAAAGGATGCATAGACAGTAAGCGCATAGGTACAATCTTAGGTTCACATCAACATACCGGCTGGGGACCGCTGAAAAGACTCACCGACCTGATACAGCAACAAATGATGAATGTCAGTCCCCTGCACAACCGGGAATTGGAGAATCTAATCGTAGCAATGCTGGCCGGACTTCCGGAGAAGCCGATCAAAGATTTAAAGAAGTTGTTGGAGATCTATGCGGAACTGTTATCAATCAACCACAGCAAAGCCAAAGACGAACAGGTTTTGCACCTGTTGAATGTTTGGAAAGGGGGCGCTAATCTGAAGAAAGCAGTGGCTAATATCCAACATTAAGAAGATTGTTGCAACTACTTAATCTCTTACTTTGTGCCACCGTATTGGCACGGCTGTGCCATCGAAGTGGCAAAGTTGTGCCAACGTAGAGGCATAACTGTGCCAATATAGTGGCACGACCTGACCACTTAAACAATCAGGATTTAAAGGTAGCTTATTGGAGCAAAAGCCAAAAAGAAGTATCTTTGGCACACTAAATACAAAAGGTTGAATGATTATTCTAAAATATAGTTTCGCTATCTTCTGTTTGCTGCTGACAGGATGCTCCTTCTTTTCCAGCCAAAAGGAAAAGGAGAACCCCGCCCTGACGGAATATGAATATACGACGGACGATATGCAATCCGGCGAAGAAAGTTCCACCATCTCACCGCCACCGATAGAGCGAAGCGCAATGGCTCTCTACATGGATTCACTGGGACTCGTCAACGTAACCGATCTGGATAGCAGCCTCGTTGTTAAGTTGATGTATACGCAAGCTGATAATTTCACTGGCGAAGTGCTTTACGACAACTTAACGGAAGCCTATCTGCATCCGGATGCGGCATACGCTCTTATAGAAGCACAAAAAGCCTTGAAAGAGCTACACCCGTCTTATAGTCTTATCATTTACGATGCAGCCCGCCCCATGTCGGTACAAAAGAAGATGTGGAACGTAGTGAAAGGAACGTCCAAATACAAATATGTCTCTAACCCAAACCGTGGAGGCGGACTACACAACTACGGACTGGCAGTAGACATCAGTATTCAAGACTCTTTAGGGCAGCCTTTACCTATGGGAACCCAAGTAGACCATTTAGGTGTGGAAGCCCACATCACAAACGAAAACGAACTGGTACATAACGGAAAAATGAGTGAAACAGAACGTCAGAACCGGATACTGCTGCGAAAAGTAATGAAAGAAGCCGGGTTCCGTGCATTACCCAGCGAGTGGTGGCATTTCAATTTTTGCAGCCGGGATGTAGCCAGACAGAAATATAAGTTAATACCATAAATCGGTGCTCGGCAAGATCATAACCGGTGCTCAACGATTCATTGTAATATCCTATAACACAATAACGCCATGATACAAATCTCCCCCGAAACTCAACTTTTTATCCGCGAACATTCATCGGACGATGTACGTGCACTGGCTTTACAAGCTAAAAAGTATCCGGATATAAATATGCCGACTGCCATCACCCAAATTGCAGGAAGACAGGTTGCCGCCGAAAAGATTCCTTCATGGCGAGAAATAGAAGAGATATGGTATCCGAAACATCTGTCGCTAGAGCAATGCTCTTCTGAAATCACTGCCCGCTACAAAGCCCGTCTTTTTCAGGGAGATTCGCTGATCGACCTCACCGGAGGCTTCGGCATAGACTGTTCTTTTCTTGCCACCGGATTCAAGACTGCCACTTATGTAGAACGCCAGGAAGAACTTTGTGAAATAGCGGCACACAACTTTCCCATCCTGAATCTAAACCATATAAACGTAAGAAATGAGGATGGAGTCGCCTATCTGCAATCAATGTCCCCCGTAGATTGTATCTTCCTCGACCCTGCCCGCCGCAATGAACACGGCGGAAAAACGGTCGCCATCTCTGACTGTGAACCGAACGTAGCCGAACTCGAAGCTCTTCTGCTTAGCAAAGTCAACCGGGTAATGATAAAACTCTCTCCCATGCTCGATCTTTCATTGGCACTAAAAGAGCTGAAGCATACGCAGGAAATTCATATCCTATCCGTCAATAACGAATGTAAGGAACTACTCATTCTACTCGGACAAACATCACCGGCGGAAATCGCCATTCATTGTGTAAACCTCCTCACGAAAGGGACTCAAGAAGAACAACACCTCGTATTCACCCGCGAACAGGAGCAGCGTAGCCAATGTACTTATACCGATTCTTTAGGAAATTACCTTTACGAGCCGAATGCATCTCTTCTGAAAGCCGGTGCCTTCCGCAGCATTGCCGCAGCCTACCCCGTCCGGAAACTGCATCCCAACAGTCATCTTTATACCTCCGATTCTTTCATTGAAAACTTCCCCGGAAGAATCTTCCGCATTGTCAACCAGTGCAGTTTCAATAAAAAAGAAGTAAAGGAGAATCTGGCAGATCTGAAAAAAGCAAATGTGACTGTCCGCAACTTTCCCACCACAGTGGCCGAACTTCGCAAACGGCTCCATCTGACAGAAGGAGGAGATACTTACTTATTTGCCAGCACATTAAATAATGGGCAAAAAGTCATCATCCGCTGCGAGAAAGTCTGAACTATTTGCTATTTTTGCGAAAAGAAACACAATCTAAACTAATCCCGATGAATCAAACACCCGTAAAAGCGATTCTATTATTAATCGTATTCACGCTGTCCTGTCATACTCGACTTTTCTCACAGAGAGATTTTGAGCGACATGAGTTCTCGTTTCATGCCGGCTATGGTGTGATGTTTCATAACCCTCCCACGCTAACGCTAAGTACCCACAGCTACCAACGTACACTTGCACAAGGCGTAAGCTGGGATGGACAATACCACTTCCGTCCTCTCAAACGCTTTATCTTCGGAGGAATCTACACCGGATTTTCTTCCAAAGGAAGCCATCTTGAAGGAAAAGACCATTTATGGATTCATTTCATCGGTACGCAAATCGGAATGTGTAATGCCAATACCAAACATTGGCAAATCCGGGTGACAACCGGTCCCGGCGGAGTCATTCTACGGAACAACAGCGAGGTATTCGGCAACACACGAAAAGTAAGAGCCTTCACTATCGGTCTCCTCACTAATGCCAATCTTACCTATAAGCTGAATCCCAACTTGGGAGTCAGTTTAGGAGTGCAATATATGTATAGCGAACTACTTAGAATGAGGACTTACTATCACGAAGAAAAGGTTACTGTAAAACTCAATTCAAATGATGATGTCAACCTCACGCGACTAAACATCACTACGGGATTATCCTATTATTTCTAACATCCACTAAAAAAAGCACTATGAAGAAATATATACTCATTCTCTTTTCCATCATCAGCTTTTGGAGCTGTAAAGAAACGGAAAACGAATCGATCGACATCACCGTTTTGCCTTCTGCCACCACTACAGGAGCCAACACATTCGGTTGCCTAATGGACGGCTGGGTTTATGTGGGAGGGCGATACCTGAATTGGGGACACTCGTATGTATGGACGTATGATTCATTCTACTATTACACAGAAGAAGACAAACTCTCCGTTAATGTTTCCGTAAAACCCGGTATCAATCTATCTTTCACTATTTTATCGCCCCAAGAAGGCAAAGAATCAACGATTACCGATATAGAGTTCGGAAGAGAAGAGCTGGAAGACGGAACAGCTTTCATAAGCCGTTTCGACACAGAAATGAAAATCATCAGTGTCACATTCGGTAACGGCAAACGGCTGACTAACGGACGTTTTGATATTCATTATACAGAACACGACAGTAGCAAATATCCCCAATAAATGCAACCCAAACACTATAGTGTAAAAATGTTCGACAAAAAACAACTTCCATTATAGTAGACGGTTCTGGGTGTAACGGATATTATGAACAAAAACTAATTGCCGAATGAATGGGTACGATGGATAAATTGAAAAAACTATTCAGGTTTACTTTCTTCTCCGGCTTTATTAGAAGGATTATTGCTTTTCTGGTACTCCTTGGGAGTGGTCGATTCATTTCCATCCCGAACTGCCATATAGTGCGGTGACATGATTTCAATGCCGGCCTCATTAAATTTATCCTGAATATTCTGATGCAAATCCGAATAAATCTGTGCCATCTTATCTGCCTGTTTGATATAAGCATTAATTTGATAGACCGGATACCAGTCGCTCAACGAAGTTTCCAACACAAACGGACGCGGATCGTCCACCACACCGGGAGTGTTCAACGCAGCATCAATCAATATCTGATTAACCTGCCGCCAGGGAACATCATAGCCGATAGATACTTCCGAGTGAATAATCAATCCATATTCACGGGCTGAAGTACTGTAGTTTACCGTATGAGATGACATGATAAATGAATTGGGAACAGTCACAACCTCATTTTTAGGAGTCCGGATACGGGTGACAAGAGGAGTTTTTTCGATGATATCACCTGTGGTATCATTCAATTTGATCCGGTCGCCCATCTTGAACGGACGCATATAAGTAATCACCAGTCCGGCAATAATATTACCGATAACCGTACTTGATCCGAGCGAAACGATCAATCCGACAAATACCGAAATACCTTGGAACACACCGGAATCGGAGCCCGGGAGATAAGGATAAATCATCGCAATCATAAATGCATAAAGCAGGAAACGGGCGATATGGAAAGTCGGCATCGCCCAGTCCGGGTAGAAGCCGTTGATTTTGAGTCGTCCTGCTTCCACTTCACGTGCCAGATACAAAACGAGACGCACCAGATACCTCACAGCATACCAAATAACGATAATGGTAAACAACTTAGGAATATAGTCAATGATACCCACAAAGATAGCGCGAATCGGATTCCATATATATCCTAACAGTTGATATGCCAACCCTTCTGTCTGCGGGAAGATGATAAAAATCAATGGTACGGTAAACAGTAGTTGCAATCCCATCAGTATATACCGCCCGATACTGGACAGGAATACTAACAGGTTTGCCTGTTTCTGCGCATCCAGCAATTCATATCCCTGGATAGATACCGGTTTTATCTTCGTGTCTTTCAGACGCAAAATACGCGCTTTCAGTTTACGGAACAACCAGTTGGTCAAGCGGAACAGAAAATACTGTCCTACAATTACCAACACAAAATAGAGCACACGCTTTGCCATTCGCCAAAGTCCGTGCTCCGCTTTCATCTCATGCAGTTTGGCGACAACGTTCTGTTGTCTTTCCTTAGCCAGCGAATCACGGGAGACTCCTTCCCACAAAGCGTCCTGATCGGTAAGAGAAAGCAGTACTTTGCTGCCGTACATCAAATCGGAAACAATGTCCGAATGGTCAATAGCAACAGAATCAGGTTTCAAATTAAAACGTCTTCCTATTTCTTCGATCGCTGCACCGGTCATCTGTGCACGTTGCTGGGGAGTATATCCACCACGTTTGGTGAAAAGGTAAAATAAGGTATCACCGTCCGCCACTACCGGCATGCCCTTAGTGAACTGCCGCAGGGAGTCGATACGCTGACGCTGCTGTGCATATTTTACGGAGTCGGCGGTAGCCATCTGGAGCTTCATCTGCTCCATTTCCATCCGCATATTCGCCTCGTTGAGCCGGGCTTCCTCCAATGATTTCCGCATATTCACCAGATGGATAGAATCCGAATCCCGCTTCAAAGGAACATGTCTGCCCGCTATTGTATCTCCGGCAAATATCTTCTTAACCGCCTGTTCCAACTGTGCTTGCGCCCCGATTGCCAGGAAAGAAAAGAACAACACCAGTAACGACCGTTTTATTTTATTTATTTCCATACCTTATATTCCTTGATTATAATTAAGGTTAATCTAACATTTCATTAAAAACAGAGCAAACATACGGATTGTTTTTGACATTACCATTTCCAAATTGATTATCTTTGCCACTAAAAGAGAAAAAAATATGAATATATTATTACTTATCGGGGGATTAATCCTCATTCTTCTAGGAGCTAACGGATTAACAGACGGTGCCGCCTCGGTAGCCAAGCGCTTTCACATCCCTCCCATCGTGATCGGACTTACCATTGTTGCATTCGGCACTTCTGCCCCGGAACTGACAGTCAGTGTATCTTCCGCTCTCAAAGGAAGCGCGGATATTGCCATAGGCAACGTAGTGGGAAGCAACATTTTCAATACGTTGATGATTGTGGGCTGCACGGCCTTATTCGCCCCGATTGTCATCACCCGCAATACACTTAGAAAAGAGATACCGCTCTGCATACTTTCTTCTATTGTCTTGCTGATTTGTGCCAATGATGTATTTCTAGATAAAGCTCCGGAGAATATCCTGAACAGAGTAGACGGCTTATTATTACTTTGTTTCTTTGTCATCTTCATGGGTTATACCTTTGCCATCGCCTCCAAGC
This sequence comes from Bacteroides sp. AM37-9, assembly GCF_003603455.1. Lineage (NCBI taxonomy): Bacteria > Pseudomonadati > Bacteroidota > Bacteroidia > Bacteroidales > Bacteroidaceae > Bacteroides > Bacteroides sp. AM37-9. The sequence goes on along the minus strand of NZ_QTNF01000009.1, from coordinate 132,822 downwards.
CGGGCACAACGGAACAGGCGGGACAGATAGAAGCTCCGACCATAGAAGAGGAGACAGAAATCAAATCACTCCCCTGGTGGAAATCCATTCTTTATATCATCGGAGGCTTGGCTGCCCTTATTTTTGGAGGTCAGTTGTTTGTTGACGGCGCCACGGGCATCGCCCGCAACCTGGGTGTCAGCGAATCGATTATCGGACTGACACTGGTTGCAGGAGGTACTTCTCTTCCTGAACTGGCTACGTCTATCGTTGCCGCATTAAAGAAGAATCCGGAAATTGCCATTGGAAATGTGATCGGTAGTAACCTCTTCAATATATTCTTTGTACTGGGATGTAGCGCCAGCATCACCCCTCTCCATCTTAGCGGAATTACCAACTTCGACCTGCTTACGCTAGTAGGTTCCGGTATCCTGCTCTGGTTATTCGGGCTGTTCTTTGCCAAAAGGACTATCACAAGAATCGAAGGAGGGATTATGATACTTTGTTATGTGGCGTACACGATGGTATTGATTTATAACACTTGAGAATAGCAAAAGGCTTCTGACACTACTATCAGAAGCCTTTTTATTCATACAGGTAAATTAAAATTAATCGTTATTTCACCTCAACTGTTGTCAATACATTAACGCCATATTTTCCGTCTTCAGACACCCACCAGGTGGTATTACCATTCGCACAGCGCAGGGCGTAACGAGGATTATATTTCAACCGTTCCGAACCGTCGGGTATCCACAGACCCAGTCTGTATTCTCCGGCGGGCATTGGGCCTTGTAATTGAATAGACTGATTTACAGAATGTACCAATGGCGTATATGCCGCGTCTCCCGGTTGGAACGGTTGCCAATCCAACGGGTTGGCTTCCGTCAGGAACTCGGTGACTTTCCCTTTGTCGTCAATCAACACAAAGTAGACAGGATGCTCCCCAAAGACAGTGGCAAAACCTCTGTTTACCAAGCCTAATTTCAGTCGGTTTTCCTTACCAGACTGTAACTTTTCCGGTAGTTGAAGCGACTGCAATTCAATCCGATAGCCAAGATGGTCGCGTATATAATCGAACATATTACGTTGTACCTTCGTTCCGTCCTGCTTCTGAAAATAGCTGTCGGATACAGGCATATGATGCTGACGAAGTGAATCTTCCGTTATCATTGTTTTCTTCCACACAATCATGGAGTATTCGGGAGGATTGTTCTCATCAAACCTGTTATTAGGATGCTGCTCTTTATAATTATGTATAATACTCAATGAAGTATAATGCTGGAGAAACAGGCGTCTCGCCGTTTGCATACCATCGATAATCCATCCTGCTGAAGGACTGTCCGGATCGGCACCTACACTCCAAAATCCCCAGGGAAGTTCACCGTCTACCACCAAATAAGGCGATTCTTTCACAATCTGGTCGAATTTGACAGTTCCTTCGTGCATATCAGCATCCCACCTGTCAGGCCGTATGACAATAAAATCATCGTGGAACGAGAGTCTTTTATACAGTTCCGGTTTATCTTTCAACAGGTTCTTAAATTCCGGTAGTCTCACTTGTACATTTCTCTCTACGGGAACCACCGAAAGCAATTTTTCCAACACGGCTGCTTTTGTTTCTTCCGAGTTCTCCAAACCCTGAATAGAACTATGCCATTCTCCCCATGCACCGATCATACCGGCTTGCACTACCAAAATCAGGTCTTTATTTTTCTCCAGGAAAGGTTTCAACTGGTCCAAATGTTCCAAAATCTGCTCTCCGGTAGGACCGACGGCGGCTCTCCCCATAAAGTCCCGCTCATAAGCAAAACGCAACACCGCTTTCTTACCCAACTTCTGTAGTTCATCAAAATAGGTTTGCATAGTTTGGAAGTTTTCTTCCGATAGTTTTTCACCTATTAAATAGGTAAGATAGAAATAGCTTTGAACGAGTGACACACTGTCTGCTACATACTTTTCCGACAGTTCCAACAATTCCGTTGTCGGACGATCTTTCTCGTGCAACACATCTACCGCCGTCTCCAACCGGAATCCTCTTCCGGGATTATAGAGTCCATTTTCACCATGCAGATCATCCACACAAATTCCGCGAAACTCAAGAGTCCGTTGAGAATCACCACAGCCACTTACCAGCAGGGCCAATAAAGCAGCTATCACACTGCTATACATCCAATACTTCTTCATAGTAATATTTTGTTTGCAGGCAAATATATAACAAATCAAAACACGAACACAGATCACAACCCATTTCGCACAGAAAAGTATCAGTTTGGGATAAAAAAAGCAAAAGTATTAGTTAATGCTAAGATTGTATTTGTCTCGCAAGTTGAATAACCCTACCTTTGTCACAGCAGCCAGTAACAGCCAACTGACCATTAAAATAATCCTTAAACAGTAAATAATACATGAATAGATTAAATTGGTTCTTCTTACTAATAGTTACCATTCTGTTGATTCCGGCAGAAAAGGCCACCGCAAAAAAGAAAACAGAAAAGTGTGACAGAGAAATATGGTGCGAAGTGATGTACCGGATGGCTGCTCCCGTATTAAGTAATATGAGCGAAGGAGCACTAAAACAAAATATGCTTGTCGAATTAAGCCCGACATGGGACGGCCGCAACAAAGATGTCACTTATATGGAATGTTTCGGACGACTGATGGCGGGACTGGCTCCCTGGTTGTCACTGCCGGATGATAACACCACAGAGGGAACCCACCGTAAACAGCTCCGCGAATGGGCACTGAAAAGCTACGTCAATGCCGTAGACCCGAAAAGCCCGGACTATCTGTTATGGCGCCAAGAGGGTCAGACACTGGTAGACGCAGCCTATATCGCCGAAAGTTTTCTACGAGGCTATGATGCTTTATGGACACCGTTGGATAGCCTCACTAAACAACGTTACATCAATGAATTCACTCAACTCAGACGAGTTGATCCGTCATATAGCAACTGGTTATTGTTCAGTGCAACTGTCGAATCGTTTCTTCGAAAAGCAGGCGCACCCAGCGACACCTACCGTATCAGTTCTTCCTTACGGAAGATAGAAGAATGGTACGTAGGTGACGGCTGGTATTCGGATGGTCCCAACTTCGCATTCGATTATTACAATAGTTTCGTGATACATCCTATGTATATAGAATCACTGGAAATAATCACCGAAGCCGGCAAACACAAAAATATATGGAATATGCCCGGCTGCGATTATCAGAAAGCAATCACACGGGCACAACGATTCGGCATGATTCTCGAACGGCTTATTTCTCCGGAAGGCACACTACCCGTTGTCGGACGTTCCATCACTTACCGCACCGGTTCCCTGCAAACTTTAGCCTTACTCGCCTGGCGAAAATGGCTTCCCAAAGAATTAACAAACGGACAAATACGTGCCGGCATGACTGCTGTTATCGAGCGTATGTTTGGCAACGACCGCAACTTCAATGAAAAAGGTTTTCTAACACTGGGCTTCAACGGTTCACAACCCGGCATCTCCGATTATTACACCAATAACGGCAGCTTATATATGGCGTCACTTGCCTTCCTGCCGTTAGGTCTTCCCGCAGATGATCCGTTCTGGACAGATGCCGCACAGCCTTGGACTTCGAAAAAAGCATGGGATGGAGATGATTTTCCAAGAGATCATTCTTATCACGAGAAATAAGTGATAATCAGCATCATATAATAGTTTCCAGTTATACTGGAAACTATTATCCATTCACACTGAAAAAACAAATAAAAAGCAATTTGTATAAAAGTATTGGTATATGCTAATATTATATTTGTCTCCTTTTCACAATAGCCTACCTTTGCTTATCATCAATGATGACGTCTTATTAAACAACGAATAAAACATTAACCATTTAAATAAAAGTATCATGAATAGACAAAACCTTTTAACATTACTCGCTACATTCGCATTACTCTTCAGCTTCACATATTCTTGTAATGCCAAAGGAAAAGACAAGGCCAAACACGTTGTTTTCATCGGTTTAGATGGCTGGGGCGCATATAGCCTACCCAAAGCAGATATGCCTAATGTCAAAAAATTAATGGAAGACGGTTCTTATACATTAAAGAAACGTTCGGCACTTCCTTCTTCCAGCGCCATCAACTGGGCATCCATGTTTATGGGAGCCGGACCGGAACTTCACGGATATACCGAGTGGGGATCCAAAACACCTGAACTTCCGTCGCGTGTATTGAACAAGAACGGAATCTTCCCGACTGTATTCCAATTGCTGCGCGACGCCCGCCCGGAAGCAGAAATCGGTTGCCTCTACGAATGGGAAGGTATCAAATATTTAGTGGACACCCTTTCTCTGAACTATCATTATCATGTTGCCGATTGCAACAAAACTCCCAAAGAATTAGGCAATATGGCATCAGCCTATATAAAAGAGAAACATCCGGCCCTTGTTGCCATCTGCTACGACGGCCCCGACCATACCGGACATACTGAAGGACATGATACTCCCGCCTATTATGAAAAACTCAAAGAGTTGGATATATATGTCGGTCAAATTGTCCAGGCTGTAAAAGACGCAGGAATCCTTGATGATACTATTTTTATATTAACTTCCGACCACGGCGGCATTGACAAAGGACACGGCGGCAAGACAATGCGAGAAATGGAAACAGCTTTCATCATTTCCGGCAAGAATATTAAAAAAGGACTTCGTTTTGATGACATAAGCATGATGCAATATGATGTAGCTTCTACCATAGCATCTATTTTCAATCTCGAACAACCACAAGTCTGGATAGGCAGACCGATGAAGATTGTTTTCAAATAATCACTCTTTTCTCCATACTCATCTTATTTACTGAAACAAATACAGCAATAATCTTTCAATATACTGAAAGATTATTGCTGAAATATAGTCATTATATAAAATATCCAATATTCACTAGTAAAGAAGTCCAAACATCCATAGTGGAATCCGATTATGATGCCCAATTTCTGTCCCATCAACAGCAAGAAAAATAAATCCTCCAACGTCTTTTTTTGCTGATGAAGTTTAGGCAGGTCCAATGGAATCAATTTCTATATCGGACTCACGTTAATTTGCTACTTTCATTTTAGGATTCTTTTTTAGGCTATTACATTATGAAATATAAATCGGAATGTCTATATTTGCACATAGCCAAAAAATAACGGCCGTTATTATTACCGTGGTGGAATTTAAAAAGAAAGAGCTATGAAATTTTATAATCGAGAGAAAGAATTGCAGAGATTAAATAAAACTAGAGAAGTAGCTTTTAATAATCATTCTCAAATGACTGTCCTTACAGGTCGTAGGCGCATCGGTAAAACAAGTTTGATTTTAAAGTCTTGCGAAAATACACCTACGGTCTATCTCTTTGTAAGTCGGGGAAATGAAACAATGCTTTGCAACCAGTTTGCACAAGTTGCGAGCAGAGAGCTTAATAGCTTTATTTCACCGGATATCTCATCATTTTCAAATCTCTTTGAAACACTAATGGGTATAGGACGAAATATGTCCTATAACTTAATTATAGACGAATTTCAAGAGTTCTTTTACATCAATGAAACAGTATACAGTCAAATGCAAGATATTTGGGATAGATATAAGGATACTACCCACGTGAATTTAATTGCCAGTGGTTCTGTCTACACCCTTATGCATCGTATTTTCATGGATTATAAAGAGCCCCTTTACGGGCGTTGTGATAGCGTAATGAAATTACGACCGTTTGAAACCACTATTCTGAAAGAAATATTATCGGATCATAAACCTAACTACACAAATGAAGACTTACTAGCTTTGTACACGTTTACAGGTGGAGTTCCGAAATATATAGAGAATTTCATCGATAATGGCTGTATGAGTGTTGATGAAATGATTGATTTTATGATGCTCCCAGATTCCATGTTCCAAAACGAAGGAAAGACGCTATTGATTCAGGAGTTTGGGAAAAAATACGGAAATTACTTTGCTATTTTATCAGCAATAGCAAATGGCGACAATACGATTCCAAAACTCAACGACACGACCGGGGAAACAACGGTTACCGGACATTTAAAGCGGTTGGAAGAGGATTATGAATTGATAACAAAGAAACGACCTATTTTTGCAAAAGACGGAACGCAAACTGTCCGCTTTGAGATATCTGATTTGTTTTTACGCTTTTGGTTTCGTTATTTCACAAAGTATAACGATCTCATTGAAACAGGAAACCTTGAACTGTTAGGAAAAATAATAAAGGATGATTACCCAACCTATTCAGGGTTAACGCTTGAAATGTATTTCCGCCAAAAGATGGCTGAAAGTAAAGAATTCCGGAATATCGGTTCTTGGTGGCAGACAAAAAAGGAAAAGATCCCTTGTGAAATTGATATTGTAGGGATTTATGCAGATGACAAGCATGCATTAGTAGCCGAAGTGAAACGACAGCGCAAAAACTTTAAGCCAACAGAATTTAGAGAGAAAGTAGAAACAATCCGTACTAAAATCCTCTCTAAATATGAGATAGACAGTCGTTGCTTAAGTATGGATGATATGTAGTAAATATTTTTTCGCAGGTTATAAAAATTAAAAGAATGGTTTCATTCAAGGTATATTTCAGCAATAATCTTTCAATATACTGAAAGATTATTGCTGAAATATAGTCATTATATAAAAAGTCTACTCACTGAAAAAATGACTCTTCTTAAAAAAAGAATATCTAAACAGTCTGGAAAGGCATTAATTACATCCACCGTTTGAAAAGAATAGAAAAGCGCCGGCATTTACAAGTACAAAAATCTTTTTTATTATTATTTAAATGATTCCCCAATCAAATCGCAACATTTTTCCTTCTTTATCTACCATTTAAAAGGTATAAATTCAAATATTACACATTCCTATCACTGTCTTGTTTTCAATATTTATAATAAACCAGAGGGAAAACAAGCACCTAATAGCCCCTTCACATCTTCCTCACCGAGAAACAATAGCTTCTCCGGTGAGAAACAAATCGATGCACACCGAGGAACACCTCATTGGTTTTAAAGTAATAAGTGCTTTACAAACAGGAAAAAATGCATATTCCGTATAGCTTTATACAATATCAGCTTATATTTTCGTATATACATACAGTTATTTATGCAATATCTTCTATAGTTCATCAATTTTAGCATAATCACTTTTCAACAAAATCTTAAAAATAGCACATTAATAGAGAAAAGATATGCAACTTTCAACTATGGTATCAGCCAAATTCCGGAATTATTAAAACGAGAAAAAGGCACAACCATTTGCTGCCTGCAAACAGCAAATGATTATATACCCAATTTTGAAGATGAAATCGCAGATCCAATGGAACCAAATAGTAAATCAAAGCCATTCATTCTTTATTTCATTTATCTTCTGCCGGAAATTTTTATATATCCCAGAGGGCATTATATAAATCAGGCTTTAATATTCATACCAATAAATTCGTCAATTAATGGTATTTCAGTATCACATTAAAGAAATTATATTGTCTTTTTTACTCATATTTATGCTTTTTGTTAATATTGTATTAGTATTTGATAAAATTATATTTGTCCCTCGTACTAAACCACCCTACCTTTGCTCCCAGATTCAAACAATATAAAATTATATATGCAATGAAAAACAAATTATTTTATCTTATTGGAGTAGCACATCTATTAAGTTACATCAGTAAATAGACTTCCAGTGTAAGCAATGTTGATGGAAAATATTCCCTATTGCCACTCACAATTAACAAAACGAATTATATGTCTAAGAGTTTATAAATCTAATGCAATAAATCATGAGTAAAAAAATTCATTTCTTACTTTTCTTCTTTCTCTGCCTAGCCAGTATTCCATTGGTAGCCCAGAATATTGAAGTTAAAGGAGTCGTAACAGAAGCTACGACTAACGAGCCCTTACCAGGAGTCACAGTAAAAGTTAAAGGAAAAGACACTGGTACAGTTACAAATATGGACGGTAAATATACCGTTAAAGCCAATAAAGGCGACATACTGGTATTCTCTACAATAGGTATGAAAAGTATAGAGCATACAATATCATCTAACGCTCCGATTAATGTCAGTATGGAAGAAGACAATGTGGCTCTCGAACAAGTAGTTGTCATCGGATATGGTACAGCAAAAAAAAGTCACCTTTCCGGAGCTGTAAGTTCAGTAGGCGCAAAAGAACTGAATGGTGCCGTTGCCACAAATGCAGGTACAGCACTCCAAGGTAAAATTGCAGGTGTATCCGTAACAAGTACTAGCGGTGACCCGAATGAAGGAATGACCATTAACGTACGTGGTATCAGTTCTCTCTCTAGCAATGATCCACTTTACGTCATTGACGGTTCTTTCGGAGACCTTAGCATGGTAGATCCATCAGATATTGCTTCCATTGAAGTGTTGAAGGATGCGGCTGCCGCCGCTATTTATGGTTCTCGTGCAGCCGGTGGCGTTGTATTAGTAACTACTAAAAGCGGTCGTAAAGACATGCCTACAAAGCTTGAGGTAAACTTTTTCACAGGTTTCAGCCAGACACCGAAAAAACTGAAAGTATTTAATGGTGAAGAATACAGCCGCTTCGCACGTTATTATAAACTGTCTGCTGATGGTTACGGTAACGAGGTCGGTGCTGTTCCCTTTGTAGGTGAAGGTACTGATTGGCAAGAGGTAATGCTTCGCACCGCAATGACATACAAAGCAAACGCAAACATCAGCGGAGGTTCCAAGACAGGTTCATATAGTGCGTCCGCAAGCTATTTAAATAAGGAAGGAATTCTCCGTAACACTAGCCACGAATCTTACAATATTCGTTTGAAAAGTGACTATTCTTTTCTGGATAATAGGTTGGTTATCGGTGAGTCGCTGATTGTTCGCTTATCTAAAGGAGAAGGAAATATCAATCAAGATACAATGGGAGAAATCTTACGTTTTCCCTCAGTCGTACCGGTATTTGATCCGACAAACTCTACAGGATGGGGAACTTCGGCCGATATCAATCTTCCGAACCCGTATGCATATTACTCAACGGTGAACAAAAACAATGAGAAAACTCAAATTTTCCTCAACGCTTATTTACAAGCTGAAATAATTAAAGGTTTAAAGTATAAGTTGAATCTCGGACTTAGAAAGGATCATAACAGGAGCCGCACATATACAGGCATTTACGATTTGGGATCTGCTGGTAAAAACGATGCTCCAGACCTAAGTGAGGGATCATCCGATTACGAATCGTGGGTTTTGGAGAATACGTTGAACTATGACAGGGCATTTGGTAAGCACAATATTTCTGCATTGGTTGGTTATTCTGCACAAAAAGACAAGAGCTATGGATTGAACGGTAGCAACACGGATATTCCAGAATTCATCTACACTATGACAGGTAACGTTAAGACAATGACAGCCTCTAGTTCATTGAAAGAATTAACTCTCGTATCGCTCTTCGGACGTGTGATGTATACTTATGACGACCGCTACCTGTTTTCAGCGTCTATCCGTCGTGACGGTTCTTCACGCTTCCAAAAAAGACATCGATTCGGCAGCTTCCCTTCAGCATCCATCGGGTGGAATATCAATCGTGAAAAATTCTTCAAACCGCTGGAAAATATATTTGACCAATTCAAATTCCGTTTCAGCTATGGTAAACTAGGCAATCAGCAAATGGACAACTACTATCCCACTATTAGCATAGTATCCGATGGCATGAATTACCTTCAAGGAAATAATATATGGTTCGGTCAGTTACCCAACGTTACCGCAGTCTCACCTACCAACCTGACTTGGGAAAGTACGGAAACTTTTAACGTGGGACTTGATTTAAGCATGCTGAACGGTAAATTGACATTGACCGCCGATGCTTATGTAAAAAACACAAATGACGTATTACTACCCGTTCCTGTTTCAGGTTCAGCTGGTATCAGCGGACTTCCTATCCTAAACGCTGGACAAGTACGCAATAAAGGATTTGAACTATCTGTAAACTGGCGCAGCAATATCGGCGATAATTTCAACTATTATATAGGTGCAAACGTCACTACAGAGAAAAATAAAGTAACGAAGATTACGGCTGGAGGCGACGATATGGGTATTTCAGGTTATTCCGCTCACGCCGCTGCCAAAAATGGTATCAACAGATTTGAAAAAGGGCATCCTATGTCTTACTTCTATCTAGTTGAAAGTGATGGAATTTTCCGCACTCAAGAAGAAATTGACAATTACAAGAATAAGGATGGCAGACAAATACAACCGGGTGCACAACCGGGAGACGTTCGTTACAAAGACTGGAATGGTGATGGTATGATTGATGAAAATGACCAACATGATGTAGGTAATCCGTTCCCGGATTTCTCATTCGGTCTGCGCATGGGAGGCGAATGGAAAGGATTTGACTTCAATCTTTTCTTTGATGGTATGACTGGTAACAAAATATATAATTATCAACGTTATTGCCTCGAATCTGGTAAGTTCAATGGCAACTACAGCACGAAGTTGGCTAACTCATGGAGACCGGACAATCAGAACACAGACATTCCTCGTTTCTCTAAAACAGATGGGATAGACAATGGCTTAGCCTTTACCGACAGATGGCTGGAAGATGGTTCTTACTTCCGACTGAAAACACTAGATATCGGTTATTCCCTTCCTAAGGGCCTGCTAAAGAAGGTAAAACTGGAAAATGTAAGAATCTATACATCAATGGAAAACCTGTTCACATTAAGTAAATATTCCGGCTATTCCCCTGACCTCGGTGAAAGTGGCAGCATAGATATCGGAGTGGGTTACAACGTATTCTCAAGAGGAGTAGACCAAGGACGCTATCCACTCCCGCGTACTATCTCATTTGGTATTCAGGTTAGTTTATGATACAATGATAAAATCCACTAATTGAATTAATAACATGAAAAAGAATTGGTTATCATATATATGCATGGCAACTCTCTTATCCGGAGCACTGACTTCATGCAACGAAAATAAATTTCTGGATCTGAAAGATCCTAATCATTTCACGGAAGAAAACTTCTGGAGAAATAAAGCGGATGCAGAAAGCGGTCTTGCCGCTGCTTATTCCCCCATAAAATATCAAATGTATGGTTATTACGGAGCATTTGACGGATGGTTAAATTTAAATAGTCGTGGTGATGATATTTTTACGGTTCTGAATGAAGAACCTTCTATGTGGACCATCGCAACATTTCAAAACTCAACTACTACCGGATATGATCCGTATGGAGCGCTTTATGCTGGTATCCAACGTGCCAATCTTGTAATAAAAAACATCGATAAAATTCCAGCGGCAGGAATTAGTGAGGAAGACCGATCCATGATTAAAGGAGAGGCACTCTTTTTAAGAGGATTCCAATATTTCCTATTAGTTCATAATTATAAAGAAGTTCCTCTACGTTTAATTCCGTCTAACGAAGACGAAAGCAATAAACCCGCGGCTAAAGAAGAACAAATTTGGAAGCAAGCAGAGGATGATTTAAAAAATGCTATAAATAGCAATATTCCCGTCACTCGTTCCGGTGACGAGAAAGGACGTATTGAGAAAGGAGCAGCCATCGCTATGCTTGGAAAAGTATATTTATACCAGCACAAGTATCCAGAAGCAAAAGCTCAACTGGAACTATTGACGAAAGCCCCTTATTATCCAGGACGTTACGACTTAATTGAAAACTTTGCCGAGAATTTTACTACAGCGAATGAGAACAATAAGGAATCTGTTTTCGAATTGCAATATAGTAGTGATGGTGAATTGACATGGGGTAACGAAAGCGGTATCAACCTAGGTAACTCACTTCCAACATTTGTAGGTCCGGTTGCCGCCGGTGGTTGGGCTAAGCTGATGCCTTCCAGCTTTGCCGTCGGCCAGTTTGTGCAAGAAGAACGTCCTGCCGGTTCGGATACGAAGTATGACAAACGCATGTATGCAAGCTTATTTTTCAATCCCGAAGCTATGGGAGATGTAGTGAAGAACGAGAAATGGTATGGAGGAAGCCGTTCTATGGAGCAACTTTGGGATGGCAATAGCGGTAAAATGAGTGGTGGTGCTCCATCTTACAGTCAAGGTGACGGTAAGTTTTTGCTAAAAAAATACACTGCATATTTTGTAAATGCTTCTGATGCTGATATTATGGGTCATAAGGAAGGGAAAGCAAACAATTTACGAGCTATGCGATTCTCAGAAGTGCTGTTAATGTACGCCGAAGCTTGTGCCAAAACAAACGATGTAAACGGGGCAAACACCGCATTGAAGCTCGTTCGCAAAAGAGCAGGATTAGCTGATAAGACATTTGCCCAATCGGACTTGATGTTAGAAATAGAGCACCAATGCTTGCTCGAGTTTTTTGGTGAAGGACATCGTTTTGACGACCTAAAACGCTGGTATACCACTGAAGAGATTAAAAATATTTTCACTGAAAATGAAAAACAGGGAGCAGAATACTTTCAAGAAAAACATAAATATTACCCTATTCCTTCTGGAGAGTTGAACAACAATGATGCCATGGTACAAACTGAACTATGGAGATAATATTTTTACAACCAATTTATACTTAGAATATATGAAGAAGATATACTCATTATTATTTGTAGCATTATTCCTATTCTTAGGATATTCATGTGACGATGGAAGTTTAGACCATAGTGATGTTTTTATCCCGGAACCAGTTGAAGAAAATTTTGACGATGACGGGATTGCACCGGAACCTACAACTACCGCTGTTGTAAGAATGAAAATCGGAGAAGAAAACAAACATCAAGTAATTGATGGCTTCGGCTGTGCCTTCTGCGGATGGTCACATCGTATTTGGAATACGATGCAGCGTGACGCAGTGATAGAAGACCTGTTTAGTGAAAACGGTTTGGATTTAAATATTTTCCGAGGCGAGATATTCCCGTCTTACGGTAATCCAACTACAGGAGATATTGAATTCAAGATGGATCGTAATTTTATGCTGCAGCCCGATGATCCTTCTATGATTAATAACTACTGGCGAAACTACAATGGTGAAGAGTGCGGAGAACAATGTCAACTTGGCCAAATGTGGTTAGTTGACCTTATAAGTAGAAAATATAAAGATGTCAATTTCTTCTTTTCAGTTTGGTGTCCTCCTATCAAATGGAAAAGCAATAACAAACTTAATGGTGGAAGCCTCAAGTCGGAATATTACGATGAATATGCCCAATATCTATTGGATTTCGTCGATGCATATGAACAAAAATTCGGCATTGACATATATGCATTATCAGGATGGAATGAACCGGACAAACTTGCTAGTTTAGGTGGTTGGGCAACCTGTGCATGGTCTGAAGAAGAAATGGCTAAATTTGTCCTCGAAAAACTTCGTCCAGCGATGGAGAAAAGAGGCCACAGTGATATGAAACTTGTTTATGCAGAAAATGCCCAGTGGAAATGGGCGGTCGATTTTATCAATAATAGTTTAAAAAAATATCCGGAACTGGTAGATCCAAATTTCATTGTAGCCGGTCATGGATATTCTACAAGAGATGAAAATGTCATTCCTTTTGAAGAGGCAGAAAAGCGCAATGTCCACATGTGGCAAACAGAGCTTAGTGATGATAAAGGTCGCCAAGAGACATGGCCGGATGCAATGAAATGGGCTAAAACTTTTCATGCTTATATGGCAAATGCCAATATGAGTGCCTTTGTATGGTGGTCAGGTGCACGTCCTTGCAGCACTACGGGCGAAAACCTAATTCAATTAGAAGAGGCATTACCTAGTACATACTATTACAGAGTTCCACGCTACTATACTTTTGGACAGTTCAGCAAATTTATTGAGCAAAATGCCGTACGTGTAGACGTAGAAGCTATTTCTTCAGAAACAGATAAACTCCCCGAAGACTTGTTGGTTTCTGCTTATGTGAAAGATGACACCTACACTATTGTACTAATCAATTTATCTCAAAAAGAATCATTCTCTACATTGATTGAGATTGAAGGAGTGGAATTCCAAAATATGAGAACATATACTTCCAGTGAATATGTGAAGTGGAAACACAAAAAGATCAATCCGTCTCAAAGCGGTTTACGTTCTATTACCGTTCCCAAATATAGTGTTGTAACTGTGACTGGTAAAATGAAAAACCATGAAGTTGAATAACGAATTATAAATTAGAGAATATCATGAAAAGAAATATAATACACTTAACAGGAATCGCACTTTGTGCAATCGGATTATTTTCCGGTTGTAATGAAGACTTACCTAGTTACACAAGTCTGACTGTGGATGCAGAGACATTGACAATTAATTTAGATGAGACAACCGAAGGGAGTTTTAATATTACTGGGGGCAATAGCGGATACAAAGTGTCTAGTTCAAATGCTGCAGTAGCGACAGCAGTTATTTCGGGCAATGAAGTGATTGTAACAGGTTTGAAATATGGCACTGCAACGTTAACCGTTATCGACTGGACTAAGAATTCGGCAAATGTGAAAGTAGTGGTAGCTCAAGAACAGGAGCTAGCAGTAAAAACAAGTTCCACGACTATGTTCTTTGAAGAACACAAAACGCTCGAAATATATACTGGAAATGGAGGATATAGCATAACATCTTCCAATGAGTCAGTAGCAACAGCAAAAATCAGTGAAGATGGAAAAATAGAAATCACTTCTTCTATCGTTCCGGGGACTGCGATACTAACCGTGAAAGACAGTCACAACAAAACAGCCGAGATTGCTGTGAAAGTAATAAAGAGGCTGGTAGTAGATAATAGTGAAGATATTACTTATCTAATAACAAGCGAACCCGTTACGATTAAAATTTTGGATGGAAATGGTGATTATACCTGCAGTCTCCCAAAATACTCCGAATCTTATATCAAATGTACGGTAGCAGAAAATGGAACAGAAGTTATTATTGAAGGATTGAAAAGAAACTATTTCAATAAAGCAATCACCATCAAGGACAAAGAAGGACAATCCATTGACATTCATATCAAGACTATTGATGAACCTTATTGGGAAAATCCAAGTTATCGTTACTTAATAGCTGGTTCTTATGCTTATCAGTATCCTTCTACAGCAAAAGTTGGTGAAGCTATTTATTCTGAAGAACTTAATATTTCGCTATTAACAATAAAGAGTACAGGAAGTTATGCTTCCGGATTTGCAGTCCAATTTACCGGTAATCTTGAAGAAGGAGTAAAGACCAATGCTGTACTTTATAAAGTTGCTAAAAATGCAGTAGATAAAAATGTTGCCTATTCAATAGAAGACTGTAAAATAGATAAAGTAGAAGATGGCTGGTATTGGGTTAGCTTCTTGGAACCCGGTTACACCGTTCGTTCTTACTTTATCACTAAGCAATAATTTATAAACTTGACATATCCGTTTAAAAGTACCCCCATACTTTTAGAATGATAAAACATAAAAAGAAACTGTTCGTACAACACAGCATGCATTTCATGTCTATCTGCATTGTGAACAGTTTCTTTTTATCTTGTCAAGAAGATGCAAGGGAAATGGACTGCAAATCTTTATCTCTTAATATGTTGAATTGATATGAATAGATACAATAATAGACTTCATATTCTAAAAAAAGAACATGAGTCACTTATCTCACGTAAAAATAAGATGATATTTTCCGAAAATGGAATATTCGAGCGCTATAAATATCCTATCCTGACAGCTGCTCATACTCCCTTGGAATGGCGTTATGATTTGAATCCGGAAACAAATCCATACCTAATGGAACGAATCGGAGTAAATGCCACCATGAATTCGGGAGCTATCAAATGGAATGGAAAGTATCTAATAATAGTACGTGTAGAAGGAAACGACCGAAAATCATTCTTCGCCATTGCCGAAAGTCCGAATGGCATAGACAACTTCCGTTTTTGGGAATACCCGATACATTTGCCGGACACAGACCCAAGTGAAACAAACGTCTACGACATACGTCTGACAGCCCATGAAGATGGTTGGATATATGGCATTTTCTGTTCCGAAAGTCTTGACCCGAACGCTGCACCAGGCGACCTATCTTCCGCCATAGCCAAAGCAGGCATCGTGCGTACTAAAGACTTAAAAAGCTGGGAACGGCTGCCAAACCTGATTTCCAAAAGTCAGCAACGCAATGTTGTATTGCATCCGGAATTTGTTAACGGCAAATACGCCCTGTACACCCGTCCACAGGATAACTTTATCGACGCCGGCAACGGAGGAGGTATTGGCTGGGCGCTTATAGATGACATTACCCATGCAGAAGTGAAAGAAGAAATCATTATAAACCACCGTCATTACCATACAATAAAAGAGGTAAAGAATGGCGAAGGTCCCCATCCTATCAAAACCCCCAAAGGATGGTTGCACCTCGCCCATGGAGTTCGTGCATGTGCTGCCGGTCTGCGTTATGTACTCTATCTGTATATGACATCTTTGGAAGATCCGACAAAAGTCATTGCCGAACCGGGTGGTTTCTTATTGGCCCCTATGGGAGAAGAGAGAATTGGAGATGTCTCCAATGTGCTCTTCTCAAATGGGTGGATTGCAGACGAGGACGGAACAGTGTATATCTATTACGCATCTTCCGATACCCGCATGCACGTAGCAACTTCCACCGTAGACAGGCTGATAGATTATTGTCTTCACACCCCGGCAGACGGTTTACGCTCTGCTGCTTCTGTAGAAAACATTTGCAAGCTCATAGAAGCTAACAAATATGTAATGGCAGAACAGGTTTATTTTTAAGGTAATGTGAGCTCAATACTTGAGCAGTATTAGTTGCCCTCCATTGACCAATTCCACGTCAATGGAGGGCTTTTCTATAAAGCAGGACAATAGCTGATACAAAAGTGCGTATTGCAGGTAAAATAGCACTTATCAAAAGTGCGCATTGCAGGGTATAAATAGGAAATTAAATTTGCGTATTGCAGAGGATATCATTAAATTTGCGTATTAATAAGATGATAAATAGAGAATTACATGATATTTAAACGCAAAATGTATAACAAGCTGCTTGCTTGGAAACAACAGGCGGCAGGAACCAAGGCACTTCTGATAGAAGGCGCCCGGCGAATAGGTAAATCCACTCTTGTGGAAGAGTTCGCAAAAAATGAATACCGAAGCTATCTTTTGATGGATTTCAACAAGGTAAGTGACTCGGTTACTTCAGCCTTTAACAATTATATGAATGATCTCGATACCTTTTTCCTGATTCTTTCTTCGGAATATGGTGTAAAACTTTACCCAAAGGAATCCATCATCATATTTGATGAGATACAACAGTTTCCGAAAGCCCGGCAAGCAATAAAGTATCTGGTTGCGGATGGGCGGTTCGACTATATTGAGACAGGCTCGCTCATTTCCATAAAAGAAAATGTACAAGATATAACCATTCCCTCAGAAGAGAGAACACAGCTTATGTACCCCATGGACTTCGAAGAGTTTGCTTGGGCAATGAATGAAGAGCCATTGATAACATATATCCGCCAATGCTTTGACAAAAAGGAACCTTTGGAGCAAGGACTTCACGCCAAAGCTATGTTATTGTTCCGTCAATACATGATTGTGGGCGGTATGCCGAAAAGCCTGTCAGCGTATTTGGAGAACAACCGGAGCTTCGAAATGGCCGATGTGGAAAAAAGGGATATACTGACACTGTATCGGAATGACATAATGAAGATAAGGTCAGGTTACAGGTCGAACGTATTGAGCATCTTTGACCAAATTCCCGCTTTTCTTTCACGTTCGGAAAGACGGGTAGTAATGAATCGTATTGAAAAGGGAGCAAGCTTCCCAAAGTATCATGATACTTTCTTTTGGCTCTCTGATTCAATGATTGCCAATGAATGCTTTAATTGTTCAGATCCTAATGTGGGCCTCTCGCTGAATGAAGACAGAACCTATGTGAAATGCTATATGGGTGATACCGGACTACTTATCAGCCATACATTCGATGAGAATGAAATCTCTGACGGAGAACTTTACCGGGAAATCCTGTTGGGAAAACTGTCGGTGAACGAGGGTATGTTCTACGAGAACGTAATCGCACAGATGCTTGTGGCTGCCGGACACAAGCTTTACTTTTACACCCGATACAATGAAGAAAAGCATCGCAACGACATGGAAATTGATTTTATCCTGTCGAACCAAAGCAAACTAAAATATAAGATTTTTCCGATAGAGGTAAAATCGAATGACAAGTATACTATTCGTTCACTCATCAAATTCAAAGAGAGTTTTCATCAGCGCATAGGAGAATGCTATGTGATTCATCCGAAGAACCTGTACGTAAAGGAAGGAGTAGTGTATCTGCCTGCCTATATGACCTTCTGCTTGTAAAGAGAGAGTATTCCTGCAGGAATTTTCTCTCTTTTTCCTTAAATCCGCAACAGTTATCATGAAGGACGCTTTCATGATAACTGTTGCGGATTTAAGGAAAAAGTATCAGAATGAGTTAAAATAATATTTGTTTCCCTACTACTTTCGCCCTACTTTTGCATCAAATAAAATAAACCTAATCGAAATAACGATATGAAACTACACGAAATCGATATTCTCATCATTTGTGCCTATCTCATCGCCATGATTGTCATCGGACTTATCCTGAAGAAACGGGCTGCCCAAAATATGGATTCTTATTTCCTGGGAGGGAAATCATTGCCATTTTATATGCTCGGACTCTCCAATGCTTCCGGAATGTTTGACATCACAGGAACGATGCTGATGGTATATTGGGCATTTGCCTACGGATTCAAGAGCCTTTGGATTCCCTGGTTGTGGCCAGTGTTCAACCAAATCTTTCTAATGGTTTATCTGTCCGTGTGGTTACGTCGTTCCAATGTACTCACTGGAGCAGAATGGATTAAGACACGTTTCGGTAAAGGCAAAGGATCGACTCTTTCACATACGATTGTTATCATCTTTGCATTACTTAGCGTACTCGGTTTTTTAAGTTATGGATTCATAGGTATTGGTAAATTTATGGAGATATTCATCCCCTGGGAAGTAGTATCTCCATTCATTCCTTTCAATGTGCCTGCAGAATATGTTCCTCATGTATATGGTATTTTCTTTACCACAATCGCCACTTTCTATGTAATGCTCGGAGGAATGTTGAGTATTGTATGGACAGACGTTGTGCAGTTCCTGATTATGACAGTAGCAGGTATCGTAATTGTTGTTATCGGAATGCAAATGGTAGCACCGGACATGATTCATTCTTTCGTACCGGCCGGCTGGGACTCTCCTTTCTTCGGATGGACGCTGGATATCGACTGGAGCAGTCGGATGAGCCTCTTGACGGAACGGATGGCGAATGAACCATATAGCCTGATTAGCATCTTCGTCATGATGGCCTTGCTCAAAGGAATATTTATGAGTATGGCAGGACCGGCGCCCAACTATGATATGCAGAAAATTCTATCTTGCAAATCCCCCAAAGAAGCGGCTATGATGAGCGGTTCCGTATCAGTCGTACTATTAATCCCCCGCTACCTGATGATTATGGGATTTGCTCTGCTGGCTATCTACTTCTTTAAAGAAGATGGCGGTCTGACACAAATGGAAGTGACACGAACGGATTTTGAAACTATCCTCCCCCATCTAATCACACGTTATGTGCCTGCAGGATTAGCCGGAATCCTACTAGCCGGACTACTGGCAGCTTTCATGTCGACTTTTGCGTCCACTGTTAATGCCGCACCGGCTTATATCGTGAATGATATTTATCTGAAATATATCAATCCGAAAGCGAGTGTGAAAACACAAATACGCAGTAGCTATATTATTTCTGTCGCAGTAGTAGTTATCAGCACTGTCATCGGATTCTTCCTGAAAGACATCAATGAAATATTCCAATGGATTGTAGGAGCACTCTTCGGAGGATACATCGCGGCCAACGTACTGAAATGGCATTGGTGGCGCTTCAATGGTGAAGGCTATTTCTGGGGAATGACCGCCGGAGTAATAGCAGCCATCGTCATGAAGTTCACTGTTCCCGACGCATGGGTACTCTATTTCTTCCCCGTACTGTTCGGAGTTTCCCTGATAGGATGCATCGCAGGAACCTATAGCGCACCTCCAACAGACGAAGAGACGCTCATCAACTTCTACACCCGTGTACGCCCATGGGGATGGTGGAAGCCGATTGAAGAAAAAGCATTGGCCCGTTACCCTCATATCCAGCCAAACCGCAACTTCAAAAGAGACGCATTCAACGTGGCAATCGGCATTGTGTGGCAATGCAGCCTTACCATTATCCCAATGTATCTCGTTGTCCGCCAACAATTGGGGCTCTGGAGCTCTATCGCATTGCTTCTGGTTACGACCTTGATACTAAGAAAGACTTGGTATAAGCCTCTGTGTAAAGAAGAAATCAGGTACAACGAAGAAATAAAACAACTAAAACAAGAGAAGGAATAATTAGCTTAACACACTAAAATTTGAGAACCGACCATGAAAAGACTATCTGTGATTCTGGTATCATTTTTACTATATCTGCCTCTATGCGCTCAATTTAAGGGAACAGTTTCTGTCGACACTAATCAATCGGGCATAGTTGATAAAGGCGATAAGCCGCTGGCGGGAGTTATGGTAACAGATGGATTGAACGTAGTAAAAACAGATAAGAAAGGTCGGTTCTCTTTGCCCGGATTCGAGAAAACAAGATTCATAAGTATTACAACTCCTGCGGGATTTGAAACACAACAATTCTACCTTTCTACCAAAGAGAACAGAAAAAGCTACGATTTTATCTTAACCGAAAGCGAGCGGACAAAACCCAGAAAACATTCTTTCGTGCAAATCACCGACACCGAAGTAACGGGTGGAATGGGGCGTTGGGTAACCGATCTCCAGCAATACATTGACAATGAGAAGCCTGCCTTCCTCATTCACACCGGAGATATCTGCTACGAACCGGGACTCACCATCCACAATCAAGTGGTAAATGCACAAACAATGGATTGTCCTGTTTATTATTGTATCGGTAATCATGACTTAGTGAAAGGCAACTATGGCGAAGAGCTTTACGAATCTCTCTATGGTCCGACATGGTATTCATTTGATATAGGTAACGTTCATTATGTAGTCACTCCAATCGACCACGGAGATAACCCGACCAACTATACCCAAAGAGATGTATACAACTGGCTAAAAAACGATCTTGCTCTCATAAAAAAAGACCAGGCACTTATCCTTTTCAATCACGACTTATTTACTCCAAATGACTCTTTCGTCTTTAAAGCAGATGACGATCATCTGCTTGATTTTCGTTCTTTCAATACCAAAGCCCAAATCTACGGACACATGCATTACAACTATGTCCGCAACCAAAATGGGATTTATACAATCTGTACCGGCACATTGGATAAAGGAGGCATTGACCATTCCCCTTCTTCTTTTAGAGAAATAAAAGTAGACGCAAACGACAATATCACCACCCAACTGCGATATGCTTTCATCGAGCCACAAATCGCAATAGTCTCTCCGATGAATAATCAGACGGCCGCAGCCTGCACCATCACTAAAGATCAGCTTCCTGTTTCCGTCAATACATATTATTCGCAGGCCAAAACGTCTCACGTTTCTTATATCCTAAGCGATTCGGAAAATAATCAAGAAATAGCTAAAGGCGATCTAGCCTCCCGTACAGAATGGAACTGGGGTGGAAACATTCAAATGCCGGCTAATGAAATGGGGAAAAAACTAAATCTCACAGTGACTTCATTCTTCAGCAACGGAAAGAAAGCGACTGCTACCAGCCAGTTTATCTACCAAAAGGACTTCAAATTATCCACTATTGCAGGTGAAGACTGGAATACATTACTTCAAAACGCAGCACACTCCGGCGGAGTCAACAACTCTCAAATCAAGCTCCCCCTGCAATTACAATGGACAGCTAATACAGGCAGTAACATTTTTATGTGTTCTCCCATTATCGCCGGACAGAAAGTATTTATCGCTACCACCGACGATAATGTATCACTGAACACATTTATCTGCGCATTTAATTTTAATTCAGGCAAACTGTTGTGGAAATTCCGTACTGCAAATTCTGTTAAGAACACAATAGCCTATGAAAATGGAATTGTAGTAGCTCAAGATGCCTCCTGCAACCTCTATGCCTTAGACAGTGAATCAGGGAAATTACTCTGGAAACAATCTATTAATTTGGACAGCTATCCCTATCTGACTGAAGGCTTGACAGTAGACAAAGGAGTGGTCTATGCCGGAATCGGCGCCGGACTATCTGCCTACAACCTAAAAACAGGACAAACGATATGGACTAACAAGGACTGGAAACAGCGGGAAGGTTCTACTACAACACTCACTATTGCCGGAGATGTATTAGTCAGCGGAACCCAATGGGGAGGTTTATACGGCAATGATATCCACACAGGAAAGCAACTCTGGAAACTATCTGACAACGGACTTGGCAACCGGGGAGCCTCTCCTGTCTATAAAAACGGGAAATTATGGATTATCTCTTCCAAGAGCTTCTTCACAATAGAGCCACAGACCGGAAAAGTATTGCAACAAAAAGAGTTATCAGCCAATCTGGATGTTACATCCACCCCACTCATCACCGAACAGGAAATCATTTTCGGTACTGCCGACCGGGGAGTTTTCGCATTGGACAAATCTACACTTTTCAATAAATGGAAAGCAGAAACGTCACCTTCACTTGTATATACTGCTCCTTATTCCACCACTCCGCAAGCCGGAGTTGAAACAAGTCCTGTTGCATCACAAGGAATTGTCTACATCGGAGCTTCCGACGGTTATCTATATGCCATCGACCAAACTACAGGAATTATAAAAGATAAACGACACATTGGAGCGCCTATATTTTCAACCGTAGCCGTATCCGGGAATAAGATGATTGTTTGTGGTTTTGCGGGTAATGTTTATTGCTTTTCATCGAAGTAAACTCCCTCTTCACTATCATAATGCATAAACTCAAATGGTACATAAGCACTAAAATTATATAGATACAGTTTTTGCCACCCCACACGTTGTAATTTAAAGATTATCACGTATCTTTGCCTGCTCAAATCATAAATACGAGATATGGCTATTACAATCAAGAAAGTCTCCACAAAGAGAGAACTTAAGAAATTTATCCGTTTCAATTACAGAATGTACAAGGGTAACCCTTACTCTGTGCCTGACCTCTATGACGACATGCTCAACACCTTCAACAAGAAGAAAAACGCAGCATTCGAATTCTGTGAAGCAGATTATTTCCTCGCATACCGGGACGATAAAATAGTAGGACGTGTAGCTGCAATCATCAACAATCAGGCGAACGAGAAGTGGGAATGTAAAAACGTTCGTTTCGGATGGATAGACTTCATCGACGATCCCGAAGTATCATCCGCACTCATCAAAACGGTGGAAGAATGGGGAAAAGAACGAGGCATGACTCACATTGCCGGTCCTCTCGGATTTACTGATTTCGATGCGGAAGGTATGTTAGTTGAAGGATTCGACCAACTTAGTACCATGGCTACTATCTACAACTACCCGTACTATCCTGTACACATGGAAAAGTTAGGCTTCGAGAAAGACGCCGACTGGGTGGAATACAAAATCTACATACCGGATGCCATTCCCGACAAGCATAAACGTATCTCCGAACTGATCCAACGAAAATATAACCTCAAGATAAAGAAATATACTTCCGGAAGAAAAATAGCCAAAGACTACGGACAGAAGATTTTCGAGTTGATGAATGAAGCATACAGTCCTCTTTATGGCTATTCTCCGTTGACACAGCGGCAAATCGACCAATACGTGAAAATGTATCTGCCGATCCTTGACTTACGGATGGTTACACTGATTACTGATGCCAATGACGAACTGGTCTGTGTAGGTATCTCCATGCCATCTCTCGCCGAGGCTTTACAGAAATCACACGGGCGTCTGTTGCCACTCGGATGGTTCTATCTGTTAAAGGCACTATTTATGAAACGCCGTGCCAAAATGCTTGATCTGCTACTCGTTGCAGTGAAACCGGAATATCAAAACAAAGGTGTTAACGCTTTGTTATTTTCCGATTTAATTCCAGTTTATCAAAAATTAGGTTTTATCTTTGCGGAAAGCAACCCCGAACTGGAACTGAACGGAAAAGTTCAGGCACAATGGGATTACTTTGAGACTCAACAACATAAGCGCCGCCGTGCGTTCATCAAAGAGATAAAATAAAAAAACAGCTATGGAAGAGAACGAATTGATACCTGTAGACAACAACAATGCAGTAGAGTACACTGACGACAACATCCGTCACCTAAGTGACATGGAACATGTACGCACACGCCCCGGTATGTATATCGGAAGGCTGGGCGACGGTGCACATGCCGAAGACGGAATCTATGTCCTCCTGAAAGAAGTAATTGACAACAGTATTGACGAGTTCAAAATGCAAGCCGGTAAGAAAATCGAGATTACCGTTGAAGAAAACCTCCGTGTCAGCGTACGCGACTACGGACGAGGCATCCCGCAGGGAAAACTCATCGAAGCCGTCAGCATGCTGAACACCGGTGGTAAGTACGACAGCAAGGCATTTAAGAAAAGTGTCGGACTAAACGGTGTCGGTGTGAAAGCCGTCAATGCCTTGAGCTCCCGTTTTGAGGTACGCAGTTACCGTGACGGTAAAGTACGTATCGCCACTTTCTCAAAAGGAAACCTGCTGACCGACGAGACGCAGAATACCGAAGAAGAAAACGGAACTTACATCTTCTTCGAACCGGATAATACATTATTCCTGAATTACTGTTTCAAGCCTGAATTTATTGAGACAATGCTACGTAATTACACGTACCTCAATACCGGGCTTGCCATTATCTATAACGGACACCGTATCCTGTCGCGCAACGGCCTGGTAGACCTTTTGAACGACAATATGACGGCAACCGGACTTTACCCGATCATCCACCTGAAAGGGGAAGACATCGAAATCGCCTTTACGCATACCGGACAATACGGAGAAGAATATTACTCCTTCGTCAACGGTCAGCATACCACCCAAGGAGGTACGCATCAGAGTGCTTTCAAGGAACACATCGCCCGCACTATCAAGGAGTTCTTCAACAAGAATATGGACTATACCGACATTCGTAACGGACTGGTTGCTGCCATTGCCGTCAATGTGGAAGAGCCTATCTTTGAGAGTCAGACGAAAACGAAGCTGGGTTCTACCAATATGGTTCCCGGCGGAGTGACAGTCAATAAATATGTAGGCGACTTTATCAAACAGGAAGTGGACAACTTCTTGCACAAAAATGCGGATGTAGCCGAAGCGATACAACAAAAGATCCAAGAATCCGAGAAAGAGCGTAAAGCCATTGCAGGTGTAACCAAACTTGCCCGTGAACGTGCAAAGAAGGCAAACCTGCACAACCGCAAATTGCGCGACTGCCGTATTCACCTCAACGACCCGAAAGGAAAAGGACTGGAAGAAGATTCCTGCATCTTTATCACCGAGGGGGACTCTGCAAGTGGTTCCATCACCAAAAGCCGTGATGTGAACACGCAAGCAGTGTTCAGTCTACGTGGTAAACCGCTGAATTCTTTCGGGTTAACTAAGAAAGTGGTCTACGAGAACGAAGAATTTAATCTGCTTCAGGCAGCCCTGAATATAGAAGATGGCTTGGACGGACTACGCTACAACAAAGTCATCGTAGCAACCGATGCCGATGTGGACGGTATGCATATCCGCCTGCTATTAATTACTTTCTTCCTGCAATTCTTCCCTGACCTTATAAAAAAAGGCCACGTATATATTCTGCAAACGCCTTTGTTCCGTGTACGCAATAAGAAAAAAACAATCTATTGTTATAGTGAAGAAGAGCGTGTCAATGCAATTAATGAACTAAGCCCGAATCCGGAGATCACGCGATTTAAAGGTTTAGGAGAGATTTCACCGGACGAGTTCAAGCATTTCATCGGTAAAGACATGCGTCTGGAGCAAGTTTCTTTACGAAAGACGGACGCAGTGAAAGAACTACTTGAATTCTACATGGGTAAAAATACCATGGAACGACAGAACTTTATTATAGATAATCTGGTTATAGAAGAAGATTTGGCATCATGAGAAAAGCAATATTCCCGGGTACTTTTGACCCCTTCACCATCGGACATTATTCGGTAGTGGAACGTGCACTCACCTTTATGGACGAAATCGTGATAGGAATCGGTATCAATGAGAACAAGAATACATACTTTCCCATTGAGAAAAGAGAAGAAATGATTCGGGAGCTTTACAAGGATGAGCCTCGTATAAAAGTGATGTCCTACGACTGTCTGACCATTGATTTTGCGCAGGAAGTAGGGGCCAGATTTATTGTCCGCGGTATCCGTACAGTGAAAGATTTCGAGTATGAAGAAACGATTGCGGACATCAACCGCAAACTGGCAGGCATTGAAACCATCCTGCTCTTCACAGAACCGGAACTGACTTGCGTCAGCTCGACGATTGTACGCGAATTATTGACTTATAATAAAGATATCAGCCAGTTTATTCCCAAAGGAATGAGGATAAGTTGAGAGTTGAGAATGGAGAATTGAGAAGGATGCAGGCGTATCTGTGCCCGGTTGTTAATACTCGGCTATTAATATAAAGTAAGATTATGAATAAGATTAAAATATACGTCCTTTTGGCTTGCCTGTGGGCAGTATCAGCCTTACAAGCCCAAAATTTCGGTTCTGAAGCCATGCGCAAGCTACAAATGGCAGAGTTCGCAATCTCCCATTTCTATGTAGACAAAGTAGATGAAGACAAGTTGGTGGAAGAAGCCATCATCAAGATGCTGGCACAACTCGACCCGCACTCTACCTACTCGGACGCAGAAGAAGTGAAGAAAATGAACGAACCTCTTCAAGGTAACTTCGAAGGTATTGGAGTTCAGTTTCAGATGATTGAAGATACCCTGTTAGTAGTGCAACCCGTCAGCAACGGACCCTCCGAAAAAGTCGGCATCCTTGCCGGTGACCGTATTGTTGCGGTCAATGACAGCGCCATTGCGGGAGTGAAAATGAGTACGGAAGATATTATGAAGCGTCTTCGTGGTCCGAAAGGCTCTAAAGTCAACCTGACTATCGTTCGTCGTGGCGTGCAGGATCCTTTATTGTTCACAGTGAAAAGAGATAAAATACCTATCCTTAGCCTCGATGCTTCTTACATGATTCAGCCTAAAACAGGTTATATCCGCATCAACCGCTTCGGAGCAACCACTGCCGAAGAATTCAAAAAAGCAATGACAAGCCTTCAGAAACAAGGTATGAAGGACCTGATTCTCGACCTGCAAGGAAACGGAGGAGGTTACCTTAATGCAGCTATCGACCTTGCCAACGAATTCCTGGGGCAAAAAGAATTGATTGTCTACACGGAAGGACGGACTGCCAAACGCAGTGATTTCTACGCCAAAGGAAACGGAGATTTCCGTAATGGACGCCTTATCATCCTGGTAGATGAATATACGGCTTCCGCCAGCGAAATTGTCAGCGGTGCAGTGCAGGATTGGGATAGAGGAATTATCGTAGGACGCCGTTCTTTCGGCAAAGGATTGGTGCAACGTCCTATCGACCTGCCGGACGGTTCCATGATTCGTTTGACTATTGCGCGCTATTATACTCCATCGGGACGTTCCATCCAGAAACCGTACGACAGTACTGTCGATTACAACAAGGATCTGATAGAACGTTTCAACCACGGTGAACTGATGAATGCTGACAGTATTCACTTCCCGGATTCACTGAAAGCACAAACCAAGAAGCTAGGACGCACTGTTTATGGCGGAGGGGGTATCATGCCGGACTATTTCGTACCTATTGATACTACTCTTTATACGGATTATCACCGTAATCTGGTAGCTAAAGGAGCTGTGATTAAATTCACCATGCAGTTTATCGAAGGGCACCGGAAGGAGTTGAAAAACAAATACAAGAAATTCGAATCGTTTGATGAAAAGTTCGTCGTTGATGATGATATGCTCGCCACTTTAAAAGAAATAGGAGAGAAAGAAGGAGTGAAATTTAATGAAGAACAATATCAGAAGTCGCTCCCTCTCATCAAAACACAGCTTAAAGCACTGATAGCCCGTGACCTTTGGGATATGAACGAATATTTCCGGGTAATGAATACCACCAATGAGAGTATACAAAAGGCGCTGGAGATACTGAATTCGGATGAGTATCAGAAGAAGCTGAAATAGGGTATTCAGTAAACAATCATAAGACACCATTTTTCAGTTCGGTGGACATATATACTCACCATAGTGAAAAAATATCTATCATAAGTATCATTCATTTTGATAGTCTTTTCATTATCAAAGGAATAAGTATGATAGATAGCTTTTAAAAAAGGTATCTATCATACTTTTACCAGCAAAAACAGGTTATCTATCATCTACAAAATAGCCGAATAAAGACCCTATATGCATAAGACAGCTTGTTTTTGTTGAATAGTTTAATTCTCCCCTGCCCTATATCTATCAGATAGAACAAGGCGTATAAATACCTCAAACAAGCAGAGATAGTTTGCTTTTCTCCCTGATATAGTTTATCTTTGTTACCGATATAGTTCATTCTTCATGGCCGTGGCGAATTCCTACCACGGCCGTGGAAAGATACTACCACAGCCATGAAGAGATCTCTCCACGGCCGTGGGAAACTAATGATAAAGGCACCGGAAGACAACTATCCCTATGCCTTAGTCCAAGAATAAAGGCAGGATAACTTATAAAAGCCGCTTGATAGCAAACAAACAACAGCTATATAACACCCTCCCCCTAAGTCCGAAGATGATCGATTAGCTTCGCAACAACAAAAAACAATGCCCTTATAGGCTTGCAACGGTAAATTAAAAAGGCGTAGCAATGTATAAGGCAAAAAACAAATAAATAATGGCAATACAATTTGAATTGTACAAGACTCCCCGTCCCAAGGATGAGGAAGACAAAGAAGTGTATCACGCACGTGTAGTCAACTTCCAACACATTGACACAGACTATTTGGCAAAAGAAATCCAGATAGCAACTTCTCTAACTGAAGGGGATGTAAAGTCAGTTCTCGAATCCCTAAGTCATTTTATGGGGGATCGTCTTCGGGAAGGACAAAGCGTCCATCTGGATGGCATCGGTTATTTCCAGATAAAGCTGAATAGTCAAGAACCTATCACTTCGCCCAAACTAAAAGCGAATCAGATAAAACTCAAAGCCAACATCAGCTTTAAAGCGGACGTCAAACTGAAAAAGTCTGTCAGTGTTGTTCATGTGGAGCGAAGTAAACTGAAACCCCATTCGGCTGTCCTTTCAAATGACGAGATAGACAAATTGCTGACAAACTACTTCAAGAGCAACCCTGTATTAACCCGTCGCGACTTTCAAGGATTGTGCGGCTTTACCCCTACCACTGCCGCACGGCAAATCAAACGGCTGAAAGAGGAGGAGAAGAAGTTGAAGAATATCAATACTTATTATAATCCGATTTATGTGCCGATGCCAGGATATTATGGCAAGGCGGAGATGAAGACAGATGAATAAAAGGAACAAACATAATACAGAAATAAAATGAAATCAGAAGAAATAAAAGAGCTATTTAAGCAGTTTGAGAGCATTGTTTGCGAATACAACAAAGTGGAATGTTGGAGTGCGAGAGAACTTTATCCATTGTTAGGATATTCTCAATGGCGTAACTTCCTGTCTATCACAGAGAAAGCAAAAGATGCATGTAAAAATGCCGGAGAAAATATTGCATACCATTTTGCTGACGTCAGCAAAATGGTTATATTAGGTTCAGGCGCTGAAAGAGAAGTAGATAACATCTTTCTGACCCGTTATGCCTGCTATCTGGTAGCACAAAATGGAGATTCTCGAAAGCAAGAAATTGCCTTTGCTCAAAACTACTTTGCAATACAAACGCGCCGTGCAGAATTAGTAGAGCAACGTTTAATAGAATATGAACGTGTCCAAGCACGTACCAAACTAGCCGAGACAGAGAAACTTCTCTCGGGTGTTTTATATGAAAGAGGAGTTGACAATCAAGGATTCGCCATTATACGTTCCAAAGGAGATAAAGCACTGTTTCACATGGACACCAAAATGCTAAAACGTAAACTTGGCGTACCTGATAGCCGACCATTGGCTGATTTTCTTCCGACCATCAGCATAAAAGCCAAAGACTTTGCCGCAGAAATGACCTCTGTGAATGTTCAGCAAAAAGACCTATACGGACAAACTGCCATTGAAAATGAACATGTTGACAATAATGTCGCAGTCAGAGATATGCTTGTTGGTAGAGGCATATTTCCTGAACAAATTCCTGCAAATGAAGATATTGCGGCAAGGGTATTTCTCTAAAGAAAAACGTTTTAACACATTCTTTATAAATCTGATTTATAATCAAGGAGGGGAGGAACCTATTAAAAAGAGCCTGTTAGACAGCATCTACAAAAAGAATCTACAAGCAGCAGTCGTGCGAACTAAGTCATTCCCTCAATTCTTCAGTCATTGTTTTTAGTAATGACCTGCTGTCACTTAATGGCAAATCCGTAGCTAAATCCCAACTCATCATACCTTTCAGCTTCTGTTCCTTTGCATAACGGGTTTTGATACGAATGTTATCCTGACCGTCAAACACATAAGTATCTCCCTGATAGATCACTTCATTCTGTGCAGGACTCGTAACCAATCCATTCTGTACAAAATTGAAATAAGCCTCTGTCTTCTTTGAATTATCTTTGGTCGCCCCATAAAAAGGAACTCCTGCCACCAGTTTTTCCTTCGGAATGCCATACTCCAATACCATCTGTATATCCGAACAATATTTCTCTATCGGAAAGCGAACCGGTGAAGGACCATAGCACTGAAGTGAAATAAAATCAACTGCTTCAATAGCTTCCTTACTAATCTTATAACAAACAGGATGCAGAGATACACTGAAAAGATACTTGTTTCCCAACACTTCCCGCATCTTCAGGATAGCCAAACTATAATCTTTATATTCTTTCTCATTTTCTGCCCACTCAAAATCAAGATCAATGCCATCCAGTTTATTCTTTTCCAGTACAGTCTTTATGTTCTTTGCAAACGTCGTACGAGCGGCCTCATCGGCTATCATCGCTTTCCATTCGCCACTGGAAGCTCCCAAACGTATTTTCACTTTTGTACCTTTTACTTTTGCACGAACCGATTTAATCAAACCTTCCCAAGTGGTCACCCCTTTTCCCTGAAATGCACGTGGATTCTCAAATGACAATGATCCGTCTTTATTAGGATGAACATTCAAGAAAATAAGGTCGTCACTTGCCCGCAAGCTTTCTGTAGAAATACGACCACGGTTGTAAAAATTACCCCGCACATAAGAACTGACCATATAGTCTTGTTGTGCAAACAATGATAATCCAACAAACACAAAAAGGAAGAATACAATTTTTCTTAGCATTAGCATAATGATTGATAATTAAAACATTTAGATCGCAAAAATACGCATATCAAAAGCAAACAGATGTTCAAAAACAACTATAATACTTCCAAAAATCAACATAAAGTTTTCTATTCAGAAATTTACAACAGATAAATATTGAATTCTCTAACATCATCCAAAGGGATAAGAATAATATTTGCAGGTTTCTACTAAAACATAAATAAAAGAAAGAGTTCCATTTTCCGCAAAAAAAGCCTATCTTTGTTCCGTTAAGATAATAAATCACGCATAAAACTCATGCCAGGAGATTCATTTTGCATACAATATACCAACTGTACGGGATGTCCAAAAAATGTTGAGAATATCCTTGTATATAGAAACTTACCTAAAGGAGAGCATATCCCCAAGGATAAGTGTACGCAGAATTGTATGCTTTTTATGATAAAGGGCGAATTACTTATCAATAGCGAAGAGCATCCCGGAATAACGTTACGCGAGAAACAAATTGTTTTGCAAGCTATTGGCTCCAAGGTCGAAATACTGGCACTGACAGATGTTGAATATGTTGTCTACTGGTTCAACGAACTGCCTTTGCTTTGCGAAGACCGATATAAGGAAATGATGGAACAGGCGGAAGCTCCTTTGACCTACACTCCACTGATTATGAGTGAAAGGCTTTACCACCTTGTCACCAGTATGCCCGAATTCCTCGCTGAGGAAAACCCTTGCAGCAAGTATATCGACTTAAAATGCAAAGAACTGGTTTTCTTGATTACTAACTTCTATCCGCTGCCCCAACTGGGTTCATTCTTCTATCCGATCAGCACTTATACGGAAAGTTTCCACTATTTCGTCATGCAGAATTACAGCAAGGTGAAGAACGTGGAAGAATTTGCGCATCTGGGAGGATATACGACCACTACTTTCCGCCGACTATTCAAAAACCTCTATGGTGTGCCCGTATACGAATGGATACTGGAAAAGAAACGGGAAGGAATCCTGGAAGACCTACAGCACACCAAAATGCGAATCACTGAAATCTGTAACAGATACGGATTCGACTCTCTGTCTCATTTCGCACACTTCTGTAAAGACTCTTTTGGCGATACCCCACGCGCTCTACGCAAAAAAGCAGCCGGCGGTGAGAAAATCGGGAAAGTACAATAAACAGCCTCATCCTACTAATGTGCCAATCAGTTGCACCATGCGTACATACTGGCTGGCATATTGACACATTGGCGCATTGATCCATTATTAAAGAATTATTTCTTTAATTCCTTGCTCAATCAATCTATTTCCCCTATTTTTGCAGTCCGTAAGAGGTGTAAAACGTCGAAATTTTAGTTCTAACAATTAAATAATTTAAATTCAATCATTTATGTGGTTAAGTAATTCATCTGTAGGAAGGAAAGTGGTGATGAGCGTTACCGGTATCGCCCTTGTCCTGTTTCTAACATTTCACATGGCGATGAACTTGGTTGCAATCATCTCGGCTGATGGTTACAACATGATTTGTGAGTTCCTGGGAGCAAACTGGTATGCGTTAGTGGCTACCGCAGGACTAGCCGCTCTTTTTGTGATTCACATCATCTACGCATTCTGGCTGACAATGCAGAATCGCAAAGCGCGTGGTAGCGAACGCTATGCAGTGGTTGACAAACCAAAAACTGTAGAATGGGCATCTCAAAACATGTTGGTGCTGGGTCTGATCGTTATCGTAGGTCTTGGTTTGCACCTCTTCAACTTCTGGGCAAAAATGCAGTTGCCGGAACTGATGCACAACATGGGCATGCACGCTGATACACTGACGCTGGCTTATGCCGCTAACGGTGCTTATCACATCCAGCAGACTTTCTCTAGCCCGGTTTACGTAGTTCTTTACCTCGTTTGGCTGTTTGCTTTGTGGTTCCACCTGACTCACGGTTTCTGGAGCTCTATGCAATCACTGGGATGGAACAACAAAGTATGGATCAATCGTTGGAAATGTATTTCTAACATCTATTCTACGATTGTTGTACTCGGTTTCGCACTGGTAGTAGTGGTATTCTTCGTGAAAACACTGATTTGTGGCGGTGCTTGCTAAATAGTAAATTGTAAATGATTAAATTGTAAATAATATTATGATCAAAATAGATTCAAAAATTCCAGAAGGCCCGGTGGCTGAGAAATGGACCAACTATAAAGCTCACCAGAAATTGGTGAACCCCGCTAATAAACGTCGTTTGGACATCATCGTTGTGGGTACAGGTCTGGCAGGTGCTTCTGCCGCTGCTTCACTTGGTGAAATGGGTTTCAGAGTATTCAATTTCTGTATTCAGGATTCTCCCCGTCGTGCACACTCTATCGCTGCACAGGGTGGTATCAATGCTGCAAAGAATTATCAAAATGACGGTGACTCCGTTTACCGTCTGTTCTACGATACTGTAAAAGGTGGCGACTATCGTGCCCGTGAAGCAAACGTATATCGTCTGGCTGAAGTGTCTAACGCTATCATCGACCAATGTGTAGCGCAAGGTGTTCCTTTCGCTCGCGAATATGGCGGTACACTGGACAACCGTTCTTTCGGTGGCGCACAGGTATCCCGTACTTTCTACGCTAAAGGCCAGACTGGTCAGCAATTGCTGCTGGGTGCTTACTCTGCATTGAGCCGTCAGGTAAACGTAGGTACTGTTAAACTGTATACCCGCTATGAAATGCAGGATGTTGTCATCGTTGACGGACGTGCCCGCGGTATCATCGCAAAAAATCTTGTAACAGGCGAATTGGAACGTTTCGCTGCTCACGCTGTAGTAATCGCTACCGGTGGTTATGGTAACGCTTACTTCCTGTCTACTAACGCTATGGGTTGTAACTGTACAGCTGCTATCTCTTGCTACCGCAAGGGTGCTGTATTCGCAAATCCTGCATACGTTCAGATTCACCCGACTTGTATTCCGGTACATGGCGACAAGCAGTCTAAGCTGACTTTGATGTCTGAATCTCTCCGTAACGACGGTCGTATCTGGGTTCCGAAGAAGAAAGAAGATGCTGTAAAACTCCAGAAAGGCGAAATCAAAGGAAGTGATATTCCGGAAGAAGACCGCGACTATTACTTGGAACGCC
Organism: Bacteroides sp. AM37-9; assembly: GCF_003603455.1. NCBI lineage: Bacteria > Pseudomonadati > Bacteroidota > Bacteroidia > Bacteroidales > Bacteroidaceae > Bacteroides > Bacteroides sp. AM37-9. The sequence continues at coordinate 98,371 of NZ_QTNF01000009.1, read as the reverse complement.
GCTATCCGGCATTCGGTAACCTGGTTCCGCGTGACGTTGCCAGCCGTGCCGCTAAAGAACGTTGCGACGCTGGTTTCGGTGTAAACAACACAGGTTTGGCCGTATTCCTCGACTTCTCTGAAGCTATCAACCGTTTGGGTATCGACGTTGTTCTTCAACGTTATGGTAACCTCTTCGATATGTACGAAGAAATCACTGACGTTAATCCGGGCGAACTGGCTAAAGAAATCAGTGGTGTGAAATATTATAACCCGATGATGATTTATCCGGCTATCCACTATACAATGGGTGGTATCTGGGTAGACTACGAACTGCAAACCACTATCAAGGGTCTGTTCGCTATCGGTGAATGTAACTTCTCCGACCATGGTGCAAACCGCCTCGGTGCTTCTGCATTGATGCAAGGTTTGGCTGACGGTTACTTCGTATTGCCTTACACTATCCAGAACTATCTGGCAGACCAGATCACTGTTCCTCGTTTCTCTACCGATCTTCCTGAATTTGCTGAAGCTGAAAAAGCAGTTCAAGCTAAGATTGACAAGTTCATGAGCATCCAGGGTAAAGAATCTGTTGATTCTATCCACAAGAAACTGGGTCATGTCATGTGGGAATATGTAGGCATGGGACGTACGGCAGAAGGCCTGAAGAAAGGTATCGCCGAACTGAAAGAAATCCGCAAGGAATTCGAAACGAACTTGTTTATCCCCGGTTCTAAGGAAGGTATGAACGTAGAGCTTGACAAAGCAATCCGTCTGTACGACTTCATCACTATGGGTGAGCTTGTTGCTTACGATGCATTGAACCGTAACGAAAGTTGTGGTGGTCACTTCCGTGAAGAATACCAGACTGAAGAAGGAGAAGCAAAACGTGATGACGAAAACTTCTTCTATGTAGCATGCTGGGAATATCAAGGTGATGATGAAAAGGCTCCGGTATTGCACAAAGAACCGCTGGTATACGAAGCTATCAAGGTTCAGACTCGTAACTACAAGAGCTAATCGGTGAAGTTAAACATTTAAAAGAATTAGAAGAAAATGGATAAAAATATATCATTTACACTGAAGGTATGGCGCCAAGCTGGTCCGAAAGCTAAAGGTGCTTTTGAAACCTACCAAATGAAAGATATCCCCGGTGATACTTCCTTCCTCGAAATGCTGGATATTCTGAACGAACAGCTCATCAGCGAAAGAAAAGAACCGGTAGTATTCGATCATGACTGCCGCGAAGGTATCTGCGGTATGTGTTCTCTTTACATCAACGGACACCCGCACGGTCCTGCAACAGGTGCTACTACTTGCCAGATCTATATGCGTCGTTTCAACGACGGTGATACCATCACTGTTGAACCTTGGCGTTCGGCTGGTTTCCCTGTCATCAAAGACTTGATGGTAGACCGTACTGCATACGACAAGATTATGCAAGCTGGTGGTTATGTAAGCGTACGCACAGGTGCTCCGCAGGATGCTAACGCTATCCTGATCGCGAAACCTATCGCTGACGAAGCTATGGATGCTGCTTCTTGTATCGGTTGCGGTGCTTGTGTAGCTGCATGTAAGAATGGTTCTGCTATGTTGTTCGTTTCTGCAAAAGTTAGCCAGTTGAACTTGCTGCCGCAAGGTAAACCAGAAGCTTTGCGTCGTGCAAAAGCTATGTTGTCAAAGATGGATGAACTGGGATTCGGTAACTGTACAAACACTCGTGCTTGTGAAGCTGAATGTCCGAAGAATATTTCTATCAGCAACATCGCTCGCTTGAACCGCGACTTCATCATCGCAAAATTAAAAGACTAGAAATTGCTAGATTTCAATAGCGAGAGCTTAATTTGATTAATGACAGAATCCCCTGCCGGCTAGTTCGACAGGGGATTTCTTTATATATGAGTAGATCACAATTATTATTAATACGGATCAGTAACATGAACTTTTAATTCATAAGTTTCACCGATTTCACCTTATAGCCAAAACTGTTATGAATGAGAGAATTACGGGTGAAAGCGAGGACTGAAATAAGGTAAAATCATTCGTTACCGCTTTCACCTGTCTTATTAAAATATCCCTTGAGCTAAAACAATTATCATTATAGCTAATCCGGATATGCTTATAGCAAATCCGCTTTCAGGTATTAATGAGTGAACTGTACGGATGTAATACTTTGGCCGCCAAGTCTTAACACCTTAGTTCTCATGTGTTAATACTTGAGTTGTTGCATCTATATATCCAGCATCTTGGAGCTATATATCCAACACCTTGGAGCTATATGTCCAACAGTCGGTATGAATAAACTCAATAGGTGAAATCGGGAAGGTTCAGTTTCACCTGAATTTCTCCCTTGCTTTCACCCGCTGTTACCTTATTCATCGGCATTTAGAGAATTGGGTGAAACCGGTGAACCGCAATTATCTTACATAGTTGCATTTATGAAATGTCTTGCCTACGTAAATTACGTGGAGAGGCACCAAAAGATTTCTTGCAGAAATTAGAAAAATGGGGTAAAGATTCAAAACCATATTTATAGCATATCTCCGAAATGCTATATTCAGAGTTGTTCAAGTCGTCCAAAATGCCCTCTTTACGTCTCGCCAGCATCCATTCATAAACAGGTTCATGAAAGACGTTATTGAAGATACGACGGAATGTACTAAGAGTATATCCACCCAATTGTGCCAGTTCTTCCACTGTCTTTACTTTCTTATAGTTTTGAATAATGAAATATTGGAAACTATTTACATATTTAGAGAGTGGGTGCACCAAGCTCGAAAGATCATAATCGGAATAATAGTATCCCAACACGAACGCTAACTCTTTTCGTTTCAGAGATAGCAAATCCCGACAGACTTTATCCCCTTTCAAATAAGTAATAGACCCATTGAGGAAATATTGTAGTTCTGGAATTATTTTTAATGGAGTATAAATAAGTGGAGGAGATACTTCCTTCATGATATGATTGAAACGGAAATCACAAAACAGTTCGGGCTGAATAAAACGATAATAAATGCACTCACATTCAGTCATAGCAAGCATCTCAAACATAGAACCAATAGCTTGAAGGATAAATTCACCTCCCTTAAGCATTGTCCCCGCATATTCCTTACTATTGACCAGTATTTCTCCCTTCATCAAAAAAAGGATAAGATTTTCTTCACACTTTTGAGCCGGTTTATGAAAACCACGCTGATAAATCACATGAGTAATGGCATTACTCACCGCTTTTGGACATATCTAACAATCCCAGGTTCCTTGACAAATAGATGGCATACGCTGACTGTGTTTGTTTTTGTTTATGCTGCCAGCAAAAATATATGAAATCTTTCATATTGCCATAAAAAAAGGAAGAAAAGTGAAAATAAACCTTTTACTATCACGAACCAATTATAAGACAACCCATATCATATACAAAAGCAGCACAAAGTGAATACTTCATGCTGCTTTTTATTAATATAATTATTTAACTCTATATGAAAGAACTGTATCTATATTTACTTAAGATCATCCGGTTGAGGCTCCTTATCAGCCCAACCATTGTTTACAACCTCACCTGAAATATTCATGATCTTACCAGGGGTTAAAGCAATAGTGAAAACAATTCTTTGACTCACTTCCCACTGGGCAGTCGGTACATTTACTTCTTTAGGAGCATTATTATACACAATATTCGTTGTCTTATCAGTAGCAGTATATGTTACCTCTATTTTTGCACTATTTGGAGCTTGAGGAATCAACATCAGCACTTTATCATCACCTGTCAATTCGACAGCATCTGCACTATCACCGACAAATGTTGCAGCAGAACTTACCATATCAATCGTATAATCTTTCGTTCCAGTTGTAGACTCCCATGTATTCGTTCCCCATTTATATGTTCCAACATTGTTAATCCCTTTCAGAACTAATTTTGTAACAGTGTAATTAACATTTGAATCACTCCCTTTCAACTTAAATGCAATCTGGGTCAGAGCATGTTTAAATCCTAAAGAAATACCATCCACATTAGTAGTTCCATTACCAGTCTTATCAGCAACCAAAAAATCTGATTGACTAGCAATATCATCATTAACTGTATAAACGATTGTAGGATATCCTTTAGAACTTTCTGGAGCAGTATAAGTAGTCCCTGTTTCTGCTACAGGGCTATATCCAAAGAAAGTTACATTACCTTCGGATGGCCAGTAAAACTTATTACTATCTTTCTCTGACCATTTTTTGTCTTCTGACTTATTAAAAATTCCTTCAACAAGAGTTTTACTTTCAGTCTCAGTAGTAAATCCACCTGTATGCGCATAGCCATACACTTTAAACTGCTTAAAATTATCAGTAATCATAGCAGTTGCTCTTGTAACAGCAGCTGTACTAAAATTAATTTCGGCTTTCTGTGAAGGGGAGTCAAACTCTTCATTCTGTGAGCAACCCGTAATTGCCAAAGCAGCTGTAACTGCCAATAAAATCTTCTTCATAACTGTATTTTTTAAAGTTTATAATATTGTTATATTTTGTTTATAGCATCTATTTCAATTCACGGGTAACTCAACATTATCTTCGGGTCCCCATCCATCAACATTGCCGCCCATTCCTCCACCTCCATCAGGATTCGGTGGTGTTTCCGGCTTATCAACCTCAATCTTATCATCAGGCGGTAACTCAATCTCCGGTGGTGGGGTTGGTTTTCCATCTTCCCCTGTTCCAGCATTTTCAAGTGTACCTATTATTTCAGTAACATCAATTGTTGCTTCCTGAACTGTATTATCTGTTTTGATAAATTTCAATATTAATATTATAGCATCTTTCTCACTAGAAGTTTCTCTCTCTGATGTTGACATTCGCGTCGGCATTGTCATTTCCTTTACTTGTTTGAAAGCGGTGAAAGATGCCGTTACCTTATTGTCTCCCTTCCTTACCTCAAAGTAGATAGGTTGTGAGCTACATACTCCACGACCTTTGCCTATACAGTAACAATCGGATAATCCATCAATGCTTCCTACCACTGTTGCAACATACTCCAAGCCTCTAGCCTCTACTACAAAAGAATATTTCTTCACCACAGATTCCAACTTCCAGTCTAAGCGAAGCACTTCTTCACTCTTCTCTATTTTCAACTCATCTATATTCAACACATACAATGAATCCGGTGACCAAACCATCTTTTCCGTTCCTGCAATCCCTAAACCGTTGCAGTTTCCCGTGTAGGCTTCTATCGTTTCATAGGACTCTTCACCCCTGATTCGTATAGATTCCGTGTTATAGTTGTAGACTACTACCGAATACCGTCCCGGAGGAACTTTCATTTCTCCGCCTCGTACCGAAAGGTACTTATCTACTTTCCTGCCATCTCCGTTCTTCGGATAAAAAATCACCCGAACTCCCTCCGGCAGTTGATCTGTCACTCCATCCCAATCCAGCTTTATATCTACCCCACTTACGGGATAATCATCCAATATATCGCGACGGCTACATCCAGTTAGCATCAGCAGCGAGGACAAAAGCACAAGAAACCCGTATCTTGTATTTCGCATTACGCCCTCCTATCTCTTTGTTGTTATCAACCATACCAAAGAAACTTTCGCCTTGGTAGGACCAATAAAGTTATAACGTCCACTATTTGTCCATACAATATCTCCCTCATAAGGAGTATATTTTTTATATTCTGTTGTCAAATACCCTATGCCAAGACTGAATTCAAGGGAAAAATGCCGTGCCAACTGCCGTGCATATCCATAAGTCACTCCCGCAGCTCCGTAATACTTACCTTGATAGCCATCTCCACGCAGCTGGAAGTCATATATCCCGCCTTCAGCATAAAGTCCGATAAAATGTCCGGTCAATCGGTCACGCTTCTGACGGTTTCCCAGCCAACAACGTCCTTCCATCCCTCCCGAAAGGAGCTGATAGCAGAAATCATGTTTGCTATTCAGCCACCACGGACATTTATATTCAGTATTCAAAGACCACCTCTTGCCCATCGGAATTTCCACTTCTATATTTGGCGCCAATGCCAAATCATATAACAGATTATTCTTCACTGCAAGTACAGTTTGGCTTTTCACCGGCCCTTCTGCCTCCGATATATCGACCTCACAGGCCTGTTTTTTTTCACTTTCTCCCACAGGCTTATCAGGTTGATCTTTCGGAAGCGCCTCTTCCTGCTTTGAAACAAACAACCCGGAGACAGAAGATACCGGTTCAAAAGCCTCTTTACCTAATTTCGAAGTTTCTCCGACAATCGTAATAACCGATCTCCGCAGTTCTGGAAAGATATTGTGAACAATGTATCGGTAAGCAATTCCCCGATTCAATTTTCGCAACAGTTGCTTCCGTTTATTGACATCATTCTTATGATAATCAATCAATATCAGCACTTCTTCCCGATCTGGTAAGTTAGAGTCGGATGCCACCAACTTACGAAACTCCGACCAATCCTCTCCCCCTGAAAAAAAATGAATCTTATCAACACTAACATCCGAATTATACCGTTGTAAGAATTCCTTTATCGAATCATTTCTCCGAGCAGCCAAACTTCTATTATAAGATTCATCACCATCAGGAGAAACAAAAGTTTCCACATTCAGCGCTGTTATATATTTCGTATTTAAATTTCCGAGAAGCAAAGAATCTAAAATTATAATTACCTGATTATTATTCTTATAACTAAGATCCACTTTCGCTTCATTCGCATCAAAATATATCACTGCCCGCCGGATTGTATCATTCGCAACAGCGAAAAATGGAATCGAAGCATACCCACTTTCTGGAAGGCTTAATAAAGCCATAAGAATAGTCAATATATAGATACCATGTTTCATTGTCGTTCGTTTCTGATAACAAATATAGAAGTTAGAAAACAAATCGAATCATACTTTTAGAACAAAAACAAAGGCATGAAAGGTTCTGTGAAACGATTGAAACTATTTTGCAAGTTTTGAGAGTTTAAGGTCAATAATAAACAGAAAAAGGAAGTTCTGACAAGCGGCTTTTCCACATACACATGGATGCCAAGCTTCATCGCCTCTATACAAATCGGGAAACAACTATGATCGGGAGTCGCCAGGAATTTTCTACGAGATATTTTATCCCCACCCAAAAATCTCATTAAAGAAATCATGTATCAAAGTAGGTTTATGAATAGATCACATTTCTATAAGGAGTTTACAAAGCGGATGGGAGTGGTACCTAAAGACTACCGTTTTGCATAATAAAAATTAGATATATATTGTTATAATGCAAATATTAAAATTTATATTGGAATTAGCAGATTCTTAATCATATTTTGTAGTATCACTAATTAAAAAAAGATGCACAGGTCATCGAATTTTCATCGATCCCCTGTACACCTACTACTCTAAATTCTACTTCAAAACATAAATAGCCTAATTATGCTGCCGAATCCATTATTAACAACCATGTTAGTTTTATCCATCAAAAGTACAGAACATAATTACGTAAATAGTTCAGAAGTGCCCAGAACGCCATCATCATTGCCAATACAAACAAAACGACAAGTCCGATTGCCAAAGCAATCCAATGTTGTGAATGATCATCAGAATATTCTTTATGACCATCATTAAACTTGTATATTGTCCGCACTGTCTGCGCTCCTGCCAATAACCCGAACACTCCGGCAAAAATACCATTATGAATATTTCCACCGCCACGAAGTGCCCGCTTATCAATTAAGAATTGAGGCGTCCTGCTCGCTACCACATACAAACCGGTAGCTATTAAAGTAGAAAACATCATACCGACTCCCATCATCCAATACATCAAGATACCCACAATGACACCTAACCAGATTAATTTCTTGGAACCATCAAAATGACGTTCTTCACCACTATTAATCACATCAGTCAATGAATTTAAGCGTTCTATGACATCAGCATCAGTAGGACACATACCGATAACCTGATCAATCAAAAGAACAGATTTCTTAATTTGCTTCATCTTTGTCGGCTTTCTGAATTCATCATCATCTGTTTTTTCAATCACCGTCCAAGTAGCAAATGCCTCATCCATCAGCTTCCACGCCTCCGTTATCTCTTCATCCGTCATTTTCTCCGGCATTCCGGCTGCAAGGCGTTTATTCAACATTCCTTCTACCGTAAAAACCTCTTTATAACGTGCGCCCTTATACCATACAAAAAACATATGCCCCACAATAAATAAAACAACGGCAATATACAAAATCAGTTGGAGAACAGCCAATATCTTTACTCCCAAAGGAACTCCGTCATCCGCCGCAGCATCAGCTATTGCATCAGCTCCACTACCGCTTTTTACAAGTGTCAATCCATTAAAGGCAGCATCTTTTCCGCCTTTATCAAGTCCGGTAAACGACAACTTATCATCCCTATAAACGACTTTGCATTGACCGGAAATCCCGGCATCAACCTCCGGACGTCCGCCTACAAAAGAAAGAGTCAGTTCATTCCCGTTCATACTCTCGACGTAAAACTCATAAGTTGCCATCAAAGATTCCCTTCCACCGGGTTCCAGCATATTCACTTCCATAAATCCATTGCATCTGGCATTCTCATTATAAGGATTCAATTGCCAATTACCATCACAATTCAATGTGAACGCAACCTTTAAATCGCCTTCTTTATTTGCTCCTAGCCAGTCACCGCTAAAAACATCTTCCTGCGCAAATGCAGTCATCGAAATAACCATCATTACAATGGCACACAAATACTTTTTAATATTCTTCATAATATAATAAAATTAATATTTCACCTTGGCTGCCACGTTCTTAAATTGCGGCATAGCAAGCCCGATAGAAGCTCCAATATAAGTCGGATCACAAATTATGTACTTCTTTCCGCTTACAGTTATATAATCTCCGTCAATGTTTTCATCAAAACAGACCGCTGTTGCCATGTGATTGGGATATTCCAACAATACAACATCAAGCCCCATAAGAGTACGTACCAAATAAGAGTATAACACAGCACGGTCTTCGCAATCGGAATAAGGATAGTAGAACAGCTCATCCACAAAGAAAGGCTTCTCATAACCAAACTGGTCACCATCTGTCTTATAATCAAAAGCTGTCTGCACGAAATTAATCAGTATATTAGCAGCTTCCGATTGTTTTTTCCCTTGTATGGCAGCTTGCAATGATGGAAGCACCGTCTGTTGTACTTCCTGACTGACAGGAGCTCCCACATAGACAGAAAAGTCACATTGCGGATAATCCTTATAGAAGGAAATAAGTCCCGAATTTACTTTCGAGCAGACTTTGACGGATGGATAAGCTTTCGCTTGCAATGTTTTCTCCACGTAAGTTCCTGAAAAGGATTGAGGAGTAGTGATATTCATATTTACCGGGTTCTTCGCATTGGCGAAATCACGGTTGTAAGTGTAAATAGAATTAGTTTTATCCGGGGTAGTATCAAACCTGTAATAGTTTACTCCATTCAAAGTAATAAAACAGGTAGCATAAATCATGTTACTCGAAGCATAGAATAAAGTAAGGCGGTTATCCATACGCGCCACCTTAACCCTATATCCCGATTGAGAAAGGAGAAACATTTGCATAAGAGCTATTTCATCGGAATGAGTACTTCCACATAGTTCAGTAGCAACTTTCCTCGTCAACAGCAGATAGCCATAGTCATTCAGGGCATTATCCTTTTTAAAAGCCAGACAGTCGTCTATCAAAGGCTGATAGTTGCTACGCGATAACGTCTCCCATCCGGCAGAAATATCTTTCTCTGCAATCCCTTTTAAAGTGAGCCGGTTCTTCAATGAAGCATTGACAACACAATCTTTACTGTAGAACGAAAACTCTACACCGGAAAGTGAGCGTTTGGCCGGAACGGTTTCTTCAGGCTTCACTTCCGGTTTTATTTCAGGGAGCACCGCAAAATCCTTTTCCGGTTCTACAGCCACATCTTTACCTCCCGGTATAACCGGAACCGGTGTTTTCCCTTTTGAAGGAGAAAATGTCGCACTTGGAGTCACTGTCGGAATGGGGAGTCGGGTCACCTCCCCTACTTTAACCTCTTGCGGTTTTGTTGCCGGCTTCTTATGGTCAAAGCTGACCGGTTTTACAGGCTCTGGTCTTTGAGGACGTACCACCGGCTTCTGCAAATCATACTCTTTCCAGGTTTCTTTCAGGAATTCGGCAAATTCCTTATTCTGTTCGCTCACAAAATCATCAAACTCTTTTTGCTGCTGCTTCACAAAATCGTCAAACTCCTTCATGTCTTTATCTATTTGCGCAAAAAGACTAAACGGCAAACACAATGAAAAAACTACCATAGATAGTATTCGTATCCTATTTTTCCTCATTTCCTTATTATATTTTGTTGTTCTGTTATCTGCCAATCCACATACAGCTTATTATTCCGTATATCTTTGATAAAGGGGGAAATGGACAAGACAGCGACAACCTTCTCCCGATACAAACCACAACCGGAATCAGTGCCGCCATTGAAACGATCGTCCACCTGCTTGACATTTACATCAGAAAACGGATATAACAACAGTGCCTTCACCAAAGAAGACATATAGGCATTCCAAAAGGCATTCCTCATATCCATCTTCTCCAATCCGTCCTGACCTCCAAAACCGGCATCTTCATACCAACAGCCTTCCTGTGAAGAACAAATTTCAACTCCGTTCATATATGAAATTATTTGAGGAGATGACTGTGTTCCCTTAAGCTGAAACCATGACTGGTCTGATTGCTCCCTACAACTATCCGATTCCAACAATAAATTGAATTTCACCTCTTCTTCCTCAACCCTTTCTTTCGTAAACAAAAGCATCAACTCACTAATGGAATGATAAGAAAAATCGCAACTATCATTCGATGGAGTAAAAGATACCTCCAGAAATTTCTCTCCAAATATAGAAGTATATTCATGCTCAATCCGGTAGGAAACATGTTGAACGGGATGTTCGATCACTCCCAGTACAAGCATTTTGTTTCTTTGGTCTTCGTATGTATTACTGGCAGTCTCCATGGTGGAAAAAACGTCCGAGAGAAGTCTCAATTGTACCCCTTGCTGCAATGAATACAGATAAGCCGCTCTTTGCAAAGCAAGCATCCTTGCAGCTTCGGATTTCATACAAGGATCAGATATACCAACTACCCGGCCTTTCCGTTGAGAAGCAAACACCCATTCGGGCAAAGTCTCCCGCTGTCCCAGTCTCCAGTCATAAGATTGGTTATAAACTGTATCAACAGGCATTGCCTGTGAAAACACATCAATACCGGGAGACAAAAGCAACTGGATAATAAAAATAACTACCCAATTATATCTTATATCCGACAAATTAAGCTTCATCATTCAATCTTCAAATAGTTGGGTAGTTATTAAAGAGATCATTACTATCCGCAATGTTTTAAACAAGCTGCTTATTGGGCGTTTTTACTCATTTCTTCTTCAAATACCTTTTTGAACTTTTCATATTCAAAGTCAATGCGCAATTTGTCATCATTCTTAATACGATTTGCCATAGCATTCATGATTTCCTCTCCTGCCAGTTCAAGAGAAACATATACTTTGTATTTACCATCAGGAGTCTTCATGGTTTTTTCACAAATTACACGCGTACCGCTCAATTCCTGTTCCACTACCGTACGGGTCAATGATTGATAACGACTTTTGCTTTCATCATTTTCACCTTGCTGATAAGAGGAAACATAACTATCGGTTACCGATTTCACTTTTGCATTGATAGCAGTAGCAATTTCAGCCCGGGCCTCCGTCATCGCTTTTTTCTTTGCAATAGACATATCCGTAGAAAGTCCCATCGAACTAGCTCTAAAATACTCTTTGTTCGTTTGAAATTCCGGTCCCGAACAAGGAACATTAATTTCTACGTCCTGTTGCACTGCCGGTTGCTGCACTGTTTGTGTTACAGGTTTTGAACTACCGCAACTTGTCATAACAGCAATGATTAGCAATGCTGTTCCCAATAAATTAATTCTTTTCATTTCAAGTCTTTTTTAATGTTAATATATGATTCATTTCAAGCCTCTCAACTTCACTATATTATTTTTGAAATCCTTCAATTGCAGCAGTGCCACAGATTGCAACTTACTTACCTCAATAACCATCTCCGTAGGCAGATCAGGCACAATGAGCGCAGTGACTCTGCGGTCATTGAACTTAGACCCCAGTTTGAGACTGACAATCGGAGATTCTTCACCTTTTTCGTTTATAACCGTCAGATTTCCACTATATAAGTCCACTTCGCAATCGTCAGCATTTGTATTCACAATCTTAAGATGTATCCTCGATTTGTCTCCCAAAGTTGCAAGTTTGTCAAATTCAACAAAGACACCATCCAACCATTCAACCCGAATTGCCTTTTGATTCTCTGGTTTGGCGGACTTAACCGGAACCAAAGGAGCAGGAATAACTTCCGGCACCACAACAGGGACAGATATAACCGGATCAGCTTCTTTTTCCGGTACGGAAGAACCGACTACCGGAACAGGAACATCCGGCAACATCTTCTGTCTTTCCGGAATCTTTCCGGTTCTGTCGAATGTTATTTTCTTCAATTCACGTGCAAACTCCCGGTTCAGCCGTTTTATCAATTCACGCGCCGCCATATTCTTGCCTTGAGAAGCGGACTTATTTTCAGGTACTAATGTCCGTTCATCATTAATAGAATAATTCAACATGGTTTGCCCCGTCCGGTTATTTTCTATTTTAATCCCCAACGTAGAAAAGAATTCGATGAAGTTATACAGTTCACCCGGAACGGTATTGCCTTTACGACACTTATTATCCAATGTAACGATAATGTCGGCTTCAGAAGGAGATGCAACTACGTTAAAGAAATGATTGTTCAGCAAACTCTTCACAGTTCGTTCCACCGCCTCTATATCGCTCTGCGCACTTCTAACATAAGCAGAAGTCTGTGTCTGCACCGTGTTGATAGTCAACGTTGCTCCGGGAAGAGAAGAAAGCATTTGTTTGAATAAAGCTGCATAACTTCCCTTCCGGAACAAGCTGAACACATCATCAATTAATGAAATTCCAATTTCCTGCTGTGCCTGTTTAGAAGTAATATTGCGCACATAAAGAGCGGCAACTCCCGATTCGTCGGTGGGAGACATGGAAGACAAATCTCCCGACCCGGAAACAAACTCGGCTTTCAACCGGATATTCCTTAACGGATTTCCATTACGGTAAACACCTATAGCAATAGGCTCCCTTATACCTTGAAACGGCGTGACTGAAACGGTTGCCGGATTCAGAACAATCGTTATTCCATCAAATACTCCAGCCAAAGCCGCATATAGTTCGGTCGCCAGATTAATTGTCTTTCCTTCGTAAGAGCAGAACAACTCCTGATTAAGCACCGGGCGTATAGCCTCCATTCCATTTGAGAATAATTCAATGGCAGTCATTAAATCTCCCTGTTGTAAAGTAATGTGTCCCTTATACCAAAAATCGAATCCGTTACGGATTGCCTTCTGACGACGTGCTTCCACCAAGGCTGCATAATCGCCCTTATTCAATTCATAATAAACCCAATACTCATTGTCACTTCGCCAGGAATCCACCAGACGAAAGTTCTCTATTTCCGCCCGGGCTTCTGTACGAATACTTTCTGCGAAGGTTTGTTTCACATTACCATCGTCCTCCAACGTATTCAACAAAGAATTGGCGGCAATCACCACTTGAATTTCAGATACAAGGTCAGACAAAGCGTTTTGCTTTGCCTTTTGCTGATAATCTCCTTCCGATATTTCAGCCATTCCTATTCCGATGTAACTTAAACCACTAACAGGATGCTGTTTCACCCAGTCAGGACGGTTCGTTTGTTGACCGGAAAGCGGAAAGCAAAACCATGAAATCACAAGAATAAATAAAAGCCAATGTTTCATACGTCCTTGATTTATTGAATAGTCAAATAGATGGTACTTCCATCCACTCTATGTTCACTATCTATTCCGGAATCATTCAGATAATTAACCAGATTATCCGCAAACGTGATGCAATCCATCGGCAAGCCGTCGCTATCCTTTGCCGGAATCTGTATCGAATCAAATATCAGACTATCATCCACAGCACCTTGAATATGGTAGCATCCTCCCTGAGCATTCTTCCTCACCCAGTTGCGTATATGCGCCGAAAGAGTAGTGCTCCCGTTTATCCGGCTGTTCATCGTATTGACAGCGTTATCAGCAAGACTGACCCGAAGAACTATCGTATTTCCCTGTTGGACTCTCCGAGCAAACTCCTTTGAAATATCTTTCAGAAAACCATCCAAAACATCCTGTGCCGCATACGCACATAGTTTGTCCACATCTGTTGTCCTAAAGCGGTTCGTCCAGCTTTTCCGGCTGGCTAAATCAATTCCTGTAGCGGTCTCACGAGCAGTCATAATCAATGATACCCTACTACCTGAGGTTGCCGATATATCTTTCTGCAAATCAACAATCACATATACATCTGCCCCCGAATTCATCAACAACTGTTTATCATTAGAATCAGCATTCTTACTCTCCCATTCAGAAGCACGCAGAGTACCTGCCTGTTTTCCTTCGGCAGCTACCGTCTTCACACCAAGTTTGACGAATCCTTCTTTTACCGTACTTACCGCTACGCGAAGATCAAAATCATTTTTCAGGATACCGGCATACGAACTCCGGTCATTACTTTTATAAGGAACCACCATAATGGTTGGAAGAGCAACCTGTTGCCGGGTTTCTTCCATCGACATCTCCTCCATGGGCTTTGTCATCAATTTGTTCCGTATCAAATCCTTTTTAAGTGCACCCAGTAAAATTTGGGCCGTAACCGTACCCTTATAAAGTCTGGAAGATTGTCGCACCGGTTCTTCGACCGTCTCATAATTTTTCACAAAAAGCATATAGCGTGAATTGAAAAACTGGTTCATATAGTAAGAGTCTTCTTTCCCAACCAGCGGCCGACCGTTTTCTACTCCGTCAATACCATTCAAGAAGAGAGCGTTGAAAATCGACTTCAATGCCATAGAATATACATCTTTCTTCTTTTCTGCTATTCCGGAGGCTGCGATAACAGCCAAATTATTATCTGCTTTCACGCAAGACAGATCATTGGAGTATAGCTCCTGTGCTGTGAGATGAATAGTATATGTCGCCAGCAGGCTCAAAAGTAGTATTCGTAGTTTCATTTTCTTTTTGCTAGGAGAAAAGTTGATAATTGAAATTGATTATAGTGACAAAAAGGTATCTTTCCTCGAAATGATAATCAACTTCCTTTCTTCCTTGGTAGCTCTCATGATTTCTTCCCCACCTTTGCTGACACTGCACAAAGAACGTGCCCCGCTCAACACTTCTTTCACGTTTAAGCGACCGATTTCTTTCAATGACAGTTCACCGGCAATGTCCATCTCTATGTAAACAGTAAACTTCTGTCCTTTCTGTATACCTCTTTTTGTTCCAAGATCAACGTATACAGTTTGTGCTTTATCTTTCTTTGTGCTTTCCACTTGCACAATCGTACCTTGTATCTTAAAATTCTCGTTAACAAAGTCATCCATACTTATTTTGGCATAATCCAACGTTTTAATGATTGCCTCTTCAGGAGTATCTCCTATACTTCCCGTCAACCCTTCATGAGAGAAAGCCTGGGTACCTTTGAGCGTACCATTAGAAGGATCCACAATCTTTAATGTGTAAGAAACACTTCCTTTATAATAGGGCTTTCCTTTACTGTCCGTTTTTTTAATACCCTGCATACTTGTAATGTTCCCCTGAATCAGATATTTAGCTCCCAACGTCGTCATAGCCTCGCTTCTGGCAACAACATCTCCCATAGCGGAAGCTTCCTGACGCCGCCTGGCTTCGGTTTTCAATGCTTCATTAGAATCAACGTCAATCAACACGACACGATTCATTTCTTGAATACCTTCAATAATTTTATTACGCAAAGCTTCTGCTAAAATGTTGTTTATACTGCCAGGACGGGAAAAATAATCAATGTAAACGCTTTCTTTTCCATCTTCATTAGTTTGTGCATAACCTAACATCGAAATTAAGCAGATTGAGAACAATAGTAAAATCTTCTTCATGTTTGTTTTTCTTTTATTATTAATGAAATGTTTGTTTTTTAAGTGTTAAGAGTCACTGCGTGTTTCTCCGGTTGCAAAGTTAAGCACACATCAAGATCAATTGTATACACAATATTTACTACAACTATCCATTAAACGCATAGTATTATCCAAATATCAACGAGAAAGGAAAATATAAAAGGAATATTGCAGTATGTACGATAATATGAAGTATTTTTCTCTCATTCAAAATCTTTCCATCATTGTATTTTCTTCAGTTCCTTTGAATAAGTATAAAATAGCATTTGTTATATCCGCTAAAATTGTTACATTTGTCGAATAAAAATTGCTTCCCAACAACAATATACATGGAAACGGATTTAAAAAAGATAGTAGGACATCGGCTGCAAATGCTTCGTATGGAAAAGAATCTTACTCAAGAACAAATGGGAGAAAAGTTGAACCTGTCAACAAGTGCCTATTGTAAGATTGAGTATGGTGAAACCGACCTCACATTAACAAGGCTGAACAAAATAGCAGAAGTGCTAAATATGTCTGCATTGGAGCTATTTAATAAAATAGATGGAAATGTGTATGTCAATAACACAGGTACAATCGGGACAAATATCGGAGTCGCGAAAGATTGTAGCACTGTCCGCATCGAAGCTGCAGAGGATCTCCGTGAACTAATC
Source organism: Bacteroides sp. AM37-9 (assembly GCF_003603455.1). Lineage (NCBI taxonomy): Bacteria > Pseudomonadati > Bacteroidota > Bacteroidia > Bacteroidales > Bacteroidaceae > Bacteroides > Bacteroides sp. AM37-9. Next base: position 81,687 of record NZ_QTNF01000009.1, on the reverse strand, counting down.
AAGGCAAACAGCCGGTTTATCGAGATATTGTGCAAACGCATAGAACTTTTAGAGAATAAAGTACTGGTATAGTAACATACTCATAGAATTATTACATTAAGGTAACAATAATGAGAATGCACAGATCACCGATTAGTTATCGATTTTCTGTGCATCACTACTATTTTAAAAACACTTTTAAGACACCCTACTAAAATTCTTTATTAGGTGTAGCTTATACCCCTAACTCTTATAAAAAGGCTTACGCAAAGATATCACTCCGTAGAATATAACCGATTACATCTCCTTTACGTACATTGGTACCTTGTTGCGCACATATTTCCACCACACGTCCGGTAAATCCGGTCAGAATCTTTTCATATTCTCCCCACGGGGTAGAAAGATAACAAAAGACTTCGTCATGCTGATATTTACGTCCGATGAATGGAGCAATGGATGGTCCCTCTACGGAAACTTCCCAAAGTACCTGTCCGTTATCAGGAGCAATGACCGGGTCCGCCTTGGCACGCTTCAATTTCTTAATTTCCTCTTCCGAATATCCGTTCTTTGCCATTGCCGCATCTTTAGCATGTTGTAACTCTTCCTCAAAACGCTTTTTGGCAACCCCGGACTTATAATCACGATATTGGCGATCGTGCATGGCCAGTTCGAAAAGTTCCTCGTCATCCTCTCCATATTCCCAGCCATTTTCATCCATTTCCTTCCGATATTCATCCAAAGCATCCGGATAATTCAACTGCGGGTCGGTATCGACAAATTCATATCCTTTAGATTCCGCCAACTCTATAATCTCTGGAGCGAGCTTACCCGGAAGACGTCCACTTTTACCCAGAATCATATCCCAAGTGTGGTTATCTATCATTGTCCAGCGATCTTCCCCTTTTACCTGCTGCATAAGATTCATTAATGCAACATTCTTCACATACTGGCTGAAAGGAGTCACCAAAGGAGGATACCCCAGCTTAGGCCATACATATTCCACTTCATCAAAAAGCATCACAAGCAAATCATCCAGACTAAGTTCCGGCTCATTCTTACTCCTTAATATCATATTGATACCGGAATGTACTCCTTTCAAGTCTGCCATCATGGAACCCATCATACCACCCGGCAAACCACATTTCAGTAGAAGTGAAGACATATATTTATTGGTAGGATCCATAAAATAACCCAGAAAATCATCAATGAATTCTTGCGTCATAGCGCGAGCTTTCATATATGCTTTCATATTTATGTCGGGAACCTGGAAGCCTAAATCTTTCAACATAGCCTGCACAGAGATTACGTCCGGATGCACTTTGCCCCAAGACATCGGTTCCATAGCCACATCAATGATGTCCGCACCATTTTCGCAAACCTCAAGAATAGAAGCCATAGACAATCCCGGTCCGCTATGACCATGATATTGAATCAATATATCCGGATGTTTCTCCTTGATAGTCCTGACCAATTCTCCTAACATACCCGGACGACCGATACCCGCCATATCCTTCAAGCAGATTTCAGGTGCACCGGCCTCAATCAGTTGATCGGCAATTCGAGCATAATACTCAACAGTGTGTACGGGAGAATAGGTGATACAAAGAGTTGCCTGCGGAATCATACCTGCTTCCAAAGCATATTTAATAGAAGGAATGATATTTCTTGTTTCGTTCAGTCCACAGAAAATGCGTGTGATGTCCACTCCCTGCGCATGCTTGACTTTATACATCAATTTACGTACGTCTGCCGGAACCGGATACATGCGCAACGCATTCAATCCGCGATCGAGCATATGCGTTTGAATACCCGCTTCTTTAAAAGGTGCGGTAAAAGCACGGACAGCCTTATTAGGATTTTCGCCGTACAACAGATTCACTTGCTCAAAAGCACCGCCATTCGTTTCAACTCTGGCAAAACAGCCCATCTCAATAATCAAAGGAGCGATACGGACAAGCTGATCAACCCGAGGTTGATATTTACCGGAAGATTGCCACATGTCCCGATAAACAAGACTGAATTTAATTTCCTTTTTCATCATAGCCAATAATAAGTGATTTTTTCTTCGGTTAACTTCACATATACAAATATAAAGGTTTAAACTGACATATAGTCAAACAAGCACCTTAAAAAATAGATATAAAGAGATGTTTAATATCATAATGAAAGAAGGCCACCTCTAAATAGATCCATTTACTATAAATAACAAATCAAATTGTTTTATGTTCGCATTTATTCTTTTAAGAATACTAACAAGTCTGTTAGTAACAACATTGTTAGTAACAAACTTGTTAGTATTTCAAAGAATCACTATATTTGCCCAATAAGAATAATAAAGAATAGTTATGGAAAAGCCGTTTGTTTTTGGTGTAGCCACTTCCGGAGATAACTTTACAGATCGCGAAAAAGAGACTCAACGTTTACTCCTAAACTTTGCACATGGTGTAAATACAGTGCTTATTTCTCCTAGAAGATGGGGAAAAACATCACTAGTTAAGAAAGTAGCCCAGCTATCACAAGATAACAAGAGAAAAGTGGTCTACATAGACATTTTTTCCTGTCGCACCGAAAATGAGTTTTATCGTCTCTTTGCCACTTCTATCTTAAAACAAACTTCTTCCAAATGGGAGGAATGGATAGAGAATACTAAACAATTCCTCTCACACATCAATCCCAAAATCTCTATCGGAGCAGATCCGATGAACGATTTCTCTATATCATTCGAGTACAACATGCAAAATAATACGGAGAATGACATCTTACAGTTACCCGAAAAAATTGCAATAGAGAAAGGAATACAGATAGTCATTTGCATTGATGAGTTCCAACAAATTTCGGATTTCGAAGATTCCAAAACGTTTCAGAAAAAGCTACGTAGCGTATGGCAATTACAACAACATGTCTCATATTGTCTTTTCGGAAGTAAAAAGCATTTAATGAACGAACTCTTTGAAAAGAAGAATTTACCATTCTATAAATTTGGAGATGCTATCTATCTCGCAAAAATAGAAACAAAATACTGGATTGAATATATATGCAAACGATTTGAAAATACAGGAAAACACATTTCTCCCGAACTTGCAGAAGAAATCTGCCGCCTTGTAGACAACCATTCGTCTTATGTACAGCAACTTTCCTGGCTACTTTGGATACGTACCATTAATACAGCAACCACAGAACAACTTTCTTATGCATTGGAAGACCTACTCGACCAAAACAATATTCTATTCCAAAGTGAAACAGAAAACCTTTCTGCCTATCAAATGAATTTTCTAAAAGCAATTGTTGATGGAATACACACTAAATTCAGCAGCAAAGAAGTCATTTCAAAATACAATTTAGGAACATCGGCCAATATTGTCCGCTTAAAAAATGCATTACTACAAAAGGAGCTCATAGAGACAAATGGAAAAGAGATAGTTCTTGCAGATCCAGTATTTGAAGTATGGTTTAAAAAAGAAATGCTTTACTGACATATATACAATAAAAGATGCACAGATTGCCGATCATAAATCGATTCTCTGTGCATCACTACTACTCTAAAGACACTTTTAAGACAAAACTAACTAAATTATGGAAGAATATATAATACCGCGCAGAAAACGTATCCCATACGGCATGATGAACTTCGCAGTAATCCGCCGCGACGACTGTTATTATGTGGACAAAATCCGGTTTATCCCCATGATAGAAGAGGCAGACAAGTTTTTCTTCTTTATTCGCCCGTGCCGTTTCGGCAAAAGTCTTACAGTAAATATGTTGCAACATTATTATGATATACTTGCCAAGAATAAGTTCGATGCCCTGTTTGACGACCTTTACATCGGAAAACACCCTACCCCCTGACCGGAACAGGTATTTGGTGCTGTATCTCAACTTCTCCGGAATAGTCGGTGAACTGCACAACTACCGAAAGAGGCTGGATGCGCATTGTGGCACCACCTTTGAGAACTTCTGCAAAATATATGCCGACTATCTGCCACAAGATACGGTGGACGAATTGATAGAAATAATAAAACCCTGGTATGACAACTACTGCTTTACGGAAGAATGTTATGGCGAAACCACCATGTACAACTCAAATATGGTGCTCTACTTCGTCAAGAATTATATTCAACGAGGCAAAGCACCCAGGGATCACCAACCCCGACAACTTTGTGAGCCTGCTCTATTATTTCGGCATGCTTACTATCAGTGGTATGTATGAAGGAAAGACTAAACTTACCATCCCCAATCAGGTAGTCCGCGAACAAATCTACACCTATCTGCTGAGTACTTATGACGAAGCCGATCTCAGTTTCAGCGGTTACGAGAAGAACGAACTGCCAGCACCCTTGCCTACCACGCTAACTGGAAAGCCTATTTCGGTTATATTGCCGACTGCCTGAAACGTTACACTTCCCAACGCGACAAACAGAAAGGTGAACTTTTTGTCCACGGCTTTACGCTTGCCATGACGGCACAGAACCGCTTCTACCGTCCCATTTCCGAACAGGATACACAGGCAGGATATGTCGATATTTTCCTCTGTCCGCTACTGGATATCTATTCTGGCATGAAGCACAGCTACATTGTAGAACTGAAATACGCCAAATATAAAGACCCCGAAAGCCGTGTGGAAGAACTGCGTCTGGAAGGGATTACACAAGCTAACCGCTATGCAGAAACCGAGACGGTGAAGAATGCGGTCGATGCCACACAACTTCATAAGATTGTGGTGGTGTATAAGGGAATGGATATGCCGGTATGTGAAGAAATTTAAAGCAAACTCAGCAATAAAGCTATACAGAATCTCGAACATCACTGGGAATGGAAGCATATTGTGCCCGTTAACAGTGAAAATCCGTAAAAGAATTCAAAAGAGAAACAAATACAACAAAATTATTTGGAAAGGGCAAGAAGAAGGCTTATATTTGTCATGTGATTTTTTTCATAGTATTAGATTTAAGGTTAACAAAGGTTGGAGCAAGGCGTTGCTCCTTTTTTTATGTCTTATTCCCTGCCGCCAACAGTTTCCCGAACAAATTCAGAATCCCCACTACACTCTCTTTATCAGATACAGGTATCCGAATACTAGTCCGACCTGTCTCCTTATCTTCCTCTACAATAGAATCAACCAATCTCTGAGTAGCTTCTGGCGAACTAAGCGTACGTGCCAGTCCGCTAAGGAAAGAAAATCCCTGCTGAAGCAATTGCTCCGGATTATTATCTGCCGCAGATACAGAAGACTTCTTTTCCGTACTCACCTCTGTTACTCCTTCTTCAGGTGTTTCTTCCTCAAGCAATGCCAATGAATCCGTGTCCGTCGTTTGCAAAACAGCCGTTTCCTCCACAACTTTCTCTTCATTATCATTCAAATCAATACTGCAGCCCGCCATACGATTATGCGCTCCGTCCACTTCTTCAGACGGTTCGGCCACCACCTTGAGACTATCCATCATCTTGTCGAACTTGCTGTTTTCCAAGAAGATGGTATCTTCACCATTATCAAGGATACCCTCAAAAAGAGAAGTTTTGAAGTTGAGGGTAGACAACATCCTCTCTTCAATAGTCTGGCTGGCAACAAGATTGATAACCTGGATATTCTTTTTCTGACCGATACGATAAATACGGGCAATACGCTGTTCGAGAACGGCCGGATTCCAAGGCAAATCGAGATTGATAAGTATAGACGCAACTTGCAGATTCAGCCCTGTACTTCCGGCATCAGTTGACAGAAAGACACGGCTTTCCGGCAGTTCGGTAAAGTTATCCGTCAGATTTTTACGGGCTTCGGAAGGAATCCCCCCATGAAGATACTCATACCGGACATCTAAAACGTCCAGTTCTTTCGCTATCAGACGAGTCATCCTCTCCCATTGGCTGAAAATAACCACCTTCTCATCTCCACTCTCAAAGACATTCCTGAGAATATTCAGCGTTTCCTCCACCTTCGTATCATAACGGGTTTTCTGGTCAAGAATATAAGTGCTGTCGCAAAGCATACGCATCTGGCTAAGCATCAACAATAGCCGCTTCCGGTCTTTCTCACTCAGGAAACGGGTTTTCGTCCATTTGAATACTAGTTGCGACACGATAGACTGATATTCATCATGCATATTCCTCTGTTGCTCAGTCATCGGCACAAACAGAACTTTATCCATCCGCCCGGGCAACTGGAGAGCTACATCTTTTTTCCGGCGGCGAATCAGTACGTTCTTCATCTGCTCGCCAATGGCATTCAGATTCTTGTAAGAAACCACCTTACCCGTATCCGACCGGACAACAGTCTGGTCAAGAAACTGATAATAAGGTCCCAAACAAAACTGGTCGACAAACTGCATGATGGAATAAAGTTCCTCCAACTTATTCTCCAATGGAGTACCGGATAAAATAACCGAATAATCCGACTCAATATGACGGGCTGCTTTGGATATTTGAGTATTCCAGTTCTTCAGACGCTGCACTTCATCCATGATAAGGAAATCAGTATGAAGAGACTTCAAGATTTTAATATCATTGCACACACTGTTGTAAGACACTATCTTATAAAATTCTTCCGCTCCATATAGCACTTTCCTGGTCAGGTGATTTCCTTCTACCACAATAGCCTTGGCATCGGTAAAACGCTCTATTTCCTTTTTCCATTGATATTTCAATGATGTAGGGCATATAATCAGAGCGGAAGATATAAACTGATGCTTCCTCATCAGTTCAGCCGTTCCAATAGCCTGGATAGTTTTGCCCAGTCCCATTTCATCCGCGATGATAGATTTTCCGGCACGAAAAGCAAAACGGATTCCTTCTTTCTGATAAGGGTAAAGTTTTGTTTTCAGCAATGTGTCCAATGCTGTGTCCGAAGCATAGTCCGGTAGCAATTGCGACCGCCTCCGCAAATCACGCTGTTCAAGTATAAATCCCAGTGCGTCGGGATACCAACGGAATGTGTTATTCAGGCGGGTAGCAGCCCTCAAGAATTCAGTTATCGAGTCAATGGCGGCAGGGCGCATCACTCCGTCGGGAGTAAAATAAGGACTTGCCAGTTTGCGGAACTCCTCCTCATTGTCCGTACCGATTCGCAAGCAAACTTTACGCTCTCCCTGATAAGACAGGTATACGGAAGAATACGGTGGCGTGACACGGCAAACTTTACGTCTTTTCTCTCTAATCCATAGTTTGACTCCTTCCAAATGTTTGCAAGTACCCAATTGGCTTGCCTTAAAATCCATACACGAACAATAATTCCAAGGACTCTGATGTCCTCTGTATACCACATTATATTCATTGCCGGATGTAGGATTTATCACCGTATAATAACCGGGATATTCTTTTTTGTCTCTCTCAGATATTACAAACTTCTCTTTCATTGCCGCCTGCCTCCGCAAAGCAATCTGCCAGTCTTGCAAAGTCATATTGTCCGGTCGATAATGATAAGAAACTTTATTCACTGTGCTTTTCGTCTTTTTATCTGCTTTTGTCTTTTTTGCCATGCTCATTGTACCTTCGAAATTTTGCCAAAAATACGAAAAGGTTTCTGTTTCTCCACAATATAAAGTATACAAATTATCAGGAAATTACTATAATAACTGGTACATTCCCCCTACCAACACACGAACTACACCTTTCATTTCAAGCTCGAAAAGAATCGTATTCATTTTCTGCACGGGAATATCCGCTTCAACTACTAATGTATTAATCTGTAAATCGCCTCGTTTCTCAAGAATTTCAATAACCTTTTGCTCCTCTTCAGACAAATCAAGAAAAAGACTACGCTGCACATTTGCCACTTTTGCCGAATGAGCACTAACCTCCCAGCCCATAGCCTTCACAAAATCTTCGGCTGATAATAACAAAGAAGCTCTGTTTTCTCTGATTAACAGGTTGCATCCTTTTGAATATTCATCATTCACGCGACCGGGGAAAGCGAAACAGTCGCGATGATAACCTTCGGCAAGTTCGGCTGTAATCAGTGAACCGCCTTTCTCTGCTGATTCAATGACAATTGTAGCATCACACACACCGGCGACAATACGGTTACGGCTGACAAAGTTATGCCGGTCGGGATTGGTGCCGGACAGAAATTCGGTCAGTAATCCCCCTTTTTCAAGCATGTCAACAGCTGTTTTCCGGTGGACATGAGGATAAATACGATCCAGCCCATGAGCTAAAACACCTACTGTAGGTAATTCATTGGCCAAAGCTTCACGATGCGCATGAATATCGATTCCATAAGCAAGACCGCTGACTACAAGCACTTCAGGACAAAGTGCTTTCAGATCCCGCAGAAAAGAGGCGCAGATTTGTGTCCCATAATCAGTAGCATTACGGGTTCCTACCATATTCAGGATATGAAGGGAATTTAGATCGGCATTTCCTTTAAAGAAAAGAACGACAGGGGCATCTTCACATTCCCGCAAACGGGAAGGATAAGCCTCATCATGAAAAGACAGACAAGAGATCCGATTCTTCCGGATAAATTCATATTCTTGTTCGGCGCGGAGCACAGCTTGCGGACAATCCAATGCCTCTATCACCCGTTGACTTACTTCTGGAATACGTTCCGGTATTTCTTTGCGCAGACGGAAGACATCAACGGCATTACCCATTCCATCTATCAAATGTTTTGCTCCTATGTGCCCGATACCGGGCACCATTGTCAGAGCAATACTATAAATTTGTTCTTCTTCCGAGCTGTTCATTTCAGGTAGGGCGCAAAGACATTATCGAACAATTCGCTGTCACTTAAACGTCCGTTTACCACACATACCGTCTCAACAGTGGATTTCACTACTACTTTATTATCATTCTTACGGAAGATATCCTGATAAAACACATATTTGATACCTTCCTTTTTCATATATAGTTTCGAGACAAACTCATCTCCGCTTTTCAATGGAGTCTTGAATGCCATACTAATACGTGCCACTACCGGATCGACTCCTTGCTCATGAAGTGCAGCAAAACTGACACCCACCGAAGTCAGAAACTCGTGGCGGGTATGTTCCAGATAGTGCTGATAATTGGCATTATTGACAATACCTTGAAGGTCACATTCGTAATCGCGAACCTTCATTTCCAATTCATAGATATAGTTCATTTAAATTGAGAATTAAAAGTTGAGAAATAACAGTTAGCCTCTTTTTTGCTCAATGTCGAGTCCTTTGAACTTCCTCAATTCTTCGGTCGATACCAGTTTATACAGCTTGTCACTGGGACGTATCTTATCCGATTTCATGGAGAAATGCTGTCCCTTCTTCACTGTTTGCACAGATTCCAAGTCAACACGAGCTTCTTCCAAAGTCATAAATAGGGCACCGGTAGTCGGCCCTGTAATGAGAAGCTTATCGCCTACACTTACTTCAGCCGCTTCTACCAGGAATTCGGAAACTCCGATATTAGAGAAGTATTTGATACCTTTACCTACATAAATCTTACGTTCCGTAGCTGCCGAACCATAATTCCTGGTCCATTCGCCCAAACGCTGTCCCAAGTAATATCCATCCCAGAAGCCACGGTTGAATACGGTTTTCAGGCGTTCATCCCAAGCCGCAATCTTTTCATCGGTGAATGTTCCATCCAAATAAGCCTTGATAGCTTCTTTGTAACATTCAACCACCGTACGTACATATTCAGGTCCACGGGCACGGCCTTCAATCTTGAATACACGTACACCGGCATCCAACATTTTATTCATAAAATGGATGGTCTTCAAGTCTTTGGGAGACATGATATATTCGTTATCAATATCCAGTTCCACATCCGTTTCCTTATCACGAACCGTGTAAGAACGACGACATACCTGCATACAAGCACCGCGATTGGCCGAATGATTCATCTCATGTAAAGAGAGATAGCATTTACCCGATACTGCCATACAAAGCGCGCCGTGGCAGAACATTTCGATACGAAGTTGTTCACCGCTCGGACCACAGATATGTTCTTCCTGTATCTGACGATAAATCTCGGCCACCTGTTCCAGATTCAACTCACGGGCCAATACTACCACATCTGCAAATTGCGCGTAGAATTTCAAAGACTCCGCATTGGAGATATTCAACTGGGTGGAAAGATGTACCTCCTGCCCTATCTGACGGGCATAATTCATCACTGCCACATCAGCTGCAATTACCGCAGAAATTCCCGCTTCCTTGGCCGCATCGACAATGGTATGCATCAGAGGGATATCTTTATCATAGATAATCGTATTGACCGTCAGGTAGCTCTTCATCCCGTGCTCGTCACACGTACGGGCTATTTCCCGCAAATCATCAATCGTAAATGTATTAGCCGAACGGGCACGCATATTCAGGTTTTCTATACCGAAATAGATAGAATCGGCACCTGCCTGAATGGCCGCAGCAAGAGATTCGCGCGAACCCACAGGAGCCATTATTTCAAAATCTTTTATATTCATTTTACTGTCCAATAATCATTAATATGATAGAAGTGTGCAAAGGTACGAATTTATCCGTATTTTTGCAGAGAATAAAGCAGAAAGAAGAAATGGAAAATAAGAAACCAATCGTACTCAACAATCTGGAAGAGTGGGATTTCACCGACTATATAGACTCGTTGATACAAAAAGAGGAAGCTGTAGATTTGGAATTCAAGATTGCCAAAGATGGTCTTCCCAACAGTTTATGGGACACTTATTCTTCTTTTGCCAATACAGATGGAGGAGTTATTATACTTGGTGTGAAAGAGTATAAACAGCAATTCATTATTGAAGGACTGACAAAAGAACAAATCAGCCAGTACAAAAAAGACTTTTGGAATCAGATTAATAATCCGGATTGTGTAAATGAGAATCTGCTTTCTGATAACGACCTGTATGAAGGTTGTTATAAAGGAAAAAATCTGCTCCTCATTTATGTTCCTCGTGCAACCCGTATACAACGTCCTATCTACAGAACAAGAAATCCTTTTGGCGGACATACATTTAAACGTAACCATGAAGGCGATTATAAATGTACAGATGCTGAAGTGAAACGCTTGATTGCAGATTCGGACGAAAACCACCCACGTGATTCCAGAATCCTGTGCAATTATTCCATAGAAGATATTGATAAGGAAACCCTGACACAATACAGGCAACTATTTGCCAATCTGAAACCATCTCATCCATGGCTTAGCCTGAATGACCTGGAATTTCTGACAAAATTGGAAGCGTATCGTAAAGACCGGCATACTAAAGAGGAAGGTTTCACTTTAGCCGGAATACTTATGTTCGGCAAAACAGAAAGTATCACAGATCCTGAATGCGCTCCTAATTATTTTCCAGATTATAGGGAACATTTAGGAGCAGACGATTCTATCAGATGGTCAGATCGTATCTGCCCGGACGGAACTTGGGAAGCAAATCTCTTCCAATTTTATCGCAAAGTATACCCTAAACTGACTGTCATACTCCCTAAACCTTTCCAAATAAGAAATGGTATACGAATTGATGAGACTCCCACACATATTGCAATACGTGAAGCATTTATCAACACACTTATTCATTGTGATTTCTCGGAAGAAGGAAACATTGTTGTTGAACAGTGGGTAGATAAATACCGCTTCAAGAATCCCGGAACAATGTTGGTCAGCAAAACACAATATTATTCAGGGGGAGACAGCGTATGCCGTAATAAAGCATTACAAAAAATGTTCATGCTAATCGGTTTCTCGGAGAAAGCTGGTAGCGGTGTAAATAAGATTATAAAAGGTTGGAGAGAAGCTAACTGGCAAAAACCGTATGTTGAAGAATTGAACCGTCCGGACAAGGTGGAACTAACTTTACCTATGATAAGTTTATTACCGGATGATGCTGTAATCAAACTAAAAGAACTATTTGATGGAAAGATTGAAAAACTAACCCAAGATGAGTTAACGGCTTTGGTTACTTGTTATAGTGAAAATGAGATTAATAACACTCAACTACAATACGTTGTTCCTCAACATCGTTCAGATATCACAAAGATGCTAAAAAAACTCTGTAATGAAGGATTTTTGATTGCAGAAGGAAATGGCAGAGGAACGAAATACCATATTAATGAATCTGAGGGAAAGTTTGAAACTTTGGAAGATAAGGTTGAAAGTTCAGAGAATAATATGGAAAGCTCGGAAAGTAATATGGAGAGCTCGGAAAGTAATATGGAGAGTCTGAAGAGTAACATGGAGAGTCTGAAGAGTAACATGGAGAGTTCAAAGCAAAATAAACAAAGAATGACTTTTGAAGAATTGCAAGCACTCATCATTTCGCTATCACAAGACTATATTAGTATTGAAGAAATAGCAACAAAAGTTCATAAAACACTTAAATATCTTATCAATTTTATTATCCCCAGAATGCTTCAAAACGGTACAATAGAGAGACTATACCCCGGAATTCCCAACCATCCGAAACAGAAATATAAAGCAACCAATAAAAACTTTAATAAGCAGTAATATTATATATGAAAATAGCCCATATAGATTTAGGAAAACACCCCATCTTACTTGCCCCGATGGAGGATGTAACCGATCCGGCTTTCCGCCTGATATGCAAGAAATTCGGAGCAGATATGGTGTACACCGAATTTGTATCGAGTGACGCACTGATACGCGCTGTCAGCAAGACTGCGCAGAAACTAAGTATCAGCGATGCAGAACGTCCTGTCGCCATCCAGATATACGGGAAAGATACAGAGACAATGGTGGAAGCTGCCAAGATTGTAGAGCAGGCACAACCTGACATTCTGGATATTAACTTCGGATGTCCCGTGAAAAGAGTAGCTGGAAAAGGTGCTGGAGCAGGTATGCTACAAAATATCCCCAAAATGCTGGAGATCACCCGTGCTGTCGTAGATGCGGTGAAAATACCCGTAACAGTGAAGACTCGTTTGGGATGGGATGCAAACAATAAAGTAATTGTAGAATTAGCGGAACAATTGCAAGATTGTGGCATAGCCGCATTGACTATACATGGCCGTACCCGCGCACAAATGTATACCGGAGAGGCGGATTGGACACTGATAGGCGAAGTGAAGAATAATCCGAGAATGCATATTCCCATTATCGGTAATGGAGACGTGACCAATCCTCAACGCTGTAAGGAGTGTTTTGACCGTTATGGAGTAGATGCTGTGATGATCGGTCGCGCCAGCTTCGGTCGTCCATGGATATTCAAGGAAGTAAAACACTATTTAGAGACAGGTGAAGAATTACCTCCACTTAGTTTTGAATGGTGTATGGAAGTACTTCGTCAGGAAGTGGTAGACAGCGTTAATCTGCTCGATGAGCGTAGAGGTATTTTGCATGTACGCCGTCATCTGGCCGCAAGCCCTCTATTCAAGGGAATCCCTAACTTCCGCAACACACGTATTGCGATGTTACGGGCAGAAACAAAAGAAGAGCTTTTCCGGATATTTGATGAAATCACTTCCCAACGCAAAGAAAATCCGGAAATTTAAATCAGCACCTATTATATCTATTCTTCAGGAACTTGTACTTGTTCCTGAAGAATAACATGATCTAATTAAAACGTCAAGGTCTTTGGTTTCTATTTAAACATCGGCTGCGCAAACCACTTTTTGAACATCCAGGTTACGACTACATACAATAGGAATGCAGAGAAGAAACCAACAATGGCATCAATCACATAATGCGCCTGAATATATACGGTAGCCCCACAGAGCAACATATAGAAAGGTATAAGACAGGCAAACAACTTCTTGCTGCCACGCCAAGCCATAATCATCAGAATAGTAGAAATGCCTACATGCGAACTGGGGAATGCCGCCGTAGGACGTTCACCCACTTGCTGCGAGCCTTCCACCAAACTATAAAAAAATCCGTGCTGATAGCCCGGTCCGGGAAGTAACTCCTGATTATGATTGAAATAATCACCGATAGCAGGAAAAATACCTTTAGATACATTATCAATACCAATGGCAGGAAAATAGAATTGAGGGCCTGCAACAGGAACGAATATATAAATCAGATAGTAAATAAAGAAAGAAGTGACAAGCACAAAAGACATCTTTTCGAACCACTCAAATTTATAAATGAAATAGAATAGAGCCACAATCAGCATCATCGGATAATAAAAGAAATATCCCATATTGAACGCCTCGCTGACTATAAGATGCGGAAACGTATGGCAGAACCAAATAGCAGGCTGACCATTGAAAATAAATTGTTCGGCAGTTGCAAATACATGATCTAAATTCGGAAAAAAACGATTGAACTCGAAAGTGTCCGGATACCAATAAGACAGCAGACTCATCTGAATAACAATACGCACAAACGCCGAAAATTTACAGGGAGCAAGACGATAAAGATACATCAATAAAAAAGTCATTGCCGCGATCATAGCCCTATCCAGCAACATGTGCCATGGATGATCCATCCGCTGAAACAGGAACAGAATCAATATGGAAGTCAACAGATTATAAATCAATGTAATCTTTTCCACAGCAAACAACCCTTTCCGGGTTTCTATGCGCTTAAATAAGTCTAAAGCCATCCTTCATTTTTATACCAGGCAATGGTTTCCCGAACTCCCTTTTCCAAATCATATTCGGGCACATACCCCAGTTCATCCATTACCGGGGTTATATCGCATTGCCAGTTGCGTTGTTTCATTATCTTATATTTATCCGAATTCAGGGTACTGCTCCTCCCGGAACGTGTAGCAATGAATTCAGCGAACAAAGATATAACTTTTAGCACAATTAATGGACATTTCAAGTGAAGAACAAACGGATTACCCAATTCTTTTTGTATCAAATCCGAAAAGGCACGGCTTTTATAAACTTTCCCGTCTGTCAAGAAATACGCCTTACGAACTACTTTTTTCTCTATTCCTAGGAAAATAGCCTGCACAATGTCTTTCACATACACAAAAGTCAAGTCCTGACGACGGAAACCGACCGAGAAATCAACGTGTTTCTGAATAGACTTTGCCATCAGATAGTAATCAGCTTCACGAGGTCCATAGACTCCTGTAGGACGATAAATGACATAAGGGAAACCGGGCATACTCTGAATATACAACTCCGCTTTCAGTTTGCTCAATCCATAAGCAGTATTGGGTACCGGAGGGTCGTCCGCCTTTATCGGAGTATAGTCCTTCTCACGTACAGGTCCGAACACACTCAATGTACTGATATAGATAAACTGTTTCGGAACCATATTCAGCTCCTTCAACGTATCGATAAAATATTTGGTCTGAAGATAATTCACATAGTCAAAAGAGTGCTTGTCGGGGCACTTTGTAACACCGGCGCAATGAATGATATAATCAAATTTGTTGTAAGTGCCTTTATGCCCGGAGAGTTGGGCACGAAGTTTATTAGGGTGCGCAAAATCCAGTTCCAGAAAGTGGATTTTCCGGTTTTTCAAATACCGCTTGCTACTCGTAGAACGAATCCCGGCCCACACACCAAACTTTCGCTTCAACGCTTCCTCCACGATGAAACTGCCGATAAAACCACTCGCGCCTGTAATTAAAATACTCTCCATTATTACTTTTCAGGTCCTACATGAATATTAATTGAAAAAATATGATGCCACAAAGATACGATAAATATAAAATAAAAGCCATTTTGCTTTTCTCAATTATTATTTGTTTATTTGCAACGCGATTTATTTACTATTCAACACTTTTAAAGCACGTGGAAGATAAGGCCGATTTTGATTTTCTTTTTAAAGAGTACTATCCTCAACTTTATTATTATGCATTTCACCTGATTAATAATATGGAGGCTAGCAAGGATATCGTAAGCGACGCCTTCGAATTTATTTGGGCCAATTATGCAAAAATAGATAAAGCCACGGCTAAATCTTATCTATACGTTTACGTTCGCAACAAAAGCATTGACTTCCTACGACATCAGAATACACATGAACAGTATGTACAAATCTATTCCGAATTGACCAAAAGTTATGTTGAAACGGAATATCTGGAGCAGGATGAAAGAATGATGCATATCAGCAAGGCAATGGAAAAACTGACTCCACATACCAGGCATATTTTAGAAGAATGTTATATTCAGCGCAAGAAATATCAGGAAGTGGCAGAAGAATTAAATATCAGTGTCAGTGCAGTCAGGAAGCATATTGTGAAAGCATTACAGGTGATACGTGAAGAATGTGCAAAAAAATCATAAATCAGGTATCTTTATTTTATGATTAAACGTAATATAAATAAGTATGATACAGTCAAACAGTGATGAATAAAGATATTGACAATATAAACAATACAGATGAATCTGTAAAGAAGGCGCTCGACATCATGGAGAGTTCTTCAGAAATAAACGACGAACAGCTGCAGGAGATGCTTAAAGATAAAGAAGTCCTGCAAGCTTGTCGCGACATCATGGATAGCAGTCTTTTCCTACAACAAAAAGGAGGAATAGAACTTCCCAATGTAGAAATGGAATTGGAGCGATTCAAGAAAAAACAACATTCAACACGAATGCGTTCCAATCTCTGGAAAACAACTATCGGAATAGCCGCCATGATTACCGTTCTATTCGGGAGTTACTACTTAATTAATAGCCTGACAACCCCTGCACTAGAACCAATCACTGTATTCACTGCTGATACTACTCCCCAACATATTGTTTTGCAAAAAGATGACGGAGAAAAAATTGTGTTAGACGAACCGCAGTCAAACAATCAAGTCGTGCCTAAAACCGCCATCGCAAAGTCTGAAAAGAAAGAGCTGGATTATAGGCAAGTCATCTCAACAACTACACAGACACACGTACTTACCGTGCCACGAGGTGAAAGTTTCAAAGTGGTATTATGTGACGGCACAGAAGTCTGGCTGAATGCCAATAGTAATTTTGTTTACCCTACAGCCTTTATTGGCAACGAGCGTATCGTTACTTTAGAAGGCGAAGCTTATTTCAAGGTAGCCAAAGACGCCAAGCGTCCCTTTATTGTAAAAACCGAGACAGTCCAAACCCGCGTTCTCGGTACGGAATTCAATATACGTAGCTATACTCCCGAAGATACCCATGTAGTACTTATTAACGGGAAAGTAGAAGTAAGTAACACAAAAGGAGGATCATATACCCGACTATATCCGGGAGAAGACGCACACCTGCAATCTGATGGAAATTTCGTTCTAACAGAAGTAGACTTAGACTCTTACGTTTATTGGAAAGACGGCTATTTCTATTTTGACAATATTACATTGAAAGATATTATGCAAAACTTAGGACGCTGGTACAATGTAAACATAGAATTCAGAAACAAAGAAGCAATGACATATAAAATGCACTTCATATCCGATCGCACTAAAGATTTAGAGCACACAATCTCATTGCTTAACAGAATGAAAAAAGTCACTGTCACCTTGCAAGGCAATACGCTTACCATAGACTAGGTTTTTATTGCATAAGTATAACAAATCTATGCAAGAAACAACAAAATATCACTTTTATTAAAAAATAAATCGCAAAAGGGGTATCCATTTTCTTTTCTCGTACGCATTAGTTATATAAACATATCCAAATAGTGTTATTAAAAACAAACGTATGAGAAATAATTGGAACTTATTTATTGTGTGTTTTCTATGCGTATTGTGCTTCCAGCCTTACCAAGTTAATGCTCAAACGCAATCACAAAAGAAAATCACGATTGAGATTAGCAACGAACGATTGCCGTCCGTACTTAAACGTCTGGAAAAACTCTCCGGCTACAAAATCCTATTTACGTATGACGATGTCAAGAAATTCACCGTTTCCGGCTCTGTCAAAGATAAGAGTATAGAGCAGACTCTCGATATTATCTTAGCCAATAAGCCACTAGAATACCATATTGAAGATCAATTTATCACAATTACTTCCAAAGGTCCTTCCAAACAAGCGAAAGTATTCAATGTAAAAGGAGTGGTAATTTCCGGTGATGACGGACAGCCTCTCATCGGTGCAACTGTTGTCATCAAGGGAAGCAAGTCCGGTGTATTAACAGACATAGACGGAAAGTTTTCGATAGAAAATGTATCCAATAAATCCCTGTTACAATTTTCTTATATAGGAATGAAGCCACAAGATCTGACTCCTACCCCAACTATGAATGTTACATTAATGCCTGATGTACAAACTTTATCAGAAGTAGTAGTAACAGGTATGCAAAAAATGGATAAACGCCTGTTTACAGGAGCAACCAAACAATTGTCCGCAGATGAAGTGAAACTAGATGGTTTGCCTGATATCAGCCGTGGACTTGAAGGACGCGCCGCAGGCGTATCTGTACAAAATGTTTCCGGCACGTTTGGTACTGCCCCGAAAATCCGGGTACGCGGTGCCACATCTATTTTCGGTAGTTCAAAGCCATTATGGGTAGTAGATGGAGTCATCATGGAGGATGCTATTGACGTAGGTCCGGATGACTTATCTTCAGGAGATGCAGAGACGCTAATCAGTTCAGCCATTGCCGGGTTGAATTCAGATGATATCGAGAGCTTTCAAATATTGAAAGACGGATCAGCAACCTCTATCTATGGCGCACGAGCCATGGCAGGGGTTATTGTAGTAACAACCAAGAAGGGAAAAGCCGGCGTTAGCAAAATGAGCTATACCGGTGAATTTACAACCCGTATGATTCCCAGTTATAAAGAATTCAACATTATGAATTCGCAGGAACAAATGGGAATCTACAAAGAGATGGAGCAGAAAGGATGGCTTAATAACAGCGATACTTACCGTGCCAAAGATAGTGGTGTATATGGACGTATGTATCAATTAATCAATCAATATAACCCGGTTACAGGACAATTCGGACTTGCCAACACGCCGGAAGCACGTAATGCTTACCTGCGCGAAGCGGAAATGAGAAATACCGACTGGTTCAATACCTTATTTTCCAACAACGTTACACAAAACCATTCGGTCAGCATCACTTCCGGAACTGAAAAGTCTTCATTCTATGCTTCATTAAGTGCGATGTCAGATCCGGGATGGTATAAACAAAGTGAAGTAAAACGTTATACTGCTAATTTAAATACAACATATAATATATATAAGAATTTATCTATAAACCTGATCTCCAGTGCTTCCTACCGTAAACAGAAAGCCCCCGGGACACTAAGTTCAGAGGTTAATGCAGCAAGTGGAGAAGTTACCCGTCAGTTTGACATCAATCCCTATTCGTATGCACTAAATACATCACGCGCACTAGATCCAACAGTTGACTATACAGCCAACTATGCACCGTTCAATATCCTCCATGAATTGGATAACAATTATATGGACTTGAATGTAGCTGATGTTAAATTTCAAGGAGAAATAAAATGGAAAGCCCTTCCGGAATTAGAGCTAAGTGCATTAGGAGCAGTCAGATATCAGGCTTCTTCACAAGAACACAACATCAAAGATCACTCGAATCAGGCAACCGCTTATCGCACAGGAATGGACGACGCTACCATTCGTGACGAAAACAACTTATTGTATACCAATCCGGATAATCCGTATGCTTTGCCTATCAGTATACTACCGGAAGGAGGTATTTACCAGCGTAAGGACTATCGTATGTTGGGGGTAGACTTCCGTGCCACAGCATCCTGGAATCATTTATTTGCAGAAAAGCATATAACCAATCTTTTCGCCGGTATGGAAGTAAATGATTTGAAACGTATGCAAAATTATTTTCAAGGATGGGGAATGCAATATACAATGGGTGAAATACCATCGTATGTATATGAATTCTTCAAGAAGGGCATTGAATCCGGTGAAAGCTATTATGGATTAAACCATACAACAACAAGAAGTGTAGCAGGCTTTGCCAACGCAACTTATTCTTATGATGGACGTTATACAGTAAACGGAACATTCCGCTATGAAGGCACCAATCGCATGGGAAAAAGCCGTTCTTCCCGCTGGCTTCCTACATGGAATATGTCAGGAGCATGGAATGTACATGAAGAAAATTTCTTCAAGACATTCAGCTCTGTACTGTCACACTTAACATTCAAAGCATCCTACTCTTTAACAGCCGATAGAGGACCGGAATATGTGACCAACTCACATGCCATAATCACTAGTTATTCACCATTTCGTCCTTTCACCAGCGGACAGGAAACAGGACTTTATGTATCTGATCCTGAAAACAGTGAATTAACCTACGAAAAAAAGCATGAGTTGAACATCGGTGCCGACATGGGATTCTTAGACAACCGGATCAATTTTTCGATCGACTGGTATAAACGCAAC
Organism: Bacteroides sp. AM37-9; assembly: GCF_003603455.1. Taxonomy (NCBI): domain Bacteria; kingdom Pseudomonadati; phylum Bacteroidota; class Bacteroidia; order Bacteroidales; family Bacteroidaceae; genus Bacteroides; species Bacteroides sp. AM37-9. The sequence continues at coordinate 61,543 of NZ_QTNF01000009.1, read as the reverse complement.
AACTATGACCTGATTGGTATTACCCCGACACAAGGAGTAGGCGGTTCTATCTACAAATATGCCAATATAGCTTCCATGAAATCACATGGTATCGAGTTCACCATCTCAAGTAAGAATATCCAGTCGAAAAACTTTTCATGGCATACAGACTTCATCTTTTCCAAAGCAAAAAATGAAGTTACAGAACTGAATGCCCGTTCCAGCGTAATGGATTTAGTTTCAGGTTACGGTTTTGCCCGTCAGGGTTACCCGGTACGTGGTTTGTTTTCCATTCCATTTGTCGGCCTAAATTCAAATGGTATCCCGATGTATAATATCAATGGAAAAATAACCAGTACCGATATTGATTTTCAGACACGTGACAACATAGACTACCTAAAATATGAAGGTCCTACTGATCCTACCATAACAGGAAGTTTTGGTAATATTTTCACTTATAAAGCATTCAAACTGAATGTATTCATCACCTATTCATTTGGTAATGTAGTACGTTTGAATCCATGTTTCAGCTATCAATATAGTGACTTATCTTCTATGCCACGCGAATTCAAGAATCGCTGGACAGTGCCGGGTGATGAGAAACGCACGAATATCCCCACTATTATCTCGAAACGCCAATATGAAGATAATAAAGATTTAATGTATGCATATAATGCCTACAATTATTCTACAGAACGAATTGCCAAGGGAGACTTTATCCGTATGAAAGAGATATCCTTGTCCTATGACTTCCCCCAATCATGGATTGCACCAGCAAAGATATCTAATTTATCTTTGAAACTTCAGGCTACCAATTTATTCCTGATTTATGCAGATAAAAAACTCAACGGACAGGACCCGGAATTCTTCAATACCGGTGGAGTAGCTTCCCCTGTACCTCGTCAGTTTACATTGACTCTTAGATTAGGATTTTAACCATTCAGATAATTATAAAAATGATGAAATACAGAAACGTCTTATATACAACACTCATTTCAGCTCTATGCTTGGGAACAACTTCCTGTAGTGACTTTTTAGATGAAATGCCGGATAACCGAACCGAATTGACTACTGAAGAAAGTATTACTAAAGTTCTGGTATCTGCATATCCTATGACTACCAACTGCCACATAGGAGAATTTTACAGTGACAATATCGATGAAAATAGCAGAGCATACAGCTACCTTTTCCGATTAAACGAACATTTGTACCGTTGGCAACAAACGACTGAAGAAAATCAGGACTCTCCTCATGCTTTATGGAATGACTGTTATAACTCGATTGCATCAGCCAACCAAGCCTTGGCGGCTATTGAGCAGATGGGAAATCCTCAATCATTATCAGCCCAAAAAGGCGAAGCTTTGATATGCCGTGCATACAATCATTTTGTATTAGCTACCACATTCTGCAAAGCGTATGGTACAAATGGAGACAAAGACTTGGGTATACCTTACATAAAAGAACCGGAAACATCTGTAAATCCACAATACTCACGCGGAACAGTTGCTGAAGTATACGAAAATATTGCAGCCGATTTAGAAGAAGGACTGCCTTTAATTGATGACAATATTTACTCACGGGTAAAATATCATTTTAATAAGAAGGCCGCTTATGCATTTGCAGCCCGCTTTTATCTATATTATACACAACCGGATTTTTCCAACTGTCAGAAAGTTATCAATTATGCCAATATAGTACTCGGTAATAATGCGTCCCAATATTTACGTGACTGGGCTGCATTAGGAGCTTTATCTCCCAACAAGAATATACAGCCGAACGCTTATGTAGATGCAGATAACCGTGCCAATCTAATGGTAATATCAGCAGCTTCATATTGGCCATTGGTTTCCGATCCGGGTTATGCCAACTGCGAAAGATATTGCATGAACAATATTACTGCTTCGGAAAGTTGTAAATCCGAAGGTCCATGGGGAGATCAGTCAAGTTATCATCAGATCCCATTTTCACCCGGTGGCTCTATAAAGAACGGATTCCGCCGCTTAGTTATCTATCAGCAATTCACGTCGGGCAACAGTTGGGTCGGCTATATGCTGTATCCTGCTTTTACCACCGATGAAGCATTGCTTTGCCGGGCTGAAGCCTACACGTTACTAAAACGTTATGACGAAGCTGCCGCCGATATAGATGCCTGGCAGAAAGCCTTTACAAAAAACACTCAAACTTTGACCAAGGAGACAATCAATGATTTTTATGCCCGACTAAAATATTACACACCGGAAGCTCCGACAGTAAAAAAGGAATTGCATCCGGATTTTGTAGTAGAAAAAGGAATGCAGGAGAATCTGATACATTGTATTCTACATGCAAGACGCCTGCTAACCTTAGAAGAGGGTCTTAGATGGCAAGATATAAAACGCTATGGCATTGTAATCTACCGCCGCTATTATGAAGGTTATACCTTGGTGAATATCACCGACAAGATGGACACAAATGACCCCAGACGTGCAATTCAGCTACCGGCCAGTGTCATTACAGCAGGTATGCAACCAAATCCAAGAAATGACTAAATAACTTTAGGAGGAAAAAAATATGAAGAAATACATCATATATAGTTTAATCATGACATTGACCTGTGGACTGGGTGCTTGCAACAATGACGAAGACGTAGACAAAGCAAACAGCATCTTCTCCACAGAAGAAGTAGATCGTAGCCCATTCGACAAGTGGATATTAGGCAATTATACCCATCCATACAACATTGCATTAAAATATCGCATGGAAGATAACGAGAGCGACATGACACACGTATTAGCACCTGCCGAATACAAAAAGTCTGTGGTACTGGCTAAAATTATCAAACATGTGTGGCTGGAAGCATACGATGAAGCAACAGGCAATCCGAACTTCTTACGCCAATATATTCCTAAGACAATCCACTTTATCGGTTCCCCCGCCTATGAAGACAATGGAACTATGGTATTAGGAACAGCTGAAGGCGGCATGAAAATTACATTATACAATGTAAATGACATCAATCCCGACCAAATAGATATTAACCTGTTAAACGACTACTATTTCCAGACAATGCACCATGAGTTCGCACATATTCTGCATCAAACTAAAAACTACGATCCGGCCTTTGACCGTATTACGGAAAATGCCTACATCGGTAGCGACTGGTATATGGTGGGAGCCGACCGCAATGCATGGCAACAAGGATTTGTCACTCCTTATGCAATGAGTGAATCACGTGAAGATTTTGTGGAGAACATCGCAGTGTATGTCACAAATACCAAAGACTACTGGAATAACATGCTGCAAAATGCCGGTGAAAACGGCCGTGCACTCATAAAGCAGAAATTCGAAATAGTCTATAGTTATATGGAACAAACCTGGGGAATCAATCTGGACGAATTACGCGAGATTGTTCTACGACGCCAGGATGACATAGCAAACGGCTATGTAGACTTAAGTATTATTGAATAAAATATGAAAATTATGAAGAAATATCTATCCATATACACACTTCTGGCATTGGCCTGCATTGTTTTGCAATCTTGTCTTTTCTCCGAAGAAGAAATATTCGACGAATCATCTGCCAATAGAGCCACAGCCGATGTAATCAAATGCCAGGAGATTCTTAAAGATGTGCCGAACGGCTGGAAACTGGAATATTACATAGGAAGCAACTATTCTGCAGGTGCAGTCACTTTACTAATGAAATTTGACGGGAAGCAGGTAGAAATGGCTTCGGAAACAGGCGCAGAAAGCTATAAACCGGGAACTATAATAACCTCTCTGTATCAAGTAAAATCGGAACAAAGCACAATGCTCACTTTCGACTCATACAACCCACTGATCCATATGTTTTCAGGTCCTTTAGGCCTGAACATGAACCTAGGAGGGGATTACGAGTTTATTATAATGAGCGCAACTCCCGACAAAGTAATTCTGCAAGGAAAAAAATACAAAAACATAATGGAGATGACGCCTATGCCCAAAGATATACCATGGCGTATTCAGATTGAAGATATCATTAACATTGAGAAAGATGCTTTTCTAAATACATACCGCATGGAGAAAGGCGGACAAGTACTGAATTACTTTATACGCAACAATGGCACAATGGCTACATTCTCCGCTTACAGCGCCGATTATAGTAGTGCAAGAAGTTTACCCTATATCTACACAGAAAAAGGATTAAAGTTACAATCCCCGTACAATGTCAACGGACTTGAAGTCCAAAACTTCAAATGGGATAGAAAGTCCAGACTATTTGTTTGTACCGACGCAGGAGCAACTGACATCGTACTTAAAGAATATTATCCCGAAAACTATCTACAATATGAAGACTATATCGGTACCTACACTGCAACGATTGACGATTATGACGAAGGGCCAACTTCGCAATCTGTAACCATCTCTCCTAAAGTCAGAGGAGAAAGTTATACACTGAAAAGTATTGGCGGATTCAACTTCACCCTCCAGTATGACAAAGCCAGCGGAAAACTAGTTTTAGATTCACAAAGTATAAGTTCGACTTCTTCATCGTCTTATTACTTTGCGTGCGCGGCAGGTGTGGAAGGCTATGCCCACACAGAATTAAGTCTGCCATCACGCCTACGCAACGGATTGATAAATGTGACGACAAACAGCAACCCTTTCACTTTTTACTTTGCGGATAAAGCAAGCCAGGAAATTACATCATTAATAATCTGGGCTTATTCATCTGATGAATATTCAACCTCCGGACTAATGGGTTACTGGAGCTGGTATAACTCAATCTTAATGGTAAAAGAAAACGAAAGTAATTAATACGATTATGAGAAAGCTTTTTAATATATTCTTATTTGTACTTTGCATCGTAGCAATAGCGGGATGCAATGATACGGAAAACAGCGAATCCAAGTTAGAAATCAAAGCTGTAAATACTAATTTCCAAGCTACCGGCGGAAAAGGATACATACAACTTCAGTCAACAGGAAATATAACAGCAGATGTTGACGTCGATTGGTGTGTGCTGAAAGAAGTAAATCCTAATGAAGTGGTATTCGAAGTAAAAGAAAATACCGGGTACTCCGGTAGAAATGCTTTATTGACAATCAGTAACGGAGTAGAGACAGAAGCATTCAACATCAATCAATCCGGAGCTGTTTTCATCTTCGGCAAAGACGAATGGATGCTCCGTACCGACAATAAAGCAGCTACTCTGCCAATAAAACTACAAAGTTCTTTCGATTATACAATAGACATACCCGCAGAAGCTCAAGAATGGTTGTCATTTGAACAGAATGCGAAGGGAATAAATTTCAAGGTAAAAGAAAATACCTCCGGAAAAATGAGAGGAGCTATTGTCAATGTGGCAGCAAAAGACAGATCGGCTTCTTATCAGGTAATACAATATGATGTTGACGAACTTACCGGAACATGGCAAGGTATGTTTTCAGACGGGCAAATGAATTACGGTTTGAAAGATGTCACCATTGAGAAACAGGAAGACGGAACATACCTGCTTTCAAACATTCTAACCGGATTGCCTTACAAACTGAAAGCAAAAGCCATAGACAATTGCCTGGCTTTTGGGGCCGGTCAAAACCTAGGAGTCTTCGAGGACAATTTATATCTCTCATTCGAAATTCTTAGCTCTGACCTATATTATGTAAAAGATCCTTCTGTAACAATCTCATTAGGCCCCGTAATGTTAACAGACGGAACATTCGTTTTCGCTTTTTCCGGAATAAAAGAAAGTGATCCTTTCGGTTTTGTTTTCCGGGTATATGAAGATGCAAAACTACAGAAAGTTATAGACAATCTGTCCATTTTTATTAATTGTATTCTATTTAAAGAAGACATAATCCAATAACATATGAAAAAGATACTATTAACTAGCTTTATCGTGGCATTAGGATTACTTGGTGCAAGCTGTAAAGATGACAACAGCACCGCAGGCGGAGGAGGAGAAATACTTCCGGACCAACAGGTAAGCTGTGAGATATTTATGCCGACTGATGGCGCAACCGTTATTATGTCAGACAAACTGATTATCAGAGGAGAAGGGACTACAAACTATGGTAAAATCATTTCTGCAGAACTGAAAGTCGGGGAAGAGATTATCACTGACATCACTTCAGTTCCATTCTATTATGAGTATACCTTCTCCAAAGATGCCGAACCGGGAGAACTGAAAATTGAGTTAGCAGTTAAAGGAGATCACGAAGGTAGTGCCTTGGCAACTATTACAGTGACAACAGAACAAGGAAACAGGCCTGCTCCCCCTCAATATGGAGAAGTGCTAACCGATACCCGTGATGGAAATACATACAAAACCGTACAACTTGCAGACCAGTTATGGATGGCAGAAAATTTACGCTATCTACCAGAGCAACAGTTTGATGTGTCCTCAACCGAACCAAGATATTACGTAATGTTTGATAATGATGCAAAAACAGAACTTGGAAAAGGTTTCCTGAATGCATATGGAGCCTATTACAACCTACCTGCTGCTCTACAAAACGAAACGGCTTTAGGTCCCGATGAAACACGTATAATAAAAGGAGTTTGTCCTGATGGATGGCATATTCCTTCTCAAAAAGAATGGCAAAAATTATCTCAATATGTATTAGATTCCGGAATGGCAGCAATTATGAATGATGGTCAAGTAGATGAAACAGCCCTAGCAAAGGCTCTAGCTTCAACAACGATGTGGATGATGCCGGAATACACAGAAATAGAACCACAGCCAACCTGGGTTGGAGTTGAGATGGAAAAGAATAATGCAACCTTATTCAATGGTCTGCCTATAGGTTTCCGTGCTTGTGCAGGCGACGAAGATTGGATGCATTCAGCCTACAGTGCGGGTTGGTGGAGTTCGACAGCGGGAGTACAAATGGGACCAGAATTTGGTATTACCGTACGTATGTGGTCAGACCTCCACACATTTGTAACCAATGCAGAATTTAATCCGGGAGTAGGACTCCCCGTTCGTTGTATCAAAGATTAACCATATATTATTATTCACTAAATAAAAATACAATTATGAAGAAGTTAGGATTCCTTTTATTTTTAGTCTTAGGACTAACGGCTTGCGGTGATGACAACAATGATCCCGCTCCAGAACAACATGTAACATGTGCCATATCTTCTCCTACTGAAGGAGCAACGATAGACATAGCTGAAAAGATGACAATCAAAGGAGAAGCAACTGTTGACATTGGTCAAATATCGAATGTTACTCTTAAAATCGGAGACAAACAAATTTCAGAAGTAACTTCTGTTCCATTTAGTTATGAATACACATTCGAAGCCAGTCAAGCCGTAGGAGCACTAAAAATTGAACTGACCGTCAAAGGCGATCAAGGTGCCATGGCGACAAGTGAAGTAAATGTCACACTAAAAAAGACCGAACCAACCCCAGAACCGGAAGAAGGAAAGATGATTGACCCACGGGATAATCATGAATACAAAATTGTTACAATTGGTGAACAAATATGGATGGCAGAGAACTTGGCTTATTTACCATCAGTTAGCAAACCGGAAGATGCCGCTACCAGTGATGGAGATCCGCTCTATTTTGTTTTCAACTATGATGGCAAAGATGTAAATGCAGCTAAAGCCACGAAAGAATACAAGACATACGGAGTCTTGTATAATTGGTATGCCGCTATGAACCAAAAGAACGCAACCGGTGGAAATGCGGATGCCATACCAAGTGGTATTCAAGGAATCTGTCCTAACGGATGGCATCTACCCAGCAAAGCAGAGTGGAAAAAACTAGAAAATTTTGTTGCAGATGAATTAGCACCAGTTGAAGGTAATGTATGGACAGATGATGAAGGAAATAAATACTCCGATAAAGACTGTAAAAACGTCTGGTCAGCATTGACAGGAAAACTGGATGCTGACGGTTGGGGAGAATCCGGCATGATAGATGAAAATCCTGATCTCGCTAAAGGTCCACGTGACACCTATGGCTTTAATGTTATACCTGCCGGACAATGTTATCAGAGCGGAAGTTTTGAAACGCCTAAGTCACAGAGTAGAACAGACTTTTGGAGCACAGACCAAGCTACTTACGGAGCAGGAACTGTATATTTCAGTAATATGAGTTATGGGTTAGGTTATTCTTCTGATAAAGGAGGAATACAAGTAAAACGTGGCCTTTCAGTACGTTGCGTAAAAGATTAACTATATTGTAGATAAACATTTATCAATTAGTTCATTACAGAATTAATAAATTCTCTCTTAAAGATAAGGGAAGTATGTCGGGAGATATGCTTCCCTTTTAATATATCTTTTTACACCTAGTTACCAACTCACTCAAACATATAATTAGTCGATATCCAATATCACGAAATAAAACAAATTCTGAATGTTCTTCCATTTTATTATATATCTTTGTAACTAGATATTTTAAAAGACTACATTATGGCAAAAAAGAAAGAAAAGAAAGAGAAAAAGGCCGGCAAAAGAATGAGTAAGAAAGAGCTGGCAGCATTATTAATAGACTTTTTCCATGCCAAATCCAGCGAGACCTTGAGTATGAAATATATATTTTCGGAACTGCGTCTCACTACCCATCCGCAAAAAATGTTATGCGTCGATATATTACATGACCTTTTAGCTGACGATTATATCAGTGAAATAGAAAAAGGAAAGTTCCGCCTGAACAGTCACGGAACGGAGATGACAGGTACTTTCCAACGGAAGAGCAACGGTAAGAACTCGTTTATTCCTGAAGAAGGGGGCGACCCGATATTCGTGGCCGAACGTAATTCCGCACATGCGATGAATAACGATAAGGTAAAGATAACCTTCTATGCCAAACGGAAAAACAGAGAAGCCGAAGGAGAAGTCATCGAAATACTGGAACGCGCCAACGATACATTCGTCGGCACACTGGAAGTAGCTAAGTCATACGCATTTCTGGTGACAGAGAACCGTACATTAGCCAATGATATTTTCATCCCGAAAGATAAGCTGAAAGGCGGAAAGACCGGAGATAAAGCCATTGTGAAAGTAACCGAATGGCCGGACAAGGCAAAGAATCCTATCGGACAAGTAATAGATATATTAGGTCAGGCTGGCGATAACACCACAGAGATGCACGCAATTCTTGCGGAGTTCGGTCTGCCGTATGTATATCCAAAAGCAGTAGAGACAGCAGCAGATAAGATTCCTGCCGAGATTTCAGCAGAAGAGATTGCCAAACGCGAAGATTTCCGTAAGGTAACAACTTTCACCATCGACCCGAAAGATGCCAAAGACTTTGACGACGCACTTTCCATCCGCAAACTGAAAGACGGATTGTGGGAAGTAGGTGTACACATTGCCGACGTAACACACTACGTAAAAGAAGGTAGCATCATCGACAAGGAAGCAGAGAAGCGGGCAACTTCCGTTTATCTGGTAGACCGTACCATCCCGATGCTTCCCGAACGGTTGTGTAACTTCATTTGTTCACTCCGCCCGAACGAAGAAAAACTAGCTTTCTCCGTTATCTTCGATATTACAGAAAAAGGAGAAGTCAGAGACTCACGCATCGTACATACGGTTATCAACTCCGACCGTCGCTTCACCTACGAAGAGGCACAACAAATCATAGAAACAAAAGAAGGAGACTTCAAAGAAGAAGTACTCACGTTAGATACGATTGCCAAAGCACTGCGCGAAAAACGCTTCTCTGCAGGAGCTATCAACTTCGACCGCTACGAAGTGAAGTTCGAAATTGACGAAAAAGGAAAACCAATCAGCGTTTACTTCAAGGAGTCAAAAGATGCCAATAAACTAGTGGAAGAATTCATGTTGCTCGCTAACAAGACCGTAGCAGAAAAGATAGGATGTGTGCCGAAGAACAAGAAAGCCAAAGTGCTTCCTTACCGTATCCACGACCTACCCGATCCGGAGAAGTTGGAGAACTTGTCACAGTTCATCGCACGCTTCGGCTACAAAGTGCGTACAAGCGGAACGAAGACGGATATTTCAAAATCCATCAACCACTTGCTGGACGACATACACGGAAAGAAAGAAGAGAACCTGATAGAAACCGTATCCATCCGCGCCATGCAGAAAGCACGTTACTCAACCCATAACATCGGTCACTACGGACTAGCTTTCGAATATTACACTCACTTTACTTCTCCCATCCGCCGTTTCCCGGACATGATGGTACACCGTTTGGTGACGAAGTATATGGACGGAGGACGTAGCGTATCCGAAGCCAAGTACGAAGACCTCTGCGACCACAGCTCGAACATGGAACAAATTGCAGCCAATGCCGAACGTGCTTCCATCAAATATAAACAGGTGGAATTTATGAGCGAACGTCTGGGACAGATTTATGACGGTGTAATCTCCGGCGTAACCGAGTGGGGACTTTATGTAGAACTGAACGAAAACAAATGTGAAGGTCTGGTCCCTGTTCGTGATCTGGATGATGACTACTACGAATTCGACGAGAAGAACTATTGTCTTCGCGGACGCCGCAAAAACAAAATATACAGTTTGGGAGACGCTATTACTGTTCGGGTAGCTCGTGCCAATCTGGAAAAGAAACAATTGGATTTTGAATTAATAGAAAAGTAAAAGTTTGAATATTCAAACAAACAGAAAAGCTCATTCAACCCCTGATAACATTAGTACAGAAATACGATTGATTAGATAAATCTGTGAAAGTAACGAGAAAAAAGTTCGCATAGATTTGTGTAATCAGTCGTAAGTCTGTACTTTAGCGTATCATTTTGATTATTCTTATATTATAACATTCATATATCCATGAAGACTGTCATTATCGAAGACAAACAACGAATTGAGTCCATTATTCTGCATTGCGATGCCTGTTTTGTGGGCATTACAGATTTAGAAGGTAATCCCTATGTAGTTCCCATGAACTTCGGTTATGAAAATGGTATCATATATCTGCATTCAGGTCCCGAAGGCAGCAAGTTAGAGATGTTGGAACATAATAATAATGTATGCATCACTTTCAGCCTTGGACATAAACTTGTCTACCAACACGAAAAGGTAGCCTGCAGTTACAGTATGCGTTCCGAAAGCGCGATGTGTCGGGGGCAAGTAGAATTCATCGAAGAGATAGACGATAAACGTCGTGCACTGGATATTATCATGCGTCATTATACAGACAACGCATTCAGCTATTCCGATCCTGCCGTACGTAACGTAAAAGTGTGGAAAGTAGCTGTCCGGCAGATGACAGGAAAAGTCTTCGGTCTGCGAGCCAACGAAAAGCCATAAAACAGTTTCCGGCTTTCGGCTAATGAATTTAACTTCATGTGCCACACCCGTTTAAGAAACGAATTCAGCATTCAAGAAGCATGACGGAGTATCTCCAAGCAAATTTCTCTAAACAAAAGTTTAGAACACTTTTACCCTCACACCCTCATCCTCTGCTTGTATCTCTTTATCCATCGGCATTACAGGTGTGAGGGTAAAGGTGATAGTAAGTGAGGGTAGGCAGTTACCCTCACCCTGTTTCATTCTAAATGTTGTCCTACTTCCTTGTATTACGTAGGAAGTGCAACCGATATATATCTATTATCCCTTCATTATCCATCCGTTAAACCACCGATATAGTTAATTCACCACAGCCGTGGGGAGATCTTCCCACAGCTGTGGTAACTTCTCTTCACGGCCGTGAAGAGAAGTCGTCACGGCCGTGGGAAGCTAACTATATCGGTAGTCTGATGCAAGAAGAGCGGTAACTTAATACAATAATAAAGGGGAGATAAGGTATTCTTCCCTGCTTCATAATATCCATTCTCCCTATACACCAGTACCAAGACAGCCGTTTATAACATGATTATTAGGAAGATTTACTGAATATTCCTTCTAATTTCACACCCCTATTCTGTTGGGATTTTCTAAAGAAACTTTATCTTTGTAATGTCAACAATTAAAAGAATATGGTTCGTTTTAATCTTGTTATCACCTTACTACTAATGATAAATATGGCTGTCAAAGCCGAACTGACCAACCGGATGTTCGATGTCAGGCATGTAGGCTATGCAGAAGGCCTTAGTAGTCAACGTGTTTTTTCGATTGTCGAGGATGGAGACGGTGCTATGTGGATTGCTACAAAAACCGGAATAGACAGATACAACGGTCATACGGTAAAGAACTATGATTTGCCGGGCAGTTTCTATTATGGCGATCTTGCCGGACGCAGGCTTTACTTATTGTACGACGCACAACAAGGACTGTTTGCCTACGACCACACCGGACGAATCTACCGATATTCCACCATCCTGGATCATTTTGAACAAGTCCTCCACCTGGGACAATTGATTCAGGAAGAAGTCATCTTGAACAAACTCTGTTTGGATAGTGACGGAACCTGGTGGATGGGGGCGGATAAAGGACTATACAAGCAAGAAGCGGACCATCGTATAGTTGCCGTGCTGAAAGGACAATATGTCAACGACATCGCATTTGCCGGCGAGTCGCTTTTTGTGGGTACTTCTAACGGAGTCTGGCAACTGTCACACACCCTGCCGGATAAGAAACGCCAGCTGCTGGAGGGGTGGAATGTACAAACATTGTTCTGCGACAAACCGAAAAAAGAACTCTGGATAGGCACATTTGGCAGCGGTTTGTCTGTGATGAACCTCAACACTTCCAAAGTGCTTGCGCTGGAGGGACAAGGGAGCACGTTCCTTCATCCGATACGGGCAATTACAGACTATGATGTACATACCATACTCATAGGCGTGGACGGTGGCGGTGTGTATGCGATAGACAAGGACACTAAGAAAGCCCGTTTACTGATGAATACCAAAGATGACACAGATACTTACCTGCGCGGAAACGGCGTATATGCCGTAACCAGAGACGACCAGGGCAACATCTGGATAGGTAGTTATACGGGAGGTGTATCCGTGGCTATCCTGCTGAAACATCCCATTTCGATATTAGCACACGAAAAGGGAAATACCCATTCTCTCATCAGCAACAACGTAAATGATATCGAAGAAAACCCGGATGGCAACCAATGGTTCGCTACTGATGATGGAATCAGCATCCGAAACACCCTGTCAGGCACTTGGAAACACGTGCTGAAAGAAATCGTAACCATTTCTCTTTGCACATCCGGAAATGGGAACGTATGGGTAGGAACGTACGGAGACGGAGTGTATCTACTGGATAACAACGGACGCGTGTTACGCCATCTCACCAAGCAACAAGGGCAATTGACCACCAATTATATTTTCTCCGTCAGACAAGACATGGAGGGAGACTTATGGATAGGAGGTCTGGACGGATGCCTGATCATGTTTGAAAAAGAAAAAGGCAGCAGACGGTCTTTCGACGTGAATTGGGTACAATCCATTGAACCTATCGACCGAAACCGGGTAGCGGTGGCTACCGTCAATGGTTTCTTCCTGGTGGACAAACATACAGGGAATATACAGCACTATGCCAATTCCCAGGAATTTCACAATCAGAATGTCAGTGCTTATATCATCTCTATGCTGTTCAATGACGACGGAACCGTGTGGCTGGGAACCGAAGGGGGAGGATTGAATCTATATGATATGAAAAACCGGACGGTAAAGACTTTCACTGTTCAAGAGGGATTGCCGTCCAACGATATATATAGTTTGCAGCGAGACGACAAGAAACGCTTGTGGGTCAGCACCGGAAAAGGAATTGCCTTGATAGACAGCCTGCGCGTGTCGAACCTCAACTATGCGGGCAATATAGACAAGGAATATAACAAATCCTCATTTGCCCGGTTGATGAACGGCGAGTTTGTGTATGGCAGCACGGATGGTGCTGTCTTTATCATGCCACTCGACATCTCAACCGTAGACTACTGGACGCTCCTGCGTTTCACGGGGCTGACGGTTGATTATCAAAACGTCCAGGAAGAAGAATCGTTGAAACCTGCCATCTATGATATGCTTGCCGACCGTGCGGTACGGCTCGGCTATAAATACAACTCGTTTACCGTTTCTTTTGAATCTATCAACTATCGTTTCCAGCGCGATATTGTCTATCAGCATATTTTAGAAGGGTATGACAATGACTGGAGCAAACCGTCTGCCGAGGGGAAGGCATCCTACACCAAGGTATCGCCGGGCACTTATCTTTTTAAGGTGCGCAGCCTGCGGCGCAGCGACGGAAAGACTATCTCCGAAAGCACCTTAGAAGTGAAAGTGAGCCAGCCATGGTGGAACTCGTGGTGGGCTTGGACTATTTACCTATTTATAATAGGCTTCGTTTTCTATTTCATCCTGCGCTATAAGAGCAACCAGCTCCAAAAGAAATACGACAAAGACAAAATACGTTTCTTCATCGACACGGCACACGACATTCGCACGCCGGTGACGCTTATCATGGCACCTCTGGAGGATTTGAACCGGGAACAGGATCTCTCGGACAAAGCCCGTTATTACCTGAATCTGGCTCATGAAAGTACCCGGAAACTCCATTCGCTCATCACACAGTTGCTCGAATTTGAAAAGGTAGACGCCCACAAGCCATCCTCTTCATCGGTTCCGCTTTGTCTGAATGAAGTTTTGCTGAAAGAAGTCTCCGTCTTCCGGTCTTTTTGCGAGAAGAAGCAGTTGACACTGAATCTGACCCAACCCAACGAATCTGTTTTCGTTTCGGCCGACAAACACCTGATAGAGATGTTACTCGACAATCTTCTTTCCAATGCCTGCAAATACACCATGCCCCAAGGAGAAATCAGTCTGGATTTGAAAGCCACGAAACGCAAAGCCATCCTTTCGTTGAAAGATAACGGAATAGGCATACCGAAGAAAGCGAAAAAGCACATCTTCTCCGATATTTACAGAGCCGAAAATGCCCGGCAGTCACAGGAAGAAGGAACCGGATTCGGACTGTTGCAGGTGCAGCGCATTGTAAAGATGCTGCATGGAAAAATCACTTTCTGTTCCGAGGAGGGCAAGGGAACTACTTTCATCGTAACATTGCCGCGAACCACCACCGTAGCCGAACCCGTGTCGCACGAATCATCCCTCGAACACCTTGCCGGCACATCGGATAATAACAGCCACGAAACGGATAAAATAAAAGATCCGGACGACCGGAATACATTGCTCATTGTAGAAGACCACGAAACTCTCCGTCACTACCTCCGCCAGACCTTTGAACACCTCTATCGGGTGATTGATGTTGCCGACGGACACGAAGCTATCGCCTGTCTCGCCAATGAATATCCGGATATCATCCTCTCCGACGTCATGATGCCCGGCATACGGGGTGACGAGCTTTGCAGAATGGTCAAGGAAAATCCTGACACATCAGGTATTCCGGTCGTTCTGCTGACGGCAAAGGCTAACCACGAAGCAATAGTGGAAGGATTGAAGAAAGGCGCGGATGATTATATCCCCAAACCATTCAGTACAGAGATACTGAAATTGAAAGTACAAGGATTGATTGACAATCGAAACAGGCAACGGCAGTTTTTCATGCGGCAAGCCATCGCTCAAGTAGAGGCGGGCGGCAAACGTGACGACAATGAAAGCAATGAAAACAATGAAAGTATCGACAACAAAAACGTAACGACAGCAAGCGAAACAATGGCCGAGGGCGACCGCCGGTTTATCATGCAAGCTACCCGGTTTGTTCTTGAACATTTGGATGAACCCGATTTCAACATCAATCTCTTGTGCCATGAAATGGCAATGAGCCGGACACTATTCTACAGTCGCCTTAAATCACTGACGGGAAAAGGGCCGCAAGAGTTTATCCGTATCATACGGCTACAAAAAGCTGCCGAACTGCTGAAAGAAGGTAAAAGCGTAACCGATGTCGCCGCCGAAACCGGATTTGTCAACACGAAGTATTTCAGTTCATTGTTCAAGAAACAATTCGGGATGCAGCCAAGTAAATATAGTGGGAAGTAGACAACCATTCATGTTCGGTTTTGAATTAGAATTAGCTCGTTTCCGGTACAGTAATGAACTGTTTCAGCCTATTCTGACAAGGGTATATTCTCACTGCAATGAGAAAAAGTTCTCATTATAATGAGTATTTCTTCTCATACCTATGAGTATTTTTTCTCATAGTGATAAGTACACTTGAGAATGTTTACGGAAGTTTTTTTGAATTATAATTGTATGAGTTTACCTCATTTCCGTACCGTTCTTAATTAAATGGGAATTTTGCAGTTAAATGAGAATTTATCGGTTAAATGAGAATTTAGCGTTTAAATGAGAATTTATCGGTTAAATGGGAATTTTGCAGTTAGGCTGAAAGCCTTACAATTATATATTTATTGGGGTGCCCTGAAAGGGCTTAATTATATAGCGTAGGGCAACGCCCTACAAAAAAAACACCCCAGCCACAAGCCCTGAAAGGGCGGAACCGTATACAATTATGCCCTTTCAGGGCGCAAATTCAGATTGTCGTTTTTACGTAGGGCGTTGCCCTACGCTATATAATTAAGCCCTTTCAGGGCACTCCGCAAAATTATCATTTACCTCATTCTTGTATAGCAACAATCTTCGAAAAAGAATGGGTAAGATAACGTCCGTTCGATAAAAATCAGCAGATTTGTCAGCAATCAAACCTAATATGTCAGCAATCTGACCATCGTTTCAGCCGGATATTAGCATCTTTGCACCAAGCTTTACAAGTATAAAGCACATATTACGTTTAACCTTTAAAATGCTAAAACGATGAAAAAAGTAGCACTATTCCTATTTTTATCCGTTTGCTTCGCGCAACAATCCTGTTCGTCGGATTCTGTTGGAACGGAACCGGAGGAAAATCCACAAGACATTCTTTTTAAAGACGATTTCAACTTTTTCGATGAAAAAGTATGGACGAAAGAAACTCATGAACCCGGTTGGACCAATCAAGAGCTACAGGCATACGATGCCGCTCATGTGTCCGTTGGAAAGGACGGGGATAAATCGGTTCTGATTCTTACCGCCGAACGCAAAGGGAATAAAATCTATTCAGGCAGGATCAATTCAAAAGGAAAAAAGAGTTTCAAGTATCGCAAGATAGAAGCAAGCATCAAGCTTCCCAAGACTAACGGCGGACTGTGGCCTGCGTTCTGGATGATGGGAGATAACGACAAAGAATGGCCGGCATGCGGGGAGATCGACATTATGGAAATGGGAGAACAGAGCGGAATGGCTGCGGGCGATTCGGAAAAACAAGTGAACACCGCCATTCACTATGGCCCTAGCGCAGCGGCTCACGAACAGCAATACTACAAAGCCAATGTTGCCAACAGCCTGCAAGACGGCAATTATCACACCTACTCTCTGGATTGGGATGAAAACAACCTGACAATATCCATCGACAACGTCAAGTTTCATACGTTCGACATTAGCTCGAACACATACTTCCACAATAACTTCTACATCCTGTTCAACCTCGCCGTGGGAGGTGCGTTTACAGGGATTACCGACATTAATAAACTGACGGGTCTGAAAGACGGTCAGAAAGTGAATATGTACATCGACTGGGTGAAAATATTATAGGAATCTTAAATATACATGCTATGAATATGGAAAAATGTAAGTATCTACTGTTTTGCGGAACACTCGCCCTTTGGATGGCGGGAAGTTTCCAGCAAGTGTATGCAGCAACGGAACCAAGTTCCCAGGCTATTCAACAACAAAGCAACAAGGTAACCGGAAAAGTGAGCGATGCCACAGGTCCCATCATTGGGGCTTCCGTAGTGGAGAAAGGAACTGCCAACGGAACGATTACCGATCTGGATGGAAATTTCAGTTTGAATGTAAAAGCGGGAGCTACGCTCGTTGTCAGCTACGTGGGTTATAAATCCGAAGAAGTAAAAGCGGGAAGAGGTCCTTTGAACATCACCTTGAAAGAGGATGCCAAAGCATTGGATGAAGTGGTAGTTACCGCCCTTGGCATCAAGAGAGAGCGCAAAGCGTTGGGCTACGGCATTGATGAAGTGAAAGGCGAAGCCTTGACCAAAGCCAAAGAAACGAATCTCATCAACTCCATGGCAGGACGTGTGCCGGGCTTGGTAGTCAGCCAGACCGCCGGTGGTCCTTCCGGTTCTACGCGTGTCATTCTGCGAGGCAGTACCGAAATGACCGGCAATAACCAACCTCTTTATGTAGTGGACGGTGTACCTTTGGACAACACTAATTTCGGCAGTGCCGGCACAAACGGAGGCTTCGACTTGGGCGACGGTATTTCGAGCATCAATGCCGATGACGTAGAAAATATGTCGGTATTGAAAGGCCCTGCGGCATCCGCACTTTATGGTAGCCGTGCCAGCCACGGTGTTATCTTGATTACAACCAAGCGAGCCAACAAGGATAAAATCAGCGTGGAATATAACGGAACACTGACTTTCGACACCCAACTTGCCAAATGGGACGAAGTGCAACAGATATATGGTATGGGAAGCAACGGTACTTATAGCTATGATGCCATATCCAACACAAACAAAAGTTGGGGCCCCAAAGCGGACGGTTCAAACATGTTGAAGTATTTCGACGGCGTGGAACGCCCTTTCCTCATTGTCCCCGACAATACGTCCAACTTCTTCCGCACGGGTATCACCGCCACCAACTCCGCCATCATAGGTGTGAACAGCGGAAAAACCGGAATTCGCTTTACCTATACGGATATGCGCAATAAAGACATTGTTCCCCAGACACACATGAGCCGTGACATTTTCAACCTGCGCGCCAATACGTCTGCAGGAAAGGTAGACTTGGATTTCAGCGTCAACTATACACGGGAAGACGTGAAGAACCGTCCGGCTCTGGGCGACAGCAAGTCCAATATCGGTAAAAACCTGATGACCCTTGCCACCACCTACGACCAGGAATGGTTGCAAACCTATCAAACTGCCGACGGCGAATATTCCAACTGGAACGGTATGGATCCCTACAACGTGAATCCGTACTGGGATATCTATAAGAACTTCAATAAATCCAAAAAAGATTTGTTCCGCATGAACGGCAAGGCCGTATGGAACATCGACCCACATCTGAAACTTCAGGCAACGCTGGGTGCCGAACTCAACTGGTTCACGTTCGATGATTACAAAGCACCTACCACTCCCGGATTCGAAGCCGGAAGACTTCAAAACAGTGCTTTCCGCAACCGCATGTACAACTTTGAAGTGTTGGCTCTCTACAACAACCATTGGGGTGATTTCGATTTCAACGCTACGTTAGGCGGCAATGTATATAAGGTGAACAACCAGACCACCGTTACCACCGCTCAAGACATGAAGATACGCGATGTCCCTTCATTGACGAGCTTCAACGAGATCAGTGTAGTGCCCGGCAGTTACCGCAAGCAGATTAATTCGGTTTACGGAGCAGTGAACGTGGGATGGAAACACATGCTTTACCTCGATGCTACGTTGCGTGGCGACCAATCGTCTACCCTTCCCACTGGCAACAACATGTATATGTATCCTTCTTTCTCCGGTAGCTTTGTATTCTCCGAGCTGACAAAACTGGGCGACCTCCTGCCTTACGGAAAGTTACGTATGTCATGGGCCCAAGTAGGTAGCGATACCGATCCTTATCAATTGGGACTCGTCTATACGAAATCCAAATATGCTTATCCCGGATATACCATCGGATATATCGATAACGGAACCATCCCCAACAAAAACTTGAAACCAACCAAAACAAACTCCGTGGAAATGGGATTGGAATTGAAATTCCTAAAGAACCGTATCGGACTGGATTTCACCTACTATTCGCAAATCAGTAAAAACCAAATTATGGGAATGGCAAGTTCCTGGACAACCGGTTATAACTATCGCTTGATTAATGCCGGCAAGATAGAAAACAAAGGTATTGAAATTGCCCTTAGCACACGACCGATTCAAACACGCGATTTTTCCTGGGACATTAATCTGAACTTCTCCAAAAACAGCAACAAGGTAAAAGAACTGGATGGCGAATCGGATATGTTTGAACTGGAAAAAGCATCTTGGCTCGACGTTCAGGTGGCCGCTAAGGTAGGCGAGAACTTTGGTTCTATTGTAGGCCCGGACTTCCAACGGAACGAAAAGGGAGATATTCTGATTGACCCGCAAACCGGTCTGCCGCAATATGACAAGAGCAACCACGTATTGGGTAATGCCTCTTGGGACTGGACAGGTGGATTGCTTACCAACTTTACCTACAAGAATCTTTCGCTGGTAGCGGTATTTGATGTGAAAGTAGGCGCCGACCTCTATTCTATGTCTGCCCGTGCTGCTTACGAATCGGGTAAAAGTCCGGAGACATTGGCAGGACGCGACGCCTGGTATCGCTCGGAAGAAGAAAGATTGGCAGCCGGCATTGCGAAAGGAGCCGATAACTGGAAGCCGACAGGCGGATTCGTTGCTCCAGGTGTCATCGACAACGGTGATGGAACGTATCGCCCCAACGACATCTACATCAATCCGGAAGACTACTGGATGAGCGTTTGCCGTAATGCACCTTCTATGTTTATTTACGACAACTCATACGTAAAATGCCGTGAGCTGACGTTGAGTTATAATGTACCCAAATCCTGGCTGAAGAATGTAGTAAGCGGACTGACCGTTTCGTTCGTTGCCCGCAATCCGTTCATCGTATGGAAGAATATCCCGAATATCGACCCGGATTCCAACTACAACAATACCACCGGTATGGGACTTGAATACGGTTCGTTGCCTTCACGCAGAAGCTATGGTTTTAATGTAAATGTGAAATTCTAAAAAGATATATCATGAGACAATCTAAATACATCACAATCATCACGATGGCATGTGCCCTGTTTTTCGCTTCTTGCAGCGATGAATACATGGAAAACATGAATACCGACCCTTCCAAGGCCGCTACCATCGACCCGAATGCGCAGCTCACCACTGCCCAACTGCAAACGTACGGAGACCTTAGTATGATGGAAATCTACCGTAACTACCATTATGCATTCACCCAACAACTGATGGGATGTTGGAACACCACCAACTACGGCGGACGCCATACGCTAGACAATAATGAAATGAGCCGTATCTGGACATCGTTCTACACTCAATCCCTGAAGAATATCATTGATGCTCAATATCGCACAGCCGAAGATGCAGAGAAAGTGAACATCAACTCTGTGCTCCGCATTTATCGGGTTTATCTTATGTCTATCATCACCGACACTTACGGAGACGCTCCTTTCAGTGAAGCCGGCCTGGGATTCCTCGAAGGAAAGTTCAATCCGAAGTATGACAAACAGGAAGATATTTACAACGCTTTCTTTCTGGAGCTGGAAGATGCCGTCAATAAAATCGATCCGACCAAAGATAAAGTGACAGGTGACCTCATCTATGCCGGTGACGTAACTAAATGGCAACAACTGGCAAACTCGCTTCGCCTACGTTTTGCCATGCGAATCTCCAATGTCAATCCTACAAAGGCACAAACGGAATTTGAAAATGCTTTGGTTGCCAATGGGGGTGTGATAACGGACGCCTCAAGCGATGCGCTCATCAAATACATGACAATCGCATTTAGTTTCGGACAAGAAGCTTACTCTGATTATCGCGGAAATTCATTGTCACAGTTATTGTTCGGCAACGACCCCGCTAATAATCCAAGTTACCTCTGCTCCACTTTCTTTAATCAGCTACGCCAATCCGGTGACCCTCGTACATTCAAAATTTCCCGTTGTTATTATGACGGGCTGATGAGTGCCACCAGTCCCGACAATCGTGTCGACATCACCCAGGAGATGATTGAAAAAGGGATTGATTTCAGTCCGCGCAACCCGGGTGCCTACTCGTGGGAGCCATGGCCTACAGGATACGACAGCGATATTTGTAAGGAATTAGCCGTTAACAACCCTTCTGTTACAGCAACCATGGCTCGTGAAGTGGAACCCAAACTTGCCAATAATTTCCTAAAAAGCGACAATCCGGGCGTAGTGATGACCTCTGCAGAAGTGAAGTTCCTGATGGCAGAAGCTACTGTGAAAAAATGGAATGTCGGCAGTGTGTCAGCAGAAGATCTTTACAAGCAAGGAGTGCGTGCAGCTATGGATTTCCTGACAGACAACTACGGTTGCACGGCTACTACTGATGCAGAGTTTGATGCATTCATTCAAGGTAGAGGGACGTTCGGACATACGGACAATCAGAAACTTGAAGCTATCAATACACAGGCCTGGATTCTTCACTTCACCAATCCTGCCGAATGTTGGGCAAACGTGCGTCGTTCCGGTTATCCGAAGTTGAAATCACCGGCAGAATATGGGTTCGGACAATATCTCACCGGTGGAACGGAAATTCCGGTACGTCTCTGCTATCCTGTATTGGAATCTTCCTATAATAAGAAAAGCTACAATGAAGCCATCGAGCGCATGGGAGGAACAGATAATTGGCACAGCCTTCTGTGGTGGGATACTGAAAACTAACTATTAAACAATCATCCATTATGAAAAAGATATATATTGCACTATTTGCCCTACTCGCTGTAGGCTCCACATTTACTGCATGCACCGAGGAAGAGCCGTTCGCTACGGTGACGGAAAATGATGATCCGCATATCCTTGCCCCGGTATTCCCTGACAGAACGAACGGCCAATTGGCTACATTCGCCAACATCAGCCGGGATGCGAACTTATCCATCGCGCTGACCGTGACTCCGAAAGATTACACCACAGTAACCTGGTTCATTGATGGGCAGGAAGTGGAATCGGGTACCGACTCCGACAAAGAAATCAACCGTAGTCTGAAAGCCGGTACGTATAATTTGAAAATAGAAGTAGAAACTGTGAAAGGGAAGAAGACTTCCCGTGAAGGATTAGTGGTGGTCAATCCGTTGGCTGATGACCCTCAATCTAAAGAAGTAGCCTTTGAGAGAATTGTATCTCCCGGTAAGACTGCCCGTTTATATGGCAGTAATTTACAGAACGTAACAGCCATCCTCTTGGGAGGAAACACAATCACCGATCCTACTTATGTTGAATCGGAAGACGAGAACTATCTGGAATACATCGTTCCGACAGGCGTAAGCGAAGGCGATTACCGTATCGTTCTGCAAGATGCCGCCGGCAATGAATATGGAGCCGACATGGTGAAAGTGACCAATGCTTCCCTTGTCATTTCAGGTGCTAACCGGGCTACTGCCAACGTGGACTGGACCATTTCCGGTATCAATCTTGAAAACATCGCTTCTCTAACTATCGGCGGACAGACGGTGTCTCAATTCAGCAATCAATCTTCTACGGAAGTTACGCTGACTTGTCCGGATTTGTCTGATGGAAGCTATACGCTGACAGGCAAAACCCGTAGCGGAGAGGCTGTGCAGTTCTTAAACGATAATGCTACGACTACCGAACAGACTGTGACCGTATCTACCGAAATAACGCTTTGGTCAGGACACCATTACGTTTCGTGGGATAAGCCGGACGGTGACCCCAACAAGAGTTTCGGTCTGATTCCAAAAGATGTGTTTGCCGGTATCACAGCCGGATCAACACTGAAAGTAGTCTACTCCATAGAACCAACTGCCGAATATCATCAGATGCAACTTGCCACAGGTTGGTGGACTGGCCTGGCAGATAAGATAGAATTTACGGAAAACGGTGAATACACACTGGTACTGACACAAGAGATACTGAATAAGATTCAAACTGAAGACGGATTCTTATGTACGGGTCATGGCTATTATGTAGACCTGGTAACCGTGAAATAATGTTCCTAAGTAAGTTTAAAAATCATTCATACCATAAGTATCTGTCATTCTTCGGGTTAAATCCCTCTGAATGACAGATTACATAAACGATGCTACTTAAAAACAAATCATAATGAAACTAAGAAATATTATATTAATGACCGCATCTATCGCAATGACTGCCTGTTCCAAACAGGCAGTTCCCACTGCCATTCCTGAAGACGCAAAAATAGAACAACAAGTGGAAGAGCTTCTATCAAAGATGGACCTTGACGCCAAGATAGGGCAAATGACCGAGCTTGCTATTGATGTATTAGGAGAGACGATAAATGGAGAATTCCAATTGGACGAGGCAAAACTCCATAAAGCGATTGCTGAATATAAGGTAGGTTCGTTCCTCAATGCCCCCGGCCCGGTAGCACAAAGCCCTGAAAAGTGGAACGAGATTATCAGTCGAATACAAGAACTGTCGATGACGGAGATTGGTATTCCATGTATCTACGGCCTGGATCAGAATCATGGTACTACCTATACATTGGGCGGCACGCTCTTCCCTCAAAATATCAATATGGGTGCTGCCTTCAATCCGGATTTGACCTACGAAGCAGCACGTGTAACGGCTTATGAAACAAGGGCTAGCAATTGTCCCTGGACATACTCCCCCACCGTCGATATGGCACGTGATCCCCGTTGGCCGCGTGTATGGGAGAATTATGGAGAAGACTGTTTAGTCAATGCCATTATGGGCAGCACTGCCGTCCGAGGCTTCCAAGGAGATGATCCTAACCATATTCCCGCCGACCGAATCGCCACCTCCGTGAAACATTACATGGGATACAGCATGCCACGTACCGGTAAAGACCGCACACCGGCTTATATATCGGTTTCCGAACTGCGTGAGAAATGTTTTGCACCGTTCAAGGCTTGTGTGGAAGCTGGTGCACTGACTATAATGGTCAACAGTGGTTCCATCAACGGAAAGCCTGTGCACGCCGACCGCGAACTCCTTACACAATGGCTGAAAGAAGACTTGGGATGGGACGGAATGTTAATCACCGACTGGGCGGACATCAACAATCTTTATACCCGCGAACATGTGGCGGCAAACAAAAAAGAAGCCATCGAAATGGCAATCAATGCAGGTATAGACATGGCTATGGAACCGTATGATCTCAATTATTGTACACTACTAAAAGAGTTAGTGCAAGAGAAGAAAATACCCATGAGCCGTATTGACGATGCCGTCCGCCGGGTGCTTAGACTTAAATTCCGTTTGGGTCTGTTCGATCATCCGAACACTTTATTGAAAGATTATCCTCTCTTCGGCAGCAAGGAGCATGCACTTATCGCACTTCATGCAGCCGAAGAATCGGAAGTATTGCTAAAAAATAAAGATAATATTCTTCCGCTTCCTCAAGGGAAAAAGCTACTGGTAACCGGTCCGAACGCCAACTCTATGCGTTGCTTGAACGGCGGTTGGAGCTATTCGTGGCAAGGACATCTGACCGATAGATTTGCCGACAAATATAACACCATTTACGAAGCAATCTGCAACAAATTCGGAGCCGATCATGTCCGTCTGGAACAGGGCGTAACCTACAAACCCGAAGGTGCTTACATGGAAGAAAATGAACCGGAGATTGAGAAAGCTGTGGCCGCCGCCCGCAACGTGGATATCATTATCGCCTGCATCGGTGAAAATTCATATTGCGAAACACCCGGTAATCTTTCCGAGCTTACCATCTCTGCCAACCAAAGCAAACTGGTAAAGGCACTTGCCACGACAGGAAAACCGATCATCCTGATACTCAATGAGGGTCGTCCCCGCATTATCAACGACCTGGAGCCATTGGCTGATGCTGTTATTGACATTCTATTACCCGGAAACTATGGTGGCGATGCATTAGCGAACATTCTGGCAGGAGACGTGAACCCCAGTGCCAAGATGCCTTACACATATCCGCGACACGAAGCAGCACTGACTACCTACGATTATCGGGTGAGTGAAGAGATGGACAAAATGGAAGGAGCTTACGACTACAATGCAGTAGTCTCCGTTCAATGGCCTTTCGGATACGGATTGAGCTACACCACTTTCGAATACAGCAACTTCCAAACGGACAAATCTTCGTTTACCGCAGGAGATGATTTGCACTTTTCCATAGACGTAACCAATACCGGTAAATATGCCGGAAAAGAAGTTGTCATGCTATTCAGCAGTGATCTTGTGGCTTCGCTTACTCCCGAAAACCGTCGGTTACGAGCCTTCAAAAAGGTGGAACTACAACCGGGCGAAACCCAAACTGTCACTCTATCCATCAAAGGCAGCGACTTGGCTTTTGTCAATTCTGACGGGCAATGGGTACTGGAACAAGGGGATTTCCGTATGCAATGCGGAAATCAAGTAGTGACTATTACTTATAAGTAGGCATTTATAAGTAGGTATTTATAAGTAAATGTGCATTATTAATGTATACACTCCCGACAATAACTCTATGAGACACTGCGTTACTTTGTGGTGAACTCAAATTATCATCTAACCGGCTGAACAGCCTCAAACGGCTGTTCAACCAAATTTAAACAACCGCTCCTCTTGATCCAAACGACCGTATGTCTACAACAAAAAGACAATCGTTTGAGCCCAAAGGAGCGGTTGTTTTTATCTGAAGGAAAGCGGCATTATTACAAAGGATATTCCTCAAAAGCATACAAAATGGTAGACAAATAACGTTCACCTGTATCGGGTAATAATGCAACAATCATTTTCCCTGCATTTTCCGGTCGCTTCGCCAGTTCCGTAGCAGCATATACGGCTGCGCCTGAAGATATGCCTACCAACAAACCTTCCTGTTTGGCTAATTCACGACTCGTACGAATGGCATCGTCATTCTGCACCTGAATAATCTCATCTACGATAGAAGCCTTGTACGTTTTAGGAACAAACCCTGCACCGATTCCCTGAATCTTATGCGGACCTGGTTTTCCTCCCGAGAGTACCGGAGAATCAGAAGGTTCTACTGCCACGATCTTTATACTCGGATCACGCATCTTCAGCGCTTCCCCTACACCGCTAACTGTCCCGCCAGTACCTACTCCGGCCACAAAGATATCGACTTTCCCCTCGGTATCTCTCCATATTTCCAGACCGGTAGTCCGTAAATGCATGGCGGGGTTAGCAGGATTCTCAAATTGTTGTAAGATGACAGCTCCCGGAGTGACCGCTTTCAGTTCTTCAGCTTTGGCAATGGCTCCTTTCATACCATCTGCACCAG
This sequence comes from Bacteroides sp. AM37-9, assembly GCF_003603455.1. Lineage (NCBI taxonomy): Bacteria > Pseudomonadati > Bacteroidota > Bacteroidia > Bacteroidales > Bacteroidaceae > Bacteroides > Bacteroides sp. AM37-9. The sequence goes on along the minus strand of NZ_QTNF01000009.1, from coordinate 34,692 downwards.
GAGTCAATACTAATTCCGCACCTAAAGCTTTCAGAAGATTACGCCGTTCGATGCTCATGGTATCGGGCATCGTCAAAATTAACTTATAGCCTTTAGCTGCCGAAACAAAAGCCAATCCCACGCCGGTATTCCCGCTGGTCGGTTCAATGATAGTTGCTCCGGGATGCAAAATTCCTTTCGTTTCTGCATCCTCAATCATAGCCAATGCTATGCGGTCCTTCACGCTTCCTGCCGGATTGAAAGATTCAATCTTTACAATCAGACGAGCTTTCAGGTCGTTACTTGTATTATAGTTACTAAGTTCCAATAACGGAGTGTTACCTACCAAATCCGTCAATTTTCTTGCTATCTTTTCCATATATATCTGTTTTAAATTTCTCTTGTTTTAATATATGACAAAGATAGTGCGGATTCTGTTCAGGGTAAATACCATATATGTGGTAAATTCATACCACATATATCTGACTTCTTGCCAGAACAATATATCATTTGAATCTCTTCACATAATCTGCAATCAGACAACATGCCGGGCCGAGTACCTGACCATGATCGAATCCTTGCATTTCATACAAAGTCACCTTCTTGTTACCTATACTTTTCAAGACAGCTTCTAACAACGCATTTTCTTCATATCTTGCCGCCATCTCCAAATGTTTATCTCCCGTAATCAACACGAGAGGAGCAGTTTCCTTGCGGGCCTTATTTACCGGAGCATACTCATCAACCACCGGAATACCGTCAGGCAAACCGCGTTCCTTACGAATAGTGAAATGTGTCACCGTCTGACCACTCACCGGAAGATAAGCAGCTACACTATCGGCATCTGCTCCGTATGCTGCCATGTACTTTTTATCCATTGCCAGAATCAACGAAAGATAGCCTCCCGCAGAATGACCGGAAACAAAAATGTGATCCTTACGACCACCATACTTCTCAATATTCTTGAAAACCCATGCCACAGCTTCAGCCGCATCTTCGATGTAAGCCGGATTCTTTGCTTTCGGACTCAAACGGTAATTCACCGCCACTACTGCAAACCCTTGTTCTCTCAATTCTTTGGGAATAAATTTATTTCCACCTTCCATACCACCACCGTGAAACCAGACAATAGTTGAGAAATCCTTCTTGTTTTCAGGATAATAAATATCCAGTTTACAACGTTCCAGACGATAGGTGTCCGTTTCGGAGCCAGAGACATAAGATATATCTTTGTTTGTGCGATAAGCATTTTGTGCTTGAGCAATGCAAGCACAAAGCAAAAAGAGAAGAAGGCAAATCTTTTTCATGATCTTATTTATTTCAGTATTTCTAATAAAATGCAATATTACGAAATCTTGATAAGAAATCTCACAATTTTTACTTATGTTTATAGCCTTACTTAGTGGAAAAAGCTACGTAAAAAGTCATATATAAATAAAATAATAGATTAATGACTATGAAGAAACTATTCATTTATCTTTTTATAATGACAGCGGGACTCCTGTCTGCCACACAAGTATCTGCCCAAAAAGAAATTGCTCCGGAAGTTATCAAACTGCAAAAGGGGGAGATTGAAAGCACTGGAACCTTACTCTGCCGAGGATTTCTTTCATCGCCTGCAGACGGTGATTCTTTCTCCGCAAGCAATGGTCAACGCATGGTACCTGCAATACGCCCCCTGACTACAATTTGACCGCGGCAAGAATGAACGAGGCGAGTTTCTGCCGGAAGCAAAGCAATATGAAGAGTATGTCCGCACGCTGATTAACCTTCATATGGAGCTGATTCCTTACCTTTATAAATGAACGCTTGCGCACTATCAGTGACCAATATATGATCGGGAGCGACCTGATGGTCACTCCCCTGTATGAGAATAAGAAATCACGGAAAGTTTATTTCCCGGAAGGGGTTTGGTACAACTTCAATACCAACGAAAAATACCGCGTGATGGTTACTTCATAAGAACCAACCTCACCGAAACGGGCTTTCTCTTCCACTTCTACCCAGTTGCCAAGAAAGTCAACAAGATCTGTGCTAGCATTTTCATCTTGTTTTATATTAAATTCAGGCTAAATTTACAGACTTATCACCAAACTCATATCATCAAAGATAGCTACAAGTATCATTTATCCAACTGATAAACTCTAAAATTTGCATACTTTGAATTACGAGTATACATTTGTCTTAAACCCACTCGCCCTTTATCTATCTTTGGAAAGGCAGAAGCATCAAAGTAAAAAGTCTTATCTTGGCCATCTCCCTTCACATTCATATACAAATTCGTTTCATATTTTATGAAAGTCAGATGATAAGTGACTCCAATCTTAAACAGACCCGTATTCAAATATTCAGGCTTCAGTTCCGTTCCTTCAAGTCCCTTCTCCCACTGAGGCATATACCGACGAGCACGAATATATTCAGGCTTATCTTCTGATGCAACTCCTGTTACTGCATAACTAATATGATAAGTATCCATATTATTGAAATACATACTCATCCGGGGAACCTTACGGAGTTCATTCCACTTGAATATATCTTTAACAAATGGTTTTCTTCCTGCCCCTTGCGCCTGAATATAGAGTATATTCACACAATAATACCCGGAAGAATCCAGCCTCGTAAAATCATATTCTATTTTCAAGTTCCCTTTGAATTCCTCTTTTGTCCACAATACCAAGTGATCGGCATCTACATAAGCTCTTCCGCCTGCATACATTTCCAGTCGCCCGTCTTTCTGGATTATCTTGGCATTTTCTCCATCCAGATGCCATTTCTCCGACCATGCATGTCGGAAATTATCTTCAAAAACCAGTTGTGCCGGTTTCTCTGATAATATATCGAATCGCTTTTGTTGCTCGTTTTGCTGCCCCCATACTATCCAACAGGGGCACAGCAAAAAGAACAAACCAAGAATCATCTTTTTCATCTTCCACTCCGTACTATAAGATTCCTATGGGTTCAGTACCAAACTCATATCATCTAAGAATGGCTGCTGATGTCCATTTCTTCTCCAGACAATATACACTTCTGTCTTTCCGACAGGCATAGTAAATGTATAAGATACTTTTTTATGCTCATCGGAACTACTCAAGACTCCATCAGAGGCGGCAACATATCCAAAAGTTACTTCCGGTGCCAATGGATTGGACAAATTCGATATATCAGCAGCATCAACAACGGCTCCCAACCTGATATTCCCAGTCTGTACCATATCTTTTTCCGGCGGAGTTTTATACCAGAAAGAGAATGTATACGATTTACCGGGTATCAATCCACTTAGTTTTCTCCATAACCAATTCAAGGAAGTTGCTTGCTCGTTATCGCGCATACGTAAGAATAAATATGACGCCCCGGTGCGAGGTGTAGGAGAACCTGCTGAAACCCTGATAGCGGTATTGTTAGCTCCAAATTTACCAATACCTTCCGTATTCGAGCCACCCCATTCTCCCAAAGCAGGCCAAAACTTGTTGGTAGTGATTCTTTCGAAGCTGTAATCTTCTTCCGGAGTGTCCAGTAAATTCACACCACCCATAGCTTCGGTCTGCTGTACGATTTCTACCGTTTTGATTAATCCTTGGGCTACAATGGTGATTATTCCTTCTCGAATTTCATCTCCTTCATTCGCGTCTACTACAAAATCCAGTGTGCCGTCTTCCAATCCAGAAGTCGCATTACTGAAAGAAATCCAGTCCACATCGACGGAAGCTTCCCATCTTACATTACAAACAAAGGATATAGCCTGGACACCTCCTTCGAAGCCTAATTTGACAGGATTCTTAGTAGTAATCTCCAATTGAGGAGTTGAAGTATCCCTATATTTCTGAGTGATACTTAACGTTTTCTTCAATTCACCGGCAACAAGGGTAATAGTTCCTGTCCTGTCTGCTCCTTCTTCATTCTTTGCAATCCGGGCATCTATCGTGGCGCTTTGGCTACCGCTTGTTTCATCCAATGTAATCCAGGATGCATCCGTAGATGCTTTCCAATCCAGATTACAAAGAAATTCTACTTGTACAGCTCCACCATACGTACTCAATCCGTCTATAGGCTCCGTTATTATATAAAGAGTCGGTTTGTTTTTCACTTCATCATTGTCATCACAAGACTGTAACAAACTGATGGCCAAAAGCAAAAGCCATATATACGTACCAGCTATCTTGAATGATTGGCTCAAATGGCATGAAATATGTTCTTTCATAATCTATCGCTTTTAAATTAGTTATCAATTACTACTGAAAGAAAGCGGGTGTATCCCAACAAATCCATATAAGATGATTCTCTGTTGAAGACACCAGAATTTATCAATTGCTTAACAGGTTCGCTATCCGGATAATACCGGAATCCCATTTCATACATACCCGGATTGTCCCCGGCTTTTGCAATACGCTCGGTTTCACCGCAATAGTATCCACCTTTGATGCACGAGTCCATCATCCTGTAATAATCGCTATAATATTCGAAAGAATAACGCAAGTTTTCTCCAGTCGGAGCTGTGTATGCAAATAAATCCAGACCATTATTATAACACATCCTCGCATTCACAGACAACAATGTCAGCGTTAAATGAGTATATTGCAGCCCTTTCAACGGTGCCGTATCATGACGATAGCGGTCGTAGATTTCACCTTTCACAGGGAGCGGAGCTCCTGCCTTTTCTCTTGGACAAGGAGTATCGCCATCCATAAATATACATCCGGCCAATAATTCATATACATCCCTCGGATTCGATGGATCATCTATGGCAAACTGAATCAATTCATCATTGTCTGTTACCAGCCCGAGCATCAAGAACCCCATCGTATGGGCTACGACATGATTCTGATAATACTGCTTATTAAAATAATCATTATTCTCCCATTTCTCCAGACTATTCATTCCCTCTTTATAGATTACTTGGAACCAATCGGTTATAATCTTCTTCGTCTCTTCATCCATGACATTCTCAGTCAACAACATATCATAAGCACAGAACATTGGATACATTCCTCTGGTGAGATACATGGCACTACCCGCATCCGCCACATAGGTGATGTTCCGGCATGCTTCAGCCCAAGCCTTTATAATCTCAATTGATTTTTGAGCGTACTTCTTATCTTGTGTGAACCAATAGGCCATAGCTAAATCCCGTGAGTTTGACCCGGGAGTATAAATAGCTGTAATAAACTGGGCGGGATCTTGTCCCGTATAAGGATTAGCTGTATAAGTAAGAGCTTTATTACAACGACTCATCAAGTTATTGTAAGTCCGGGTTATGTCCGCTGAACGATTTTCCTCAATCATACTTTTAATATTCAGCAATTCTTCTTTTGTATAAAGCAGAGAAGGATGCCTATGCTCAATATTAATCGTTTTTATAGATTGTACTACCTTTATTATTTCGGCATTACTTCCGCAAGTAATTGAAAGTTGGCCGATACGCTCCTTCTCTGATGTGTTTTTATCTACACTGATTCTGATAATAGCGTTCCCATTCCCTTCTGTCGGGCTCTCAAATTTTATCCATCCCACATCTGACGAGATAGTCCATTTATCATAGCAAATAAATTTAATCAATTCTTTCCCACCCACATATCCTATCTTGACAGAACTATCCGACACCATAGATATTTCCGTATTTTTTGCATCATCATTGCATGCTAAAAGCATCTGTGCCATTAGCAACAATGTCAGAATGATTGAATGCTTATATTCTATTTTCATAATCTATTTCATTTTGATTGTTTACATTCCTACTCCATATAAAATACTTCTTCCAATGAAATGCTTACCGGTGAATTGTCCGGATTGACTTCCATTATATCCGCCATATAATCCCACCATCGTTTCACAATCTCATTCTCTCCCATATCTTGTGAACCTGCACCGTTATTTTTTTGCACAGCATACAATATATTCGTTTCTTTATCCCAAAATATAGAATAGTCAGAGACACCGTTAGCTTTCAAAAGCTTTACTAACTCAGGCCATATTTCACTATGCCGTTTTTGATACTCTTTTTCAGATCCGGCTTTCAGATACATTTTAAATGCTTCTCTTTTCATCGTTTACTCAATTTGTTTGCAACTAAGACTAAATTCACCAACCCGGATTATTCGGTTTCAAAGCCGGATTTCGTTGAATCTCTTCACTGGGGATAGGCCATAAATAATCCCTGTCGGTAAACTTGCGTGTGAAACGAACTTCTCCAGTAAAATCTTTCTCTTGCCGATTGTTCAAGTATTGCACAGCTAGCCCCCAACGCCTCAAGTCACTGAAGCGATGCCCTTCACCGATAAGTTCTACCGCACGTTCCTTCATAATACGTTCGAACATTTCTTCCTTTTCGGTTACTTGTAACCATGCCGGACCACTATTCAGCCCCGGCATTTTGGTAGACTGTCTGTTTCGTACCTTATTCAATTCAACGATAGCCTTTTCCAGTTGATTATCCTCATTATAAGCCTCTGCCAACATTAACAATACATCTGCGAAACGAATGACGGGGAAATTAATAGGAGTATGATTACGATTCGTAATTGCTCCTCCCATGTCTTCAATAGGAACAAACTTACGGTAAAAATAAACATTCCATCCCCTGTCATTCTGTATAAAACCATTAGCTACGGTTGTTCCTGCTGCAATGGCATACAACTGTCTCTTAGCTCCCGTTCCTACAATATAGCCATTATAATAAGAATACGGAACTATCAGGGATTGCATCATTCTCGGATCCCTACCCCTATAGATATTACCTAATAATGCCGTATCCGGTATGGTTTCCAGTTTTTGCTTCGAGGAGTTCAACGTGGCCAGAAAAGCCTTTTTCTTCACTGCATCATTCTCATTATATCCCGGGATATGATTATTCCAATCGAACGGCTGACCATCCTTCTCCTCATATATATCTGCCAATGTTACAGATGGCATACAGGTGGCCCGACCTCCTCCATAAGAACCACGGGTTCCATATAAAGTGCACAATGCCATTCCATACAAATTATCAGTAGTACCCTTATTCTGAATGGCAAATATAGTTTCATTATCATTCGGAACCGGTCCTGCCGAAGTGAACAGGGCTGAATAATCCGGATACAATTTATAACCATACTGATTGGTTTTATTATAAACAATCTCCTCAAAATCTTCTATCGCCTTCTTCCAATCCTTCATATACAGATATGTCTTTCCACGCAAAGCATAAGCCGCGCCTTTTGTTGCCCTGCCATAATCAGACGCATCCCATTTGAGAGGAAGATTCGTTACGGCAAATGTCAGGTCTTTAATGATAAACGCCCATACTTCTTCTCTGGAACTACGAGGCAACAACATTTCATTGAATGACTCGGAAACTTCCCAACTTTCATCGTAAACAGGTACTCCCCCGAAAAAGTCTGCCAGATGGAAATAATACAATGCCCTCAAGAAACGGGCTTCACCTAGAATACGATTCTTTACCGTCTCGTCAATTGCCATGCCCGACACATTCTTGATAACCGTATTGGCACGTTGAATACCATCATATGTATCTTGCCAGTTTTGCACAAGAAAATCATAGGCACCGTTATAAGTCCCTTGCTCAACCGGGCCGCCAGGCCCCTGAGCAATATCAGAATAAGTATCCAATAACGGCATATATCCATATGCCCCATTATTCTTTAACTGGGCATATACTCCCATCACTCCCGACTTGGCATCAGCCTCGGTTTTCCAATAGTTGCCTTGAGCCACTTTATCGTAGGGAGCCACATCCAAATCATAACAGCTGCTCAACCCCAATATCAGGGAAAATGCTGCAACAATATATTTTGTTGTTTTCATAATAATAGTTTTTTAAAATACCACATTTACACCCACCGTCATTTGTTTCATCGTCGGATAAGTTGTTCCGTTTATTTCCGGATCGATACCTTTGTAAGAAGTAAACGTCAGCATATTCTCCAAGCTCGTATATATGCGAAGCTGTGATATATCCAGCCTCTGAAGGAGTTTCTTCGGAAGTTTATAACCAACCTGAACATTCTTCAAACGCAAATACGATTTATTATGCACCCAAAAATCGCTCGGCTGAGTATTCTTTGTATCCAAGTTCGTAAGTAATCTCGGATATTTGGCATCGGTTCTCCCTTCCCTCCAAGCACCTTCGGCGATTTCTTTGTTTATCACACTTCCGTAATCAATACATCCTCTATAGAACTTATCTTGCCAATATCTTTTTATCCCGGCATTGCCCTGAAACAAACAGGCAAAATCGAATCCATTCCACTCTGCTCCGAATGAGAATCCATAGGTGAAGCGGGGAGCGAGGCCATGTCCTACCGCATATTTATCATTGTCATCGATGATTCCGTCACCATTGATATCCTTATATAAGAAGTCTCCTTTTTGCGGAGTTCCATACGAGGCGAACGGATTGACACGTTGCCCGGTAGCAGGATCAATAGGCGCATCCTTAATCATCTTCTCGACAAATAACATATCTTCATCTGTTTGAAGAATACGGTCAACAGCCAGCACATATTGGATATTGATAGGATATCCTTCCTGAATCATGTTCGTTCCCGTTATCGACCTTTCTTCTCCCTTGAAACGCGTCACTTCATTGTCTATGAAGGTAAAATTACCTCCCACAAAATAATCGACCTTTCCAATCTTATGATTCCACTTCAAGTTCATCTCGATACCTTTGTTTCTGACTCTCGCAGCATTTTGTGTAGGAATGGACGCATTCCCGACAAGTAACGGTGCCGGAAGGTCGATAAGAATATCACGAGTATCTTTATTGAAGACATCAATCGTTCCATCCAGTTTCGAACCGAAGAGATTGAAATCAAGCCCGATATTAGTAACATAGGTCGTTTCCCAAGACACCATCGCATTGGCCAGTTGTGTTTGCGCCAATCCTTGCATGACAGCATTTCCCAAGATATAATTATCCTTGTTGTATACAGACTGGTATTCATAATTATCTACAGCATTATTACCCAACGCTCCCCACGAAAATCTCAACTTCATCATATTGATCCACTTGACAGACTTCAGGAAATTCTCCTCTGATATGCGCCAACCTAAAGAGAATGAAGGGAATGTCCCCCATCGGTGATTCTTATGGAAACGGGAAGAGCCGTCGCGACGTATGTTTCCTTCGAATAGATATTTATCCGCCCATGACAAATTGATTCGCCCAAAATAAGAACGCATCACCCAATCGGTTGCCGCCCCGCTAGTCTCCGAATCACCGGTAGCACCATTTATTACAGAGAGGTTATCAGCAAGAAGATCGTAGCGCTTAGCTTCAAACCATTTCACATTGTCTTTCTCCTGACTGGCGCCTGCCAACACTCCTACATCCAGCTTGTCAAAGAATGTTTTTTGAAAACGCGCAACTACATCCGCCACATGATGCGTGTTTGTCCAGTTCTTATTCCTCACATACGTTTTGCCAGCAGCCAGTTGCGTTATCGTATTAGTCTGAAAACTCCAACGGTCAGCATAATCAGGGGTTTCTTCTTCTTGTGTGTTATTGCGACGGTAGGTATAGGATGCTTCTATATTTAACCCTTTGAAAACTTTTATATTTCCCCAAAACCGGGAAGTGATATTATTAACTTCTATATTTCCCTGATACATGTTCAAATGATAAAGAGGGCTCTGCACCTGCTGGTTCTCTTCCGGATTTTCAACAGCCCCATACCTGCCGTCGGGATGACGATAAACAATACCCGGATTAGCTATCTTGTCAAATAATGAACTCATATATTTAGACCCCATCTCAGCATCCGACTTGAGCCCGCTGATATTCATACCTAACGTTATCCAAGGTTTCAATTCTGCATTCACATTAAGACGGGCTGAAAATCTCTCATAGGCCGAATTCTCCACAATACCCGGATTGTTCAGGTAGGCAACAGAACCGAAAGCTTTCAACTTCCGGTTTCCAACCGAGAATGACAAATTATGGTTAGTAGATACCCCGGTTGAGAATATTTCATCTGCCCAATTTGTGTTTGGATATAGATAAGGCTCATTGGGATGTACACGCCATTCTGCTATTTTCCGTTCCGAATATACAGGCATTGCAGTGGGGTCAACATTATATGCCGCCTCATTGTAATATTCCATATAATCCGCATAGTTATTCACAGTCTTAATTGTATTAGAAGGCTTTTGAAATGAAACATATCCATTGTAAGAAATAGATGCCTTACCCTCCGAACCTTTCTTGGTAGTTATAAGAATAACTCCATTAGCTGCCCTTGAACCGTAAATAGCTGATGAGGAAGCGTCTTTCAACACGGAAATAGATTCCACATCCTGCGGATTGACTTCGTTGATATTGCCTTCCGCCCCATCAATTATAACGAGCGGAGAAGAGTTGTTCAGTGTTCCCTGCCCCCTGACAAGCAATGTTGCTCCATCATTATTAGGACGGGCCGAACCCTGATTGACATATAATCCGGAGCTCAATCCTGCCAAACCGGTCGATAGGCTTGTCATCGGACGGCTTTCGGCCTGTTCTATCAGATTCACAGTAGATACCGAACCAGTTAGATTCACCTTTTTTTGGGTGGCGTAGCCCACCACCACAACTTCCTCCAATGCCTTGCCGTCTTCTGTCAAAATAATGGTTGCACCATTAGCCTTTGATGCTTCCATTTCCTGTCGGGCATATCCTATATACGAAAATAGGAGTACATCTTTCTCTTGAGCCCTTATGGAGAACAAACCGTCCATATCAGTGATAGTACCAGTCTGTTGTCCTTTAATCCGAACCGTAGCTCCAATCATGGGCTCGTTGTTTCCATCCACCACTTTCCCGCTTATATTCAATGGTGACTGCGCCCAAATACCATATATAGGTATCATGAGCATGAATATAATCATATAAAATGAACATATTCGTTTACTGATGTCTTTCTGTTTCATAGATATTGATTATTAAAGATAATTTTATTCAATACAACGCCCGTGAGTAAGCAATACCGGCCCTAACAAATGTAGTTTTCGAGAAGCACGTTCATTTTTACGTAAAACCTCATTAAAGATTTTCTCTTCAGGATAACGCGCATGTGCCACTTCCCATAAAGTGAAAACAGCCTGGTCATTATGATTAATCCAGGAATCCTCCCCCTCATAAAACCCTCCTTTTATAGAAGCATCTTTTGTAATATAGAAATCGGCATAAAATAACAGAGGAAGCTTAATATTCTCACCTGCTGGTGCTACGTAATTATAAAGGTCGAATCCGTTCAGTCGCCCCATTTCTGCTGTTATCATCATCAAATTGGTTGATAATCCGACATATTGCAATGCCCTGTTCGGTTTTGTGGTATATCCGTGGTGAGTCAGAACGAAATGCCTGTACCTGTCCATTATTTCTCCATCATGAGTGGCCCAACTACCTGGCTCACCAACGTAAGGGGGTTGTCCATTCATCAGAATCATGCCTTCAATCACATTCTTTGCATTACGCGGATTATTTTTTCCATCGTATGCATAGTTCACCAGCTCATTGTCGCGCAGAATGATACCGATAGACATAAGACCTACCACTTCTGCAACAATGTGATTCTGATAGTACTGTTTTCCAAAATAGTCGTTCTCATGCCATCGTCTGGCTCCCTCCTTTATATGAGGAAGTAATATTCTAAGCCAGTCTTTAAATTGCTTTTGCTTATCTTTATCAATCAGATTGTCCGCACAAAGCAAATCATAAGCATACAAAAAAGCAAATATTCCGCGGGATACTAACATTCCGGTATTAGGATAGGATTTATCGGGATCAAAATAAGCGCCTGCCACATCCTTAGGTGAGGACCATTCATCAATGATTCTAATAGCCTTGCCTGCATAACGCCTATCCTTGGTTATCTGATAACCAATCGCTAAATCACGAGCCGCTGATCCATCACGTATTGCAGCATTATAAAATGACATGCTGACATCCCCCCGATAAACTTTCGTTTTCCATTTTTCATCCGCATAACCATCGATCTCATTTTTCAGATTCTCCCAAGCTGTTTTCCAAGGCTCAATACCGGAAAGGGCATTTCCACGCATTAAATCAATATCCGCATTCGATAAAATCAGGCGGGGATGTTCCTTGTTTATCTTTATAGAATTGCTTTGGGCAAAAGATTGCACTACAACGACGGTCGTCAGTAACAATAGAAACTGCATCTTCATCAACTTGTTTTTCATATAGTAATGATTTTAATTAAGAACTCTATTCTTTCAAACACATAGCCCTGTATCTCATTAGTGCTTCCACAAAATAATAATCGGCATAAGTCAAGGGTACATCTACTTCACTGTTTTGAGGTAAGAAACCTACACTATGTTTAAGTATAAAATTAGCATTCTCTCCCGGCTTTGCCAGATATTCGTCCGAAGCCAACGTTTTAAGTTGTGTTTCAGCAACAGCGATATAGTCTTGCCCGGTTGCTTTGTCCACATAGCCCGACAACTCCAACAAGGCAGACGCCATGATAGCAGCAGCCGAAGCATCTCTCAAGACATTCGGAACGCCAGGGTCGTCAAAGTCCCAGTAAGGAATCTTATCCTGCGGCATCTTCGGGTGGTTAATCAGGAACCGGGCGATATGCCTGGCTTGTTCCAGATAGCGTGGTTGTTTCGTCTCCCTATACATCATCGTATATCCGTATAATGCCCAGGATTGTCCCCTGCTCCATACCGACTCATCAGCGTATCCTTGCCATGTACATTTCTGGAGTGCATTTCCACTTATCGTGTCATAGTTCACCACATGATAGCAGCTATAATCCGGTCTGAAATGATTCGCCATTGTTTTGTCAGCATGAGAGATTGCCATATCGTAGAAACTCTTGTCACCTGAGAACTCTGTCGCACGGCAGAGCAGTTCAAGATTCATCATATTATCAATGATTACGGGAAACTGCCAATGCAAAGTTCCCGGATGACTCCATGAACGCGTGCATCCTACGGCTGAACGATAGCGCGTAGATAACGACCGGGCGGTCGTAGTAATTATATCAATACAGGAAGTATCACCCAATAACCGGTATTTATTCCCGAAAGAACAGTTAATCATAAAGCCGACATCATGATTGTCCTTATTATACTTCTGAATCTCCACTCTGTCACTCATCCTGGAAGCCATGTCCTTTAGTTGCTCGTCTCCGGTATATTCATATAAGTACCAAAGAGTTCCGGGATAAAAGCCGCTCGTCCAGAAATAAGAGTCCGAGGTTTCAAGCCCCCCGTTTTTATCCACCGAACGGGGTAACATCTCCGGAATAGAATCCATGACAGCGTACATATGCTTATATTGTTCTACCGCCCGATTCAAGGCATAATCGACAACGTGTTCCATAGAAGGTTCCGGAGTTGTTACACATCCTGATACCATAAATGAGAGCAGGCATATCACCACATAATTTTTCATATTTTCTTTGCTTATAATTTGGGGTATATTAAAAATTAAAAGATTCATCCAAAGGCTTTCGCTTGACAACAAGAGCAAAAGTAGGAGATTACGGGAAGCAGTATTGGATAAAAAAGTACCAAAGGTTCTACAATTTTGTTCATATCCCTGTTACAAACCGCTTTTTGTTTCATTATCTCAAAAAATAACGATACATTTGTAATTATCGAACCTGCCATCAGATATAAGATGTATAATAAATAGTCCCCCACTATATAAATCCCTAAGATGAATTTCAAAACTAAATATAGGAAGTTCCAAAAACAATAGAAACTTAATTAACGCTTTTAATATATGGCTGAACATAACAGACTGGTTGCTATTATATTTATGCTGGTTGCGTGCATTTCATCCGCCGTTGCGTCCGAAACGGTAAACTTTCAGCATTTGTCACTTAATTCAATGTTTCCCCAGATAACCATCAACGGACTTTATCAGGATGAGTCCGGTGTCTTGTGGATCGGAACTAAAGACGGCGTGAAGAAGTATAACGGAAATTATATCGAGTCTGTCAACTTCATGGGAATAAATAACTGGATACAGTCCAACCTTGTTCCGACAATTTGTGGAGACAAGAAAGGGCATTTATACGTCAATACGGATTACAGCATCATTGAATATGACCTGATAAAAGAGGAAAGCCGTATCATATTCAGCCAGCCGAACACACAGATATTGCCGTCCATCGCTTTCAACTACGGCATCAACTCTCTATGGATCGGTTTACTGGACAGTGTCTATAATTATAAGGAAGGAATATGCCAGGCCAAATACAAAATTGACAGTAATAACCTGAGTATTTCGTCATTGAAAGAAGCATCTGACAAAATGCTATATATCGGAACCAAACATGACGGTGTATTTTCCATCGACCCATCAGGCAGGCAGCAGAAAGTACTGACCACCCGCAGCGAAATTATATCAATAAACGAAGACAGCCGGAACAACATCTGGGTGGGCACTCTGAATGAGGGGTTATTCAAATTAACTCCGTCGGGAGATATCGTCCAATATACGGAACCTACCTTAGCCAGTAACTATGTAAGGACAGTATGCGAAGATAACAATGGAAATATCTGGGTAGGAACCATGTTGGGATTGAACGTCATAAACCCGAAAACAGGTGATATCAGTTTTTATGGTCTGGAGAAAGAAGGCAGTGCGGGATTGAGTAACCTCTCTGTCTGGATTATAATGAAGGACGACCAAGGCACGATGTGGTTCGGCACTTACTACGGTGGGCTGGACTACTACAATCCGCACACCGACATTTTCGAATACAATAATCTGAAACTGGGACACGCCGGAATCGGGCCTGTAATCAGCAAAATTATAGAAGACAGGACGGGGCGTCTATGGATAAGCACAGAAGGGGGCGGCCTGGTGTCTTACCTGCCCGCAACCAATGACTATGCATATTACACGAAAGAGAATCATACAATATCTCACAATAATGTCAAGACTCTGTATTATGATGATGCGTCCAATACCATATGGATAGGAACTCATCTCGGCGGACTTTGCAGCTACTCAATTGACAAAAAAGAATTCAAACATTTCACTATTGATCCGTCCGACCACACAAAACGCTCAGAAATCGTTCAAGCTATCATCCGCCACAAAAATATCTTATATCTGGGTACGCTCTCAGGTGTATATTATATGAATCTGGAAGATTACAGCATCAAGAAAATATCTCTTCTAGACAAATACATCTATGCCGTAAATTCATTGATGATAGACAACCAGGACAACCTGTGGATTGGGGGAAATAATCTGTGTTACTACAGCATCAAACAAAACTATGTACGTAGCCTCGACAAATATCTAGCCCAAATCACCGCTTCTTCAAAGAATACCATAACATCTCTTATCCAAGACAACGACAATCGTATCATAGCTACAACATTAGGCGCAGGTATTCTTATTTATTATCCGGCTCAGGACAGGCTCGAACAGATAAACAGCAAGAATAGTAATCTCGACAGCGATTATCTGAGTGCTGTTTATCCCTTATCCGACCACCAGCTTCTAGTCACCAGCGCAAACGGCTTGTCCTATATCGACCTCAACACAAAGAGAAGCTACAATTATAAATCGCAGAACAAGTTCGTCCTTCCGTCAATGATTCCGGGCGACATTATGAAAACCAGTGATAACCGCATCGTCATGGGGGGAATAAACGGTCTTGCTATAATTTCCGAAAGTAACCTGTTTCCGGAAAGTCTGCCTACTAAGATGTTTTTCTCCAAACTATTCGTTAACAACAAGGAAGTAGCGGCAAACGATTCTTCACGGATATTACCCCAATCTCTTTTCGCAACGGACCACATCAAACTGAAACATCACGAAAATAACATATCCGTCGAAATCGGAACCAATGACTTCGTTAATCTCGGACAGTCCAAATATCAATATAAACTGGATGGGTATAGCCATACCTGGATTGAACTTCATCCCCAGAAATCAATCAACTACATGAACTTACCTTATGGAGATTATAAGTTAAAAGTAAGAAACATCTCTTTTAAGGATGAAGCCGAACTTAATGAAATCAGTCTCGGGATTACGATTATCCCCCCGGTTTATGCCACCTGGTACGCTTATCTCTTATATACATTACTGATATTATCCGTCATCGTCAGCATCGCCTATTTCTACCGTTCCAAGTTATTGCTAAGAAACTCACTGGAACTTGAAAGACGGGACAAACTGCAAAAAGATGCGATAAACGAATCCAAGATGCGTTTTCTCGGGAACATATCACATGAGTTAAAAACACCTATTGCGCTGATATCCGGGCAACTGGAGCTTATCCTTATGTCCAATTATTCATTGCCAACCATTCAGAATAGTTTGCGTGAAGTACACAACAGGGCTGCCAAAATGGGAGCTTTGATAAACGAACTTCTCGATTTCCTGAAATACAACAAGGAGAATTTCTCATTAAGAATCAAGCAGCAGGATATAGTGCTATTCACACAAGAGATATATGATTCTTTCGTCAGTTATGCCGAATTAAAGAATATACATTTCAATTTTGTGTTCGACCAAAAGAGCCGGTACGCGTGGTTTGACGAAGTTCAGCTACAAAAGGTATTCAATAATATCCTGTCGAATGCTTTCAAGTTCACTCCGGAAAACGGAACGGTCGAGATAAAAATAACCTCATCGGATTCTTCTGTAATTATAACTTTCACCGATTCCGGCATCGGAATCCCCAAAGATATGACCGGACGAATCTTTGAACGTTTCTTCCAGGTGAATAACTCCGTAAACAGAGAATTATCCAATACCGGAACCGGCATAGGATTATCGCTGTCACTCAACATCGTAAAAGCCCATCACGGACAAATAACAGTGGAAAGTGAAGAACACAAAGGAAGTTCGTTCATCGTTGAACTACCCGTCGGCAAGGAGCACTTCAAGGAAGACAAAAATGTCACTATTATAGAAGATGAAGGGAACAAGGAAATTATCAACAACGCTATAAGCATAGAAAGCGAAAAAGAAAACCTGGAAGATTTCATCGCACAGCAAAAAAAGGACTTCGACCATTCATCTACCTTGCTTATCGTTGAAGATGATGATGAATTGCGGAAACTGCTTATAGAGATATTTGAACCTATTTTTGAAATCTTTGAGGCCAAGAATGGTGAAGAGGCATTTAAGATTGCACAGTTAAACTCACCGGATCTTATTTTATCAGACGTCATGATGCCCGGTATTTCCGGCATAAATCTCTGCGCAAGAATAAAATCTCACTTTGATACCAGTCACATACCGGTCATCCTGCTCACTGCACTAAGCAGTGTGGAACATAATATTAAAGGTCTGAATTGCGGGGCTGATGATTATATCACTAAACCTTTTAATATCAGAATCCTAATCGCCAAATGTATTAACCTACTAAATAACAGACGAAAATTACAAGAACGATACAGAGCATTAGAAAACAGCAGTGCGGAACAACTGACTGATAACAAACTCGACCAAGATTTTATCGACCAGATAATAAGAATTGTACAAACCAGACTGGAAAAAGGAAGCGGAGATATTAACGTCACACTGCTATGTGCTGAGTTAGGGCTGAGCCGGACAAAGTTATTCCTAAAAATGAAGAAGGTTACAGGTGAATCCCCTCATTCCTTTATCCAAAATATAAAGCTGAAAACTGCCGCTAAAATGCTTCGGAAAAATGAAGAATACAACATTAGCGATATTAGTTTTCAGCTAGGTTTCAGTTCATTGAACTATTTCGGGAAAAGCTTCAAGGAGTATTTCGGGATGTCTCCTACTGCTTATCGAAAGGTTCATCAAGAACAAAAAGAATAATGCTGCTTTACAAGAATTCGGTTTATATAAAAAGAATCATAAGCATGTCAGAACACCCTCTTATTTGATAAGATAAGTAGCCACTACCGGATAATGGTCTGATTCCTTATCCGCCCAATAACAAACATTATACGCCTTCACCGTAAAAGCCTCGTTTGGCGCATAAATCAACCAGTCACATGCGTAAGCCGGACTTGGAACGGGTACTGTCCATGGAGCACCATCACTCAAACAATTTACGGTGAAATACTTTTGAAAAGCAGCCATGGTAGCAGAACCACGGCGGGAATTCAAATCTCCCCCCAAGATAACAGGTTTATCCAGTTGCTCCACACACGCAAGAATTTCATCAACCTGTTTCAGACGGGCAGCATCTTCGTATTTATGGTCCAGATGTGTCGTAGCGAAATAGAATTCTTTGCCTTCCTTCGCAACTTTCACATAGCCGAAAGAACGGACATAATCGCCTTCTTTCAGTACACTCAACTTAAAACTCTTTTCCTCGGAAACCGGATATTTGGAAAGAATCACATTTCCGTAATCTCCGCCAGTCGGAATATCGAGCGCATGGGCAAAATAATAATATTTCATCCCCGTCAGTTCCGACAGTTTTTTCGGAGTATCCCAAGGGTTAATCTCCGTGTTTCTTTCTATTTCCTGGAGTGAAACGATATCCGGGTTCTCTTTTTTAATGACTTCGGCTATCTTATCAATTCCTTGTTTACGACCGCTATACGTGTTGTAAGTCATAGCTTTTACTGTGACCTCTTTCGGTTTTGTCACAGGTTTCTGTGCCGTTGAGGGTTGTAACAAACAACACAATAGAAACAATGAAATGCATATTCTAAAATTCATATACGACCAATTAATAAGTGAATGTTATCCTGAAAAACAATCTTTTCTACCTGATACAAAATTAATCCTTTTCTATCTTACGAATCTTATGATTCCAATAATCTGAAATATACAATGCTCCGTCCGGACCGAACTGTACACCTTCCGGATGGTTGAATTGCGCTTTATCCAACGGACCGTCCGTCGTACCGGAAGTGCCCGTACCTGTGTAATTTGTCAACATGCCGTCAGGGGTGATTTTCGCTATACGATGCTTTTTGCGGACTGCTACATAAATATTTCCCTCTTCATCCAAATCCATCTGGCAAGGCTCTTCCAGTTTGGCTTCATTTCCCTGACCTTCTGTAAAACCTGCTTTCTCATACTGCCCTACCCAAATATGGAGATTAGAGAATTCGCCTGTCAACATGTCGTAATCCCCTTTATAAATCACATCTTTTTCCTGTGAACTCATATACACGGTAGTTCCTGCCTTGTCAAAAAGAATACAGCGGATTTTTACTTTCGCCGCATTTTTATCTTCTGCATCGGGAAGTTGCACACCGGTTGCCACCATCGTATTCTGCTCCGGGTCATATTTGTAAATCATGGCATTTCCATGAGCTACGGAGAAAACCTCTCCCGTGACAGGATGCACACCTACATTAGTAACTCCATTTCCCAAAGAGGGAGTGACTGACCATATTGCAGACAGATTAGCAGCATCATACTGATGCGTATCATTGCTCCATGGCATTGTTGCAATATGCGCATTGCCCGAAGCGTTGGCATCATTGGACAAGAATAAAGTATTGCCATCCGATGAGAAAGCGATATTCATCATTCTGAATACAGTTCCACCGGTTCCATCTCCGCGTAAGAAAGTAGCGACCTGATTATTTTTCGCGATACGGATATCACGGTCATCATCTTCCACGATATACAAAGCACCTTCCTTATCGAAAGCGATAGAACCCGGTTTCCAAAGAACCGCTTCCATGAGGGCCCCCTCTTTCTTCTCCGTTTTTGCGGAAGGAACATAACTGCCGATATAAGTACTTACAATAGGAGACTGAGAATACTCAAACTCCGTTTTATATGTCAGTTCTTGCGCAGCTTCTCCCTGACCGATATACACTTTCACCGGACCGGAGCCGGAACCTCTCTGTACATTGGCAGTAATAATATTCCCCAACGCACCCGTCACTTCGGCGTCCACCCCGTTGACTGTCACGCGGATATTATCCAAATCCGTGCCGAAATGCGTACCGTATAAAGTCAGGCTTGTAGACTTCCCACCGGCTGTCGGTGTGTACATAGTGATTTTGGGAGTGGCCTCGCCCTCACCTATTTCAGGCGTCATATCCTGCCGGTTCTCATCCTCGCAAGCGGCAAAACCGACTGACGCAAACATCAGGGAATAGATAGAAAACCGTTTCAAATGAAGTATCAATGTTTTCATGTTTCTGTCTTTTTAGGTTAATCGTTTATACTAAACGTAGCTACCACCGGAAAGTGGTCTGATTCTACATAAGCATCATAATGCACATCATAGGCTTTCGGAGACATTCCTTCATCCGGAGTGTACAATACGAAATCAATCGCTTTCACCGGAACGGGCGTTCCCGTTGTCAGTCCATAGTTCCCGTTCAAGCAACCGATTTCAAAACGTTCATACAATATCTTCATCGGGCCGGAGTCGGCTAAAGCATTGAAATCACCAGTCAATATCATTGGCTCATCCAAGCCCTTTGTCTTTTCGATAATCGTTGTAGTCTGGTTGATACGGTTAGTTTCGTTGCCCACATGAGACAGGTGCGTCACTCCGAAATAGAAATCCTTTCCATCTTTTTCTGTTTTCACTACGCCCATCGAACGCGGGTAGACATCTTCCACTGTCTCTATTCTCGGCAAATCATAATTCACTTCATCACTTATCGGATATTTCGAGAGAATCAGGTTTCCATACTCGCCGCCGTCCACATCACGGGTTTTGACAAAGAAAGCATAAGGCATTCCGGTCACTTCTTTCATCAGGGCGATAATATCCGCTTTCTCCACCTTGTTAGTCTTCGTCTCAAACTCCTGCAAACCTGCCAAGTCCGGATTTATCTTTTTAATCACTTGGGCAATCGCTTCCATTCCCTTTTTCCCGGAATAAGCTTTCTGCCCGCTATATATATTGTAAGACATGACTTTTACCAATACCCCGTCCTTTTCGTCCGGCGGGGTCACACCGTCATCGTCCGAACTGCAACCGGCAAACAAACCGCCCGCCAACAGTAGCAGTAATAAATAGAATTTATATTTCATTGTTACCTTCTTTTTTATCGTTTATCTTATATCATTCACAATTACTTCCACTACCCGGCTGTAATTCACATACGGTTTGCTTTCTGCTGTCACCGTAGCCGCAACACGTACATACACCCTATTCTTGTTGGAAACAATCTTATAATGATTCTCTATAAATTCAGTATCACTCATCAGGTCGATGACGTGCGTGCCACTGGCCTTTGTCCCCAGTGAAGAGAGGGTGGCATGGTTTGCATTGTTCACATCCACTCCCGGAGCATAATTCCATATAACGGAAACATCCGTCAGTTGCAATGTCTCGTTCGATGTTTTCGCATCATAGGTCAGTGTCAACTTATTATCTGCCGATACAGACACATCAAGGCTAATACGCGAGAACGGGATTGTGTACAAATCAACCTGCGTTTGTCCGTTTACGGTGACATATCCCTCACATACCCCGACAAAAGGGCCATCCTTTGCCTGAATACGATAGCTGCCATTGAACACCTTCGTATGCTCAAACGTTCCATCCTGGCGGGCACGGAAATCAACAGAGGCGGTAGCCCCCGTATTCTGCTCGTACAAACTCATCATCACACCGCTACTTCCCGGCACAGGCATAGGAACCGGTTCATTCGTTTCCTTATCATAGATAGTGCCATACACGCCACCGTTCGGTGCATCATAATTATCGATGTCATTTTCGCATGCCGCCACGAAACAGGCGAATAATGCAGTCAATCCTATGTTTATTATTTTATTCATATCGTTTCTTCTTTAAACTTACAATTGGACGTATCAATTACCGTAACCCGGATTCTGTACCATCAACGGATTCGTACTCAAGTCCTCGGCACGGAACACCGTATAGTAGTTCTTTTCAAGGAAAAGACGCTTTCTCTTTTCGGGCACACCGGTTTCAAAGGTGTACTTGCCGCTCTTGACATTGTAATACGGACAGAGAGCCGTGCCGCGGAAATTGGTCAAACCACCTTTGCTTACATCCAGATGAGCCAGGCGCCAACGTTTCAAATCCCAGTAACGATGCTTCTCAAAAGCAAGTTCCACTTTCCGTTCATGGCGCACTTTATCCAGCGTCAGGTTACCGGCAGTCAATAGTTTGATGCCTGCCCTGCCGCGAATCTCATTGATATCTTTCAATGCCACGTCTAGGTGCTGATTCAATTCCATGCAAGCCTCTGCACGATTCAGATAGATTTCTGCCAGACGGAAAACCACCCAGGGAGTAGAAGAACGTTTTGCGTCGATGTCCGTATAGTCCGTCAGACTTTCATCCAGGAATTTACGCTGATAGAACCCCGTCTTACTGGCGTCGCCTACACTTAACGAGCCACCGTCTTTTCCCGAAGTATTATAAGTCTGTCCGTCTATTACGACCTTGTTCTCCTTATCCGGTTGGGCGGAAGCTTCATACTTGGTTCCTATCCCATCCTGTCCGTTGATGACACCGCGTATCCATTCGATTTTACCGCCGCCGTATCCTTTATAATCAGCACCGGGCAGGTAAACCGAACCTAATAAGCGAGGGTCTTTATTCTTAAAGATGTCATACGGGCTATCATAGCTGATAGCTTTTCCACCGCTGTCTTTCATCTTCAGCTTCCCTTCCGTACCGTCAATATATTCAAATTCCTCTACCATTTCCAGTACCGGTGACATGCCGCATCCCCAACCGTCGCCACGATAAGAGAAAGGAACATTCAGCTTATCCCACATATGCCCTTTACCGGCAGCCACATTATACTGTTTCTGGAAAATATATTCTCCGTTATCCCCATTCACTGCTTTGGAAAAGAGATTGTAAAAGTTCTGCGCCAGCTCTTCCGCTTCCGTACCGGTCGATTTATACAAGCTATACACACGGGGAACCATTTCATCCAGAATCTTCGATGAAGCAGTGTAACATTCGTCAAAGTAACGTTCCGCTTCTGTCTCGGGAATATACACATATCCTTTGGAAACAGCCTCGCCTGTCAGAGTCAGCGTTTTGGAATACTTAGCGATAGTACCGGCATACAGTGCGGCACGTGACCACAAGGCAAGCACCGTTCCACGATTTGCGCGGTATTTGGCATCACTGCTGCGTACTTCCGGCAATGATTCATAGATAGCTTTACATTCATTGATAATGAAATCATAGGTCGCGGCTTCCGTATCACGAGCCTGGTAAAGAGCTTCCGTATTTCCTGCGGTATATTCTTGCGGAACAGTCTGCAAAGGAACGCCCCCATAACGTTTCACCAGTCCAAAGTACTGCATAGCACGGATGAAGCGGGCTTCTGCACCGAGTTCTTCTTTCTCATCCTCACTCAATACGGAAGTTTTCTCAATATTCAGCAGGAAGTTATTCACAATACGGATTTGCTTGTAGCGGGTCACCATGTCGTCGTTGAATACATAGTCGCCATAAGAATAAGTAGAGTTCGACTTGTCGAATGCGCTCTCCTTCTGATAACTGGCGGTAGCCTCATCCGAGAGGCTGGTCTGATTCGCCAGGTTCGCTTTCTTGCTTCCATACCAGTCATCAAACTCATCCAGTTTCAGTCCCGAGTCATACATATCCGCCAATACGGCTGTGATTGCTTTCGGATTTTGCCAAATCAAATCCGGTGTGTTAACACCGCTGGTACTCTCACGGTTCAGATAATCATCGCATCCCGTCCATACGAAGATGGATGCCCCGCCTATCAATATATATTTCAGATAATTCCTATTCATTGTCTTTACTGGTTTTAGAAGGTTACATTTACGCCAAAGTTATACGTCTTCATCTGCGGATAATAGCGTATTCCACTGGAATTGCTTTCGGGGTCGACGTTCTTCATCAGTCCGTCACGCTTGGTGAAAGTCAGCAGGTTATTGCAATTGATATAGAAACGCACCCGGTCGATAGCCGCCTTTTTTGTCAAGACTTTAGGAAGCGTGTATCCCAGTTCCAAGGTTTTCAGGCGCAGGTAACTTGCGTTGTGCAATGACCACGAGTTACTGGAACGGTTATCGGCGACACCTGCCACGCGTGCGGCAGGCATATATCCCGGAATCCATTTGCTATAAGGGTCGGTCGGGTCTTCCCGGTGCCAGCGGTCGGTCATGATAGCCAGCCCATTACCCAAACCTTGCTGGATAAACGGGTCGAGAATATCCCCGCTAACATAAATATCGTGTCCGGCAGCTCCCTGGAAGAAGACAGTCAGGTCGAACCCTTTGTATTCTCCGGACATATTCAGCCCGTAGTACATACGAGGAGTGGCACCGTGTCCGAGGGGTTGCGTATCGTTATCATCGATAATACCGTCGCCATTGTAGTCTTCGAATTTCAAATCACCCGGCATCAGCGAACGGTTACCGTCCTTATCCTGAACCGGTGAGTTCAAAATTTCCTCGAAAGAAGTAAACTGCCCGATTACTTTCTTTCCCCAGCGGATATCCTTGTAACGCCCGTTGGTGTTATTACGCCAATCGTCATACATATTGGTGGAAGCCGCCCGCTCCACATAATCATACTTAATCCGGGTAGTAGAGAAGTTGGCCGACACATTATAATTGAAATTGCCAATCCGGTTCTTATGCCCGACTACAATCTCGAATCCGGTGTTAATATCAGAATTCAGGTTCTCCTGCGGCATTGATTCTCCGAAGATAGTAGGCAATGAGCCTACACGGGTGGCAGGCAGACCGGAACGGTTTCTGCGGAACCAGTCGAACTCCACAGAAATCAGTCCCCTGTGGTAAGACGCCTCAAAGCCGATGTTCATTATCTTCGATTCATACCAGGTCAGCCACGGGTTTGCCATACCTACCGTAGTCATGCCCGAAGTCACTCCGTTGCTGCCCATGATATAGCTTCCGTGAGACGTATATCCATCCAGATACTGGAACGCGTCGAAATCTCCTTCATCTCCCACTTTGGCGTACGAAGCACGGATTTTCAGATTATCCATATCGGGCAACAGTTTCTTGAAAAAAGCTTCTTCGGAAACACGCCATCCCAATGAAACACCCGGAAAGAATCCCCAACGATTACCTGCACGGAATTTATAGGTTCCGTCATAGCGGAAATTGAATTCCACCAGATAACGGTTAGAGAAATCATAGTTCAGACGTCCCACCAAGCCGGCATGAGCTGTTTCCTGTGTCTTACCGGAAGCTTCCTGGTTCGTCTTATCCCCATAGTCCAGGTCAGGAATCAGCCCGATTGCAAAGTCACGTGTCCCGGTCACCCAGTTCTTCTTGTCATTATACATTTCCCATACGAGCATGGCACCGATATTATGCTTTTTAGCAAACGTATTGTTGTAATTCATAGAGAACTGATAGGTCGGTTTGTCATAGTTTTCCAGTTTCGATTCCAGATGCGCGGTATTAACCACTTTCTCTATATACTCTTCATTCGCATAATCATACGTATATTCCGAGAGGTCTTTCCGCCACGTTTTCCATTCCTTGTTCGTATAGTCGTAGGCAACCAATGCTTTTGCCATCAGTCCTTTCACCCAGGGAAGTTGCCAGGTGATAGCCAACGAGCTGTTAAATTCGCGACGCAGGCGGTCTTCATAACCACTGTCGTCCGAATCGGAAACATGCACGGGATTCGCCATATCTCCTACGGCTCCCCAATAATCCGGGTTATCATTGGCATACATGGAGTAAGTCGGGATGGCCATTTGTGCCGAACGGAACAGGTTATCGCCATTGTAAGGCTTTTTGCGGTTGTCGAAGCGCCCGCTCAAACGCAGTTCCACGTTCAGTCCCTTAGCCACTTCCACGCTCAGGTTGGAACGGACGTTGTAACGTTGGTAATTCCAGTCGCCCGAACGGATGATACCGCCCTGGTCCATATATCCGATAGACATGTAATATTTCACTTTCTCCGTACCGCCTGTCAGGCTCAAGTTATGTGAAGTCTGGGGAGCGGTGCTACGCATCGTCTCACTCCACCAGTCCGTACCTGCCGTACCATTCCGGTAAGCTTCCAGTTGTTCTTGCGAGTAAGCGGAAGCTCCGCGCCACGGGTTGGCATTGTGAATCGCTTCATTGTAAAGAGAGGCATACTCATAAGCATTCATCATCTCCGGATAGCGGGTCACTTTCTGAAAGCCTACATAGCCGTTATATTCTATCTTTACCTTCTGTTCCGTCCCTTTCTTGGTAGTAACCAGCAGAACACCGTTTGAACCTTTAAAACCGTAGACCGCTGCGGCGGCATCTTTCAGGATAGAGATGGACTCGATATCATTCGGGTCGAGCTGTGTATAATCACGCTCGATACCGTCTACAATCACCAGCATGCTTCCATATCCGCGAATATCGACGGAAGCTCCATCATCACCGGGGCTACCGCTACGCTGTACGGCACGCAAACCCGGCAAACGTCCGGCGAGCATATTCGTCACACTGGGAGCTTTTACTTCCATCAACTTGTCCGAAGAGATGGCAGCTACCGAACCGGTCACGGAAGCTTTTTTCTGAATACCGTAACCTACCACCACTACCTCGTCCAGTGTCTCGGTATCTTCCTGCAAAGTTACTTTCAGTCCGGCTTGTCCGTTCACCCGCACTTCTGCTGTTTTGTATCCGATATAGGAAATCTGTAACACTCCATTAGCGGGAACCGGCAAGGTAAACTTACCGTCCACATCGGTAATCGTCCCCACACCGGCAGCACCTTTCAGTTGCACCGAAGCCCCGATAACCGGTTCTCCGCCGGCATCAACAACCACACCTTTCACCGTGATATTCCGAACGGTCTGTTCGATACCCGATACCGAAGGGCTTTCCGCATATACCGTAAACGGTACACACAGGAAAGTCCCTGCCATTAAAGCTGAAACAGTAGCTATCTTCAGCCGGTCATTGAACGACTTTAAGACAACCGTGTTCATTTTACAAACATGTTTCATAGATTAAATTAGTTATGTGTTTTAAGTTTCGAATCTATATTATCATCACATATCGCTACTGCAACCTGCGAATCGGCACAGCCATAATAGAGATATAATTTGTTTTTAAAGTAAGCCAGCCCTTCGATAAACACTGTTCCGTCCTTGTATTGACCGCTCTTTTCAAAAGCGGCTTCGGGCACAAAGAAGGGTTTATCCAGGCGGTCGAGTACTTTATAAGGGTCGTTGGAGTCAAACAGGAACTGCCCTGCACAATAAGCGCCTGCGGGGTATGCCGAGTCCCTTTCTTCCTTGTATCCGTTCTTGCCATTGTATAATAATACAATACCGTTCACTGTCTTGATAGCCGGCGGCCCGCACTCAGTCAGGCGGCTGTCGAAATATCCGTTGCGGGGTTTGGCTATCTCCCTTAGTTCGTTGTTTTCGTTCAGTACCGGAGCCCAGTCGGTCAGGTTATCGGAAGTTGCGGCACATACCGCATTCTCTCCCCAGTACATAAAGTATTTGCCAGCCACTTTCTCAATGACCAGTCTGCCGTCTTTCACTCCGGTGACAATAGAAGCCGATTTGCTTGCTATATTGGCAAAACGCCCGTTGTACGCTTTCGCAAAAGCGAGTCCGTGTTTCGTCCAGTTTTTCAAGTCTCTGGAAGTAGCCACCGCCAAGCGGGGAAGATTGCGGTTCCAGGCTGTATAAAGCATGACGTACAATCCGTCTTCCGTCATTGCCACACGCGGGTCTTCGCAACCACCTTCCCATTCTATTTCTTTAAAATCGTCTTCGGAAGGAAAGAGTACCGGTGCGTCCGCTTGGCTCATCGTCACTCCGTCCGTACTTTCCGCATAGCCAATGCGGGATGTCCTCTTTCCGATGCCTTGCGCCGAGTTGTCTTCCGCGCGGTAGAGTACCACAATCTTCCCGTCCTTGACGGTTGCCGCCGGATTGAAAGTGTCACTCTCTTCCCATCTTACCGGCTGCTTGCGCATCGGGCATTGGAAAGTAGTCGGTTGCGGGGAAATCACCGGATTCACCCCTTCCGGGCGGACAAAAGGGCCGAGTATCCATTGTCCGCTCTGTTCTTCGACAGCTACGGATGCCTGTTTTTGTCCGGAGCATCCGGCTAGTGTCATCATACTGATTAAATAGATTACAGATTTTAGTTTTATCATACGTCGTTTTTTTAGTTTTCCCAAATCGGTCGTTCATCGTTTTTCTGCCGGCAAAACTATCGTACCCCGCAAAAAATAGAGTGTACTATATTCTCAAAAGAGTATATAGGTGCTGTACAACATAATAATTCATTCGTTTGCAACGACGATTTAACGATTTTGAAATATTAGCGAATAGCTTGATTCTGTCTGATGATGTTCCGGGCTAATGGATAGGCAATCAACTGCAAAGCTCCCACCAGGATCAATGCATACTTCAATGCAAAATCCTGTGATATGACAAATGCGAGTACCATAAAAAGTATTAGTCCAAAAGCACGTCCCAGAAATAGTCCGAACTCATGGCTTAAAATATAGGTATATTCATTTCTTTTTTCGATTTTTACTACTGCATCGATGGTTTGCATCATAATAGGGTAATAAGGTAAGTCAAACAATGGCTGAAAGATCACCTTACAGAGGACAAAGATAATCACTCCGGTGACTGAAAACAAGATTCCGTTGAACAGAGTACCGATAAAAAAGACAAGTAGCCCGGCTATAAATACTTTCGATCGGTCTTCAGGTTTGGTTATTCGTCCCAATACATAAACCAAAACAGCTGTCAGTGTACCACTGATTCCCTGTATTAAACCCAGTACATCTTCATCACCTACTAACTTCAGAACCAGAATAGCAGGAGCAGTCACCAGAAATCCCTGTACCATTCCTTTCAGGGAAGCCAGCAACAACATTTTTTTCCAAAGTGTGCAAAACCGGAAATACAGAAAATTCTTCTGCACCGGATTGGCGAACTTACCACGCCATAAAACGGCTACAGCAAACAAAGTCACTATGATTACTCCAACCGTCACCAACCGATAGGCTCCATTAATATCAATCAGGCATCCCATTATTTCTCTGCCATCTATCTGACTGATAAATGCTCCAATCAATAAAGGTACAGTAATCGAAGTAATGGAAAAGAAAAAAGACTCCAGCCCGAAGAAGTAGTTACGACTATCATCTGTCGTGTTATTCAGAGTCAGCAGATAGCGATTGGTCCAGAAGAAGCCCGATGCAGCTCCAAGTACAAATCCGGCTATACTCAATTCCACAAAGCCTAATGACTTTACCAACATCATGGCAAACATCGACAATCCACTAACTAATATCCCTCCTGCATACAGAATCTTCACACTCACATGTCGCAACAAGAAACCATTCACAAATGAGGTAGTGATGATACCAATGTATATGAAAAGCTGATAAAAAGCCACCGAAACCGGTTCACTGGTATGGCGCATCACATAAGCGCCCACGAAAATCTCAACTACAGGAAGCACCAGCGCATAAAGAAGATTAGTCATCAGCAAGACCCGTACATTAGAAGTTTGCTGTTTGAAGAACTGATACTCTCTTTTTAGTTTATTCATTATCTATCTTATTTATATTACGACTTTAATGAACAGAGAATCTCTGCAATAGACAACTCCGCCCCACAGATTACTTCATCACTGGCACCATAATAAAGCCTTATCTTATCTCCCTCTACCAAATGTCCGTTGGTGAAAACTACATTCCCGAAAAATCCGGTTTGTTCGTAAGGAGCAACAGGCTCCATGATAGGTTCTTTACTTCGGGCAATTACCTTTGAAGGATCATTTAAATCAAGTAGAAGAGCTCCCAGACAATAACGGTTTTGATAGTCCGCACCATGATAAATTTCCAACCACCCTTCCTCTGTACGAATAGGTGCCGCTCCTGCACCCACGCGGGCACAGTCCCAACTATCAGGACGGGTAGTTGCAATGCAACAGTGGTTGCCCCAATGCAGCCGGTCGGGTGATTCGGCAAGCCAAATATAGTTGCCACCCAACTCTGGGCTACTCGGACGATGCAGTGCAAGATATTTTCCGTTCACTTTCTCTTCAAACAGCGCGCAATCTTTATTATGAGGAGGGAAAATCATGCCATAACGAGCATAGTTTTTCCAGTCATAAGTATGAATCAGCCCTACACCAACAGCTACAGAAGAGACTTCCGTAAACGTAAGATAATAACCATCGGCAGTAGTGGCCACCCGGCAATCTTCAATGCCAAAAGCCTCTAATGCTCCTTTACCAAAAATAGGAGGATAATCCGGTTCTTCCTTGAAGTGAATTCCGTCTTCACTCGACACCAGTCGGAGATAAGACATAGTAGTCAGATAATTCTGCCCTGCATATCCTATCACACGAGGATCAGAAGCATCCAGTTTCGGGTCATTCTCATCGAAAGAGAGCACTTCTATTTTTCCATCTTTATTATATACGGGAAAACTAATAACTCCCTGTTTCTGCACAGGCCGTTCGGCCACTCGCAGTAATAACCAAATTTTTCCGTCGAAACGGAACACGCCGGGATTCAGAAAACAGGTGATTTCCATACCTTCTATTCCTGATTGTAGGTCGGAGGGTTTCAACAATGGGTTTTGATGAAATCGTTTTGCAATATCCATTTTCAAATTATTAAATAAATATGTGTTGTTTTTATTTCTGATGACAAAGCTACCCTGCACAACAACGGAAAAGGTGCACTATATTCTCAAAAGGGTATACAGGTGTTGTACAGCATATTTTTATCTTTGTTTTCTTATTTTTCCTCTCTATCTTTGCGACATGATTCTACGAAAGCACTCATATTTCCGCTACATCTGCATCCTTATTTATTCATGCCTGATGCCTGTTTTATTACATTCCCAAAATGTAGTGAAACAGATTTCGAATGCAGACGGGTTATCCAATAATTCAGTGAATTGTTTTCTGGAAGATTCGGAACATACGCTTTGGGTAGGAACATGGGACGGGCTGAATGCCTACAACGGACGTAGCTTTAAAACCTATTCTTATAATAAAAATGCAGGATCTATCAGTAACAATGTGGTCTGGCAAATTATCGAGCAAAATGACTCTGTATTGTGGGTATCTACCGACTATGGCGTCAACCGGTGGAAACGTTCCACACAGCAATTTACTCCTTATTATTTAGGTACGCAGAACAATCCGCCCAAACAAGAGAAATCATTCCTACTGGGTATCACTTCCGGCAAATACATTATCTGCTATGTGAAAGAACAAGGTTTATTCTATTTTGACGACCGGAAACAGGACTTTGTTCCATTGAAAAATAATCTGCCTGATGGCATCAAAAACTTCGTTATTGATGCCAAAGACCAAGTATTCTTCCTCACAGAACATGGACAATTATTACATTATCAACTATCTGTCCATAGCTCTAATCTCGAACTCTCGTTCAAAAAAGAAATCAAACAACCTGCTTTCATTTCCGGCATTTATCTTTCTCAAGATTATCTTATCATTAACGATGACCGGACATTAACCGTTTCTTTGGACAACCGCATACTGAATAGCATAGATATTCCGGAAAATAAAACGGTTTCGCAAGTTATCTGTCACAAAGAGTATCTTCTCATCAGCTTTATCGAAGGGGGATGTATCAGGTATAATCTGAAAGATAATACTTCAACGGAATTACCTCAATTACCAGCGAAAGCACCCATTTTCACCATCTACATCGGTTCGCAGAATATACTCTGGGTAGGCACCGACGGGCAAGGAGTATTGGAAGTCTATGAACACAGTTCTCCATTCCACACCATAAAAACTGATTATCCCGTACGTTGTTTTTGCGAAGAAGATAATGGTAATATACTCGTGGGAACCAAAGGAGAAGGAATTTTGCTGCTTGACAAACAGAAACGGCAGGTCGAACCTTATCTGTCAACCGACAACGGATTGATTTCCAATTCTGTCTATACTATCCGAAAAAATATGTCCGGAGACATATTTATCGGGACCGAGGGAACGGGCATCAATTATATTCCACTTAATAGCAGTCAGGTAAAGAAGTTAAATATTCCTGCTGAATATCCGACTTTCAAAGCTGTATACAGCATCCTGTTCACTCATAACGACTCACTATTATGGTTGGGCACTTCCGGCTATGGACTTATCAAACTAAGCTTGCAAAGGGAAGGAAAAAGTTATAAAGTGACAGAAATGAAACAATATAAATCTCCCGGACCTTCCTCACCAAGTAATAACATCATTTATTCGGTCATTGCCGGGTATAATGAAAATGAACTTTGGCTAGGCACACGAGGCGGCGGAATCAATAAGTTCGATATCACATCCGAATGTTTCCAACAAATTCATGAGATAGACTCTACTTTATCCCTAACCAACAACGATATACTCTATCTGACCAAAGGAGATTCTGCCAGCATTTGGGTAGGCACCAGTTACGGCCTCAATCGATTGTTTCCGGCAGACATTCCGCCATCTATTATGGAATATACGGATCATAACGGACTGCCCAACAATACGATTCACGGTATTCTAAAAGATGAAAACGGTAATATCTGGGCAAGTACCAATCAAGGTATCTCTTTTATCAATCTATCTTCGGGAAAGATTACTAACTATTCTTCCAGAAACGGATTACAAAATGATGAATTTTCCGATGGAGCGATTTTTAAGGATAAAGCAGGATGGTTGTATTTCGGAGGAGTCAGTGGGCTGAACTATTTCGATGAGAACAAAATACATTTACGGGACCATATTGCTACTCTAAGTTTGAATAGTCTAAAAATTAATAACACCAGCCAAAACATTTACGAGCGTATTCTTAATCATACGCTCCGGCTTGCCTATGACGAACCTTACCTTACATTAGGGTTCACAACACACGACTTTATCAACAACGAGAACTGCGAATTTAGTTATCGGATTATTGACTTCGCTGATGAATGGATTTACAACGAAAACAACCCCAATATCGTCATCACCAAACTTCCTCCGGGGAAATATAAATTGGAAGTAAAATGTACTAATGGTGACCGTGTATGGAGCAATCAAATCTACTCTCTTCATCTGGATGTCGCCTATCCCTGGTGGCTAAGTACTACTGCCTTTATTATCTATTTTATTTTAATTGCTATTGCTATTTATATAACACAGTCTGTCATCAAGAATCGTATCCGACTGAATCGCCAGATTTTACTAGAACATATTGAAAAGCAAAATCAACAACGTATTCATGAATCGAAGTTGAACTTCTTTACGAACGTGGCACATGAGTTCTTCACTCCGCTAACACTGATATATGGTCCGGCACAGCATCTGCTGGAAAAAGCAGACCTTGACAGTTATACGAAAAGGTATATCTACATCATCAAGAACAATGCCGACCGGATGCAGAAACTCATCAACGAACTAATGGAGTTTCGGAAAGCAGAATCGGGACATACAGCTATCTATGCAGAGAAAGTAGATATTCACCTACTCGTTGATTATGTGTCAGACAACTATACTGAAATTGCTGAAGAGAATAAAATAGACTTTAGTTTCAAAAGTAAAGAAGTGTCGTCTTTTACTACAGACCGGAATTCGCTGGAGAAAATTATATTCAACTTATTATCTAACGCATTCAAATATACACCGTCCGGAGGATATATTCATGCTGAAATAAGACAGAATGCCACTACCGGAACATTACATTTCCGTATACGCAACTCTGGTAAGGGATTGACTGAGAAGCAAACGAGCGAAATATTCAGTCGCTTTAAGATTTTCGAGAGCAGTAAGCTGAAGCATGCCGGGAGTACCGGAGTGGGTCTGAACCTAACCAAAAGCCTGACTGAATTATTAGGTGGAGAAATCACTATAGAAAGTACTTTGGGAGAATATGTAGAATTCAATGTATCCCTGCCTCCTATGCACGTGAATACCGAAAAAGAAAGTCAGCCTACAGAAGAAGAAACAGAGGTCAGTGAAATGCTTTTCATTCCTAAGCAGAAAGAAATTACCATACTGATTGTAGAAGACGAAAAGAATATCCGGGAACTGTTGAAAGATATTCTGCTTCCCTACTATCAGGTTCGCGAAGCTGGCAATGGAGAAGAGGCACTGAAAGAAGTAGAGCAAAAACAACCGGACATCATTATCAGCGATGTGTTAATGCCTAAACTAGATGGTATTACACTGACAGACATATTGAAATCTAATGAACGGACAATGCACATTCCTGTTATCCACATCTCTGCCAAAAACTCTATTGAAGACCAAATCAATGCTTATAATCATGGTACAGATCTGTATATCCCGAAGCCTTTCCATCCAAGGCATGTGTTGAGTGCAGTAGAGAATATGATTAATAAATATTCTCTGATGAAAGAGTATTTCAAATCGGGCCGTTCTTCTCTTATTGTAAGAGATGGAATCACCATGCACAAAGAAGATGAGCTATTACTAAACAAGATTATCAAGTTCATTGAAGATAATATTGACGATGAATCCATGAATCCGGATTCTCTAGCAGACTTTATAGGAGTGAGCAAAGCAGGATTGTATCGCAAACTCAAAGAATTAACAGAAAAGACCCCAAGCGAATTTGTCCGTACCATCCGCCTGGAATATGCTGCCGGGTTGCTAAAGACTACCAAGCTCACCGTCACCGAAATCATGTATAAATCAGGCTTCTCCAACAAGTCGTATTTCTACCGGGAATTTACTAAATTATACAATACATCGCCCAAAGAATACAGAAGCGAACGAACAGAAAAAAAAGATATTAAATAACCATCTAACAATAAAAAACAATGAGAAAACTTTTTATTGTATGTAACCATTCTATTTTCCGCCTTGACATAAGTTGTTAGCCGCCATATCTTTGC
>NZ_QTNF01000089.1:0-1084 GCF_003603455.1 Bacteroides sp. AM37-9 | reverse complement strand
TAATGCGAATCAGTAGTTGAACTCTGATTCCTTGTTTTAGAAAATTAGATAAATGAATGCGATGGCAATTTTGCCCATCGTATGTACTAAAAGTCCAGATGTAGATCTGACTTTCATCGCTCTTTGAATATTTGTTTTTTCATTCAGCCAGTTGAAAAAAGATTCTATCGGTTGTCTGACCTTTGATACTGCAGTTGAAAACAGGTCTCTGCCCGCTTTCTCTCTTTGAGTAATAATAGGCTCCTCTCCCTTTATTGCTTTAACGGGAGTCATCATGGTTACCCCTTGTTCCTGCTGTTTGTTTCCCCAGAACGAGAAGTCTGAGTATATCTTATCCGCAAATATATATCTGTTTATAAGACTATCAGCGGCTTCTCTTTTAAGAACAGTCAGATCATTCTCCTCTGCCGATGATAAGATGATCATTTCGGGGAATGGAATGGTTCCTTCCCTGCGGAAAGCTAAGGTGTGAAGTTTGAGCCCGAAATAATACATGTTCTTTGTAGAGCAGTATCCTTTAGTGGCAATTTCAGTAGCCACTTTTCCGGTTTTGTTCTTTCCTGCACAAGTAATGATGGGCATGGAGTCAATAAGTGATATCATAGAATCGCAATCTGTTGGTTTAAAGAAAGTAATGAGATGCTTCACCAGTTCATTAATCGCCTCACTCATCAGGTTCAGCCGATAGTTGAATGTTTGATAAGAGGGAAGGTTAGGGAACCAGGAAAGCAAATATTCTTTGGTGAATGTATGTATCTCTTTGATGCTAAAATAGCGCTGATACGCTCCGCAGAACAGATATACGGTAAGCAGCTCCTGATCAGTGAAGATCGGTGTAGCGTTATTACTGAACCTCTGACAGTAGAACTTCAGTGAAGACTGATAAACATCGCAGATATACATATATATTTTTATAAGTTTTAGCTCTTTCTCCTTGGGAATCATAATTAGAATAATGAGTGGTT
Organism: Bacteroides sp. AM37-9; assembly: GCF_003603455.1. NCBI lineage: Bacteria > Pseudomonadati > Bacteroidota > Bacteroidia > Bacteroidales > Bacteroidaceae > Bacteroides > Bacteroides sp. AM37-9. The sequence continues at coordinate 119 of NZ_QTNF01000089.1, read as the reverse complement.
TTATTCTTCTAATATACTGATTTTCAAGGAGATTAAGAAATAAATAAATGAGATAATTAATTGAATAATAACAATTTAACTAACTGAATCAGCTAGTGATTTCAACTACTGATTCGCAT
>NZ_QTNF01000088.1:0-1407 GCF_003603455.1 Bacteroides sp. AM37-9 | reverse complement strand
GGCTCACCCGCAATTTCTTGGGGGTAACTATTTGTAGCTTTCTTTAAAGTGATTACTTTTGTAATATGACAGAAGCAGCATTAATATCTTTAGCTCAAATAGTACTACCAAGCGAAGTCCTTTCCTCGTTTGATATAACTAAGGTAGAAAGTACCGATACCGAGATTAACATTCATCTTGATGAAAAGATGTACGATACTTTACGTAATGATGTTCACTTTGAATCCAAAGGTTTTATTCCTGCGGTTTCCATCACCGATTTCCCCATCCGCGACCACAAAGTAATCCTTTTGCTCCGACGCCGTAAATGGGTTGATATTCGTACCGGCAAGAGTTTTATTCTACCTCTTAAAATAGCCGCCGAAGGCACCCGCTACTCCAAGGAGTTTGCGGCTTTTTTAAAAGAAACGTATGGACACATCCCCGGTGACCTGCCGTACGCTTGATGATTTCTATCATATTGACGCATCTACCTTTGAGAAGCAATACAAGGATGTGCTAAGCGGTTATCGTAATTGGGAAGAGTTGAGCCATGCGGAAGAGTGGCTTGTCTTTCCTGAGAACATTGGCCCTAATCTGGCTATTGACGAGACTTCCCTGTCGAATGGCGACCTTTATACAATAGTAACCAACAGGGACAGGCATGGTCGTGAGATGTGCCTTGTCGCCATTGTTGCAGGGACGAAGTCAGAGACGGTCATAGCGGCTTTACGCCATATTCCCGAACACCTGTTGGACAGTGTAGAAGAAGTGACACTTGATTTATCGGACTCAATGCGTAAAATAGTCCGCTCCTGTTTCCGCAAGGCATCTCGTGTAATAGACCGGTTCCACATCCAGAAATTAGCTTGCGATGCAGTGCAGGAAATGCGTATCAAACTCCGCTGGGACGCAATCCAGGAAGCCAATGATGAGATGGAAGAAGCAAAGCAGAAAGGGGAATCATATGTGCCTATGAGATATGAAAATGGAGATTCAAAGAAAGAACTGTTGGCAAGAAGCCGCTATCTGCTGTTTAAATCCTCCGAAAAATGGACCCCAGCACAAAAACAAAGAGCCAAAATTCTTTTTAAGGAATATCCGGAATTGGGACAGGCGTATGGATTATGTCATTCACTCAGAATGATTCTTGCCAAAAATACAATCAAAGATGCGGCAAGATTGAGTATGGCTAAATGGTATAATAAAGTGGAAGAGGCAGGCTTTCATGCTTTCAATGTAATTGCAGCAACCTTCTATGAACATTATGATGATATTCTTAACTTTTATAATAAAAGATCCTCTAATGCGGCGGCTGAATCCTTTAATGCGAAAATCAAACAATTCAGAACCGCATTAAGAGGAGTAGTGGATGAGAAATTCTTCCTCTTTAGACTGGCTAAGATTTATGCATACCCCCAATGATTA
>NZ_QTNF01000087.1:0-1433 GCF_003603455.1 Bacteroides sp. AM37-9 | reverse complement strand
GGGAAAGAACAAAAACAATTAGCCTCTGAACTTGCACGTAAGGGCGTGACCAAAGAACAGGCTATGCGTGTGAAGCAGCTTTATGAGCAGCAGAACAACGTCAATGCTTCCAACGCTACCGGTACGGACGTCAATGAATCCCGTCTTCGTGAAGAAATGAAGGAGAACACTTCCGATATGCTGGAAGACCATCCGAGTACTCAAGATCTTGCACGTAGTAATCAGGTTTTCGGACGTAACATCTTCAATACCCGTAACCTGACTTTTGAACCCAGTGTCAACATCGCCACCCCTTTATATTATCGTCTCGGTCCCGGTGATGAAGTGATTATCGACATCTGGGCAGCCAGCCAGAACACTATCCGCCAACAGATTTCTCCTGATGGCACGATTAACATTCAGAAAATAGGCCCCGTCAACCTGAACGGTCTGACTATTTCTGAAGCCAATGACTATCTCAAGAAAACATTAAACAAGATATATAATGGTCTTAATAATACGAATGACCCCACTTCTGCCATCCGTCTGACTTTGGGTAGCATCCGTCCTATTCAGATCAATGTGATGGGTGAAGTAGTCCAACCGGGCACTTACTCTCTTTCTTCCTTTTCTACTGTCTTCCATGCACTTTACCGTGCAGGAGGTGTGAGTGACATAGGTAGCCTTCGCAATGTTCAGCTGGTACGTAACGGTAAGAACATCGCCACAATCGATGTCTACCAATTTATCATGAAAGGCAACATTCAGGATGACATCCGTCTTCAGGAGGGCGATGTAGTAATAGTCCCTGCCTATGATATCTTGGTTAAGGTCGATGGAAAAGTGAAACGCCCGATGCGTTTCGAAATGAAAAAGGATGAGAGTCTATCTACTCTTATCAGCTATGCCGGTGGCTTTGACGCCGATGCCTATACTCGTTCCTTACGTGTCGTACGCCAAAACGGACAGGAGTATGAAGTAAATACAGTCAAAGACCTTGATTATAGTGTCTATAAAATGCGGAATGGTGATGTTGTGACTGCCGAGGCTATCCTTAACCGCTTTATCAATAAGCTTGAAATTCGTGGTGCCGTTTACCGTCCCGGTATCTACCAGCTAAACGGTAAACTGAATACCGTCCGTGAACTGGTGAACGAAGCCCAAGGCTTGACGGGTGATGCTTTCTTGAACCGTGCTGTCCTTTATCGTCAGCGTGAGGATCTTACTACTGAAGTTATCCCTGTTGACATTAAAGCCATCATGGATGGCACTTCTCAAAATATCATCCTGGTGAAAAACGACATTCTTTATATTCCGAGTATCCATGATTTGGAAGATAGAGGTGATGTTGTAATCCATGGTGAAGTGGCCAAACCTGATTCCTATCCTTATGCTGACAACATGACTCTTGAAGACTTGATCATTCAGGCCGGAGGCTTGCGTGAAGCCGCTTC
>NZ_QTNF01000086.1:1214-1563 GCF_003603455.1 Bacteroides sp. AM37-9 | reverse complement strand
ATAGAGCAGTTAAAGGATTTGGATTTATTGGATGAAATTGGTGACTGTCTGATTCTAAAGGTCAAAGGCTTAATAATAGACCAGCCTAAAGATAAACAGGTAAAGAAACTAATTGCCATGTTCGACCACATGATAGACTTCAACGAAGGCAATAACAAACCATTATCCAGAGAATGTATGATTTATAAGAAGTATAAGGAGAATGGATTTAAAGATGTCAAGAATATCCACGCTTTTATGAAGTCAATACAAGCAGGTACAGTAGGTAGGAAGCGACCTGTTAAGGAAAATATACCTTATGAGATTATTCTGTAGTTAGTTTGTAAGCAATAAAGCTCCAGACCATTAA
>NZ_QTNF01000086.1:0-1204 GCF_003603455.1 Bacteroides sp. AM37-9 | reverse complement strand
TTTGTAAGCAATAAAGCTCCAGACCATTAATCAGGTTTGGGGCTTTTTATGTATATCCCCCACCCAAGAATATAGGTACTTGAAATTCATACCCCCGCCCTTTAGATTTAGGCAGTGTTTCTATTTAGACTTTATGCAGCTATAGAGTGAAATATTTAATTTGTCAGTGAGCGCATCAGATGTATATCGTGCGCTAAGCTTCTGTGAAACTACTAACACCCCCTCACCAATCATTAGGAAAAAGAAAGGATTACATGAATTGCTATTCAGCCCACAAACGCTTTGAACTTCTGAAATATGCGGACTTATCAACGATTTGTATATGTCTACATATAAAGATGCACAAAGGAAAGTGAATGAATAGTACTTCATGTTAAGCCCTCATTTTGTCCTTAAATACACTATTTACTAATCTATTATTTATGCGTATGGAGAATTTAAAGATTTTATTGACGTTTGGAATAATTCTAATTGTGCCAGTAGTCTTAATGCCACAGTTCTTTATTGGATTATTAATACTGATTGTGGCTTGCTTAGCTTTCAGACAGAGGAATTTCTAATATTAACTTAATAAATTACAGATTATGGAATCAACATTACAGATTATGCCAGTACAGAGAACTAGTAGAAACTTTGGTGAATATGCAGAAGAAGCGGTAATAATTGAAGAGCCAGCTATTAAACAGAAACGCCCTCTATTCATTGAAGCTAATACAATTGAAGCCAGTTTGGAACATCTAAGGAATGATTGTATTATACCCGTATTCGCAAAGGACAACGAAGCTACATTATCTCATGTGGCTTTCATTGAAGTGGTACAGGATGCAACCAATACATTCTTTAGCGGTGAACAGATTGAATCGCCAGATATTCGTGTTTCTCATGTAATCAAAGGTAGGATTCCCGAAGCAATTCATAAGCCAGCCAATCAGTTATTAGAGAGTGACAAGACTATCTACTACGAAAGATGCGCTTTTGTTATTGAAGTTCCTACTATCTATGAGACAGTACACGGTAACAGGCTAACCCTTACTATTGGTGGTGTCAGAGCTTATAACCATACCAACCTTTATTCAAAGAAAGGTGCGGAGCGGTTTAAAGTGTTTATTGGCTTTACTTGTAAGGTTTGCACAAATCTATGTGTATCTACAGACGGTTATCTTAGTTGCTTGGAAGTTACCAATACAAGGGATTTATATCAAGC
>NZ_QTNF01000085.1:0-1565 GCF_003603455.1 Bacteroides sp. AM37-9 | reverse complement strand
TATATTTCCTCTATGAAAAGCAAGACCGCGACTATCTTTGTGAGTGGAAACGAGTGTCTATTCCTTTCTACATCTTTTTTCCTTGCACTACTGCATGACGGTTCAGTTCCGATTATAGTCGGAACAATGAACAATTATGTACATTTCCTCTTCGAGATTAAAACTCAACCGGGTGTCCTACTCCGTCCGAAACGATAGCCACTTTGCGAAAACGGGATATAATCACCACAAATATATTGACCTTGTAACGGACGGTTGTATCATTATACGGCAGTCATATGGGCTGCCGTATAATGATCTGTTGGTTTGATATACTGAGTTCCCTGACTAAGTACATACCATACTGCAACAAGTATTTTTCTCGCAATAGCTACTTGCACCTTCATCTTGTTCTTTCTTCTTTCGATACATTGCCTGTATGAGAATTCTGCGAAAAATGACTCTTTCATACGTGCAGCTCCCCATGAACATTCAATCATGGTTTTTCTTACAAACCTGTTACCATGTGTGATACCTCGTGCCTTGATTTTGCCAGCGCTTTCCTCGTTACGGGGTCTTAGCCCCACCCATGACACCAATTTCTTTGGTGTCTGGAAATGTGTCATGTCTGTTCCTATTTCTGCTATTATTGAGGTCGCACTACGTTCTTTCACTCCCGGTATAGTCTGAAGGTTTTCAACTTCTTGAGGAAACCACTCCATGCATAGTGCAGTCATCTTTTCCTGTGCTTCGTCCTTGTGTCGTTGCTGCAATTCAATCTCTTCTACAAGCTGTTTTATAATGTCTATGTCGGTCTCGCTGACCACTCCGGTAAGTGCTTTCACCAATGTTTCTCTGCCATGCCTGTTGATTGTTCTTCCATGCAGTTCCTTCACAAGGACTTCCGCATCTGTCACACCTTGGGATATAAGTTTAACTATTGAACGGTACCCTTTGGAATCTGTTGTGGATATATAATTACTGATTCTGATGTTGCACCTCTGGATGCATTGGTCAAGTTTGACTAGATTGCGGCTTATGGAAACATTCAGGTCAAATATCCTTCTGTCATATTGACGCAGACGTTGAATTTTATCATCAGGAACAAAGCTTGATGCTATCAGTTCTTTACTCAGACAAGTAGCTATCCATTCGGCATCATTCACATCACTCTTTTTGCCAGGAAGCTGTTTTATAAAATAAGGGTTTACCAGATGAAGTTTCACTGACCCTTCAAGCACTCGCCATATGGGTATCCAGTAGATACTGGTACTCTCCATTGCACACTCTTCAACACCTTCAGAGACCATAAGGTCGCGAAGTGTGACCAACTCTTCGGTAAGAACTCCGAATTTATGCTGGATTTTTTCTCCATTAGCACACAGAATACAGCAAAAAACACTATCTTTGTGTACGTCAAGACCGCAGACTACCTTCATAGAAGTATTTTTTTTATTGGGACACCAAGCCCGTTGGACATATGAGGATGGGGAAACCCTATGACCTCGTTTTTACCACAAAGATAGTCGCGGTCTTGACTTTCTTATTTACCGGGCGTAAAAAATCTGTTTTTTTATATACCTTTG
>NZ_QTNF01000084.1:0-1596 GCF_003603455.1 Bacteroides sp. AM37-9 | reverse complement strand
GGCACAGTTGCATAAGTCCGTGGCAATATAATCATGTTATCCAAAGATTATGGACGCTCTGAACATAAAGAAAGGTAAATCCTGCACACCGCGTAGTTGTGCTCTAAAGCCTTTCAACTTAGAGTTAAGAGATTCAGCATGAGCATTGGTTGATCTGTTTATGAAGTAATTTAGTACTTCTTCTTCCTTGTACTTGATGGCATCCCTTGCAGCCTTTACTTCACGCAACGTACAAGCTGAAACCTTCTGATACCACTCATGCAGTTGAACCTTCGCAGTACCCCGGTCGATAGACTTGTTGCTAAACACGCTTCTTAGGCTACAAATCAAAGTATATGCTTCCTTTATCTTTGGGAACATCCTGAAAAGTATCTTTGCACGTGTTTTCTGCCTGTCAGTCCATTTTTCACCACTCACACTCAGCAGATACTTGCTTCTTGTCAGTAGTTCTATGACAGTTTCGCCATTGGCAAGCATGGTTGGCCTGAAGCGTTTGTTCAACCTCTGTGGCTTGCGTCCCCGCTTCTTGCCTTTGTATTTCTTTGGATGTTTCTTGCGGTAGTATTTACGGCTCTTTACCAGCTGTTCAAGTTTCTTTTTGAACATGGCCTTCTCCTTGTTTTGTGCTTTCTGTGCTTCTCGTTTAGCTTTGAGGCGGAGTTCATCCACTGCTTCGATACAACGCTTGACGATATGGAAGCAGTCAATGACTATGGCTGCATTAGGAAAGGCTTCTGTGACGACAGCAAACATGCTGTCAGAGAAGTCCATGGTAACTTCCTCGACCAGCTCTCGCTGTTCCTGCGGTATCTGCATAAGAACATTGATAATGTCTGAGGCCTTAGTGCCTTTTACAGCTGCTATTAAGGTGTGACGTTTGCCATGCCCTTCTTTGTTGGTCAAGAATGTCATCAGGTCCTTGTGAAGCATGGTCTCGTCAATGCCCAGCCGTTTGCCTATGTTCTTAGGATGCAGCACCCAGTCCTCTGCATGACTGGCTTGTTCCCAATTACGGAAACCGCTCAGATGATCCTTGTAAGCACGCTCCAGGTTATTGCCATCTACCTTAAAGTATAGCCCCAGCGAGCGGGCCGTTATCGGGTAGGTATCCAAATATTTTTTTTAAGACATCAGCAAACTCCTTAGAGTAGCTGGTGTTATCAGCAAGCAACGAGTACCTGTCAAGGATTATGTTTCTGCCTTCTGCCGTTAACCATCTGCGACGTCTGACATGAAGAACGACCTTGTGATCACGGATAGGAAAGTCGTTAACCTGACGGCTTTCCGTGAAACCATTGGGCTTAAGGTCGTGCCACTCTTCTTCCCGTGCATCTTTTTCGTCAAGATAGATGTGAAGAAGGACGCGCTCATTACCAGTCTCTTCAATAATGCCAGTGTGGTCTTCGTTAACGGCTGTAACGTCGAAGAACTCAAGTATGCCTTTGGGAAGAAGGTAACTTGCCAGAATCTTATAGTCAAATGCTGATTGCTTACTCATGAGTGCAAAGGTAATGCTTCTTATAAACATTTAAGCATTAAACAAGAAAATATAGACCTATACTACAAAAATAAGCCACGGATATTTGCAACTGTGCC
>NZ_QTNF01000082.1:0-2137 GCF_003603455.1 Bacteroides sp. AM37-9 | reverse complement strand
TTGGTTGCATCCTGTACCACTTCAATGAAAGCCACATGAGATAATGTAGCTTCATTGTCCTTTGCGAATACGGGTATAATACAATCATTCCTTAAATGCTCCAAACTGGCTTCAATCGTATTAGCTTCAATGAATAGAGGTCGCTTCTGCTTAATAATTGGCTCTTCAATTATTACCGCTTCTTCTGCATATTCACCAAAGTTTCTACTAGTTCTCTGTACTGGCATAATCTGTAATGTTGATTCCATAATCTGTAATTTATTAAGTTAATATTAGAAATTCCTCTGTCTGAAAGCTAAGCAAGCCACAATCAGTATTAATAATCCAATAAAGAACTGTGGCATTAAGACTACTGGCACAATTAGAATTATTCCAAACGTCAATAAAATCTTTAAATTCTCCATACGCATAATAATAGATTAGTAAATAGTGTATTTAAGGACAAAATGAGGGCTTGACATGAAGTACTATTCATTCACTTTCCTTTGTGCATCTTTATATGTAGACATATACAAATCGTTGATAAGTCCGCACATTTCAGAAGTTCAAAAGGTTTGTGGGCTGAATAGCAATTCATGTAATCCTTTCATTTTTCCTAATAATGGGTAAGGGGGTGTTAGTAGTTACACCGCTATAGAGTGCATAATATATACCTCATGCTCACTGTCTGACTAATAAATCCATTTTATCAAAGCATAGTATCTCAATAAGATGGATTTTCTAAAATTAAAGAGAGGGGAATAATAGTAGGTATTCTATCTATATGCCCAAATAAGTACTGTGTTTTTTATTTTGATTTAGAACAGTTTGGCTTAGTTCTTTTCCAATAAATGTACTATATTTGTGTGTTAGATATTAAATGAATTCTTATTACATAAGGGAAAGCAATAAATGAAACTAACAGACAAAAGATTGTGGTGGTTTGAAGGCATAATGTTAATATGCGGTATCTTATCTTCATATTTGTATGCTTTGAATTTTGGTATATGTATTTCACAAATACCAAGCATTGTTGTATTCTATACATTAAGTTGTTTACTAGGTAGTATAATAGCTTGGAAAGTTTATAAAAATAATGGTGTTTGGAAACTGCTCTGTTACGTTTTCTTGTTCTCCACCATTATATATTGTACTATCGACATGATACTAAGAGTTGTATATCCCAATCCCTATGGAAATTTATTTATGTTATTTGCAAACGGACTTTTTTATTGGTGCTTGTGTTCCATATTTCCAATAATTATTCTTGTATTTGGGGCTAAAAGAATCTTAAGGCTATGAAACTAACTGATAAAAATATCTGGAAGTATGAGGGTATAATATTACTTTGTTGTATAATTGCGATGTTACTTCATCCTCTTTCATTCATGGAAATTACTTGGCTGATAGAGGGTTCTGTTATTCCAACCTATCTATGCTCATACTTATTGGGTAGTATTATTGCATGGTTATTTTACAAAGGTAATTCTTGGTGGAAGTTGGCTTTACTTACATTTTTCTCCATAAACATTTTGTTCACATGTTTAATGCAAATAGAAGTCTATGACTGTGGGGATGCAATGACATGGCTCATGTTTACAACAATGAATATTTTTAATACATTGCTATCTGCTGTATTAATATGTGGGTGTTGTTACTATATCCAAAAACGATATAATATATGGAATTAACGGGTAAAAGATTCTGGATATTAGGATTACAATTGATAGTTATTGTATCAATCCTGTCATGTACAACAAAGAAAATAAGCTCTCCTGTTGCTTTAGGGAATATATTTACACCTGCGTTTTTTCAAACAGAGGAATACTTATCTGTAATAGACTATTTAGGTAAGAACTTGTGTTTACAGGATGAAATGGAACGATATACATACAAAATTTGTGTAAAGATTGATAGTTTGGGATTTGTTAAACAAGCTACGTTAATAGACGTAGTTCAACATTCGCATAATGATTCTATTTTATTATATACACTACTCAATATGCCCCAATGGCAACCTGCTAAAGAAAACGGTAAGAATATTCATTCGTCTGTTAAATTTCTCTTGCACTTATCTCCAAATCACTAAAAATAAGTATGAATTGTTATTTTAGGGGATTAATAGATTAAATATTTCACTTTATCAAAGCATAAACTC
>NZ_QTNF01000081.1:0-2411 GCF_003603455.1 Bacteroides sp. AM37-9 | reverse complement strand
TGCAACCTATCTGCCGCAGGTATCTGCAACGCTCCAACTATTTATCAACTAGTACATTACACGCTTTTCGTTGCAGGTGGCAGATGTTTTCATGTTTTTTCAACTTTATGGTAGGAGGATTACGCATCAAAATTAGGGTCACAACCATAAGTCATAAAACAGATTCACCTCTGTGTCCTCCGTGTCCTCTGTGGTGAAAACCGTGCAAGAATGAATCTATTTTAAGAATGTGATTGCCCCAAATCACTCCCCCTTAATTTTCGGACTGCCCCCTTTTTTCTTTTATCCGTTTTTCATTTATGTAGCAAAACTAAACTATCCCATTATCCATTTCGCAGCCTTAGGCAGCACTTTGTAGAATAATGCAACTATACACCACGATACGATAAACACAAATAAAGCTGTCGCTGGAATACGCATGAATATAGGTAAATCAATTCTGTCAATTGCTAAATAACCTATTCCTACAGCAAAATAATGTATCATATAGATACCCAGTCCACATTTTGTTATATTCTTTAAGGCTGATATAATTAAGGGAGACGTTACCTTTACTTTTTGAATTAATAAATACCAGGCAACCGTCATTAAAAAGACATTGGGCGAACAGTATAAAAAGAATAATTCCATTTGGCGCTCTGTAATATCAGGTTGTGAAGTCATATTCCTGAATCCATAATACGTTATGGCATAACCGACACTAAAAAGAATAAGAGATAAAACAACAGTCTTTTTCACCGATAACTTGTTTCTGTCTTTCAAATAATAGCCTAAAAGCAGATAACCGCTAAAACCTGAAAAATAATATAAAGTGCCATAGTCATTCCAAGCGCAAGTACCTCCTATATAGCTGGATATATATTCTTGGCAATAAGGCAGAAATAATGTGATAAACCAAACGGATAAGAATATTTTCATTTGTTTCTCTGTTGCTTGTTTCAGCCATGCAGAAAAAAAAGGCATATACAAATATAATCCTATCAACATATATATGTACCATAAAGGAACTGTATATGTATTGAAGTTAAAAGGAATCATAAGAATATTATGCAAACAACTATCCCAAGTTTGACTTGGAGACTCTCCTGCATACGCAAACATTTCAGACAAAACAGAATTATTCAGCCCTAAAATACCCGTAAACCACGGAAACAAGTTATATAATAAAGACCATACAATAAAAGGGACTATTACACGAAGCATCTTTTTTTTATAAAATTGTCCGATTTCCTGTTCTACCGGTAATAATAACATTCCTGTCAGCATCACAAACAACGGTACGCACGGACGCAAGAAAGCTCCATAAATACTCCCCCATAAGTTATACTCCGGATTTAAACGAGCTTCAGGAGAAACATTGAAAGGGTCTGAACAATGGATACAGATGACCATTAAAATGGCTATCACACGAATTAAATCAGCCCATACTATATGATTCACATTTTTCATTTGGTATTCAATTTTTTCAATTGCAAAGTTAGGACAATGGTATGACATTTTTTTTAAACTACTTAAAAAAGCAGAATAAAGCAATGCGAAGGAAACGAAACAACCCTATTATTTAATCTTGTTCCTCAAATGGCACAACGTAACTTGAGAGATGCCTAAAAAAGATGCAATATAACCCAAATTTACTCTTTGGAAGAGATCCGGACGTGTTTGCAACAATTCTATATATCGTTCTTCCGCTGACTTATACAGTCTTGAAATTAAACGTTTTTCATTCATTATAAAAGCCTCTTGATGCAAAATCCTTGACCAGTTCGCTATTTCTATATTAGTCTGATACAGCTTTTCTAAATCTTTTATCGGCACGGCATATAATACCGTATTTTCCAATAACTGAACAACTTCATATTCGTACCCTTGTTGGTTCCCATAAAAATTGTTCGTCGAAAAAACGATATCTCCTTCTGTACTAAACCATGAGGTGAGTTCTTTGTCGTTAATTACACAATATGAGCGTGCTATACCTTTTTCAATGAAATAAAAGTTTTTATCATTCTGGAAAGAGGACGTTAGGATATGTTTTTTGGGCAGTTCCAATAAAGAGCTATGAGCAAACAGCTCATTGATGGAACTATTGCTCATGTTTGACTTGGCTTTAAGTGAGTTTATCGTATTATGCATCATTTGACTTTCACAACGCTTATTTACTCTTTCCTGTTTTTTTATTAAGCAGCTACAAAAATACAAAAATGCTCCTATAATAAATAAACAAGCTGCATTTTTATATATCGCCCAGATTAACATTTATGGATTGCTCCCCTTGCCTTTCCGTTGTTGTTTCATGACCGGGTATCCATACTTTTCTGCCATAATCTGCCGATTTTATTCGATTATCCCAATGATATTCTTTATATTTCCTCTATGAAAAGCAAGACCGCGACTATCTTTGTGAGTGGAAACGA
>NZ_QTNF01000080.1:0-2417 GCF_003603455.1 Bacteroides sp. AM37-9 | reverse complement strand
GTGTGACCTGTAAAGTCGCGTAATTGATTGTTAAACAGTGATATTAGTTGCATGATTTAACCCGCTGTTCCGTCAGCGGTAGCCTACTATAAGGTGCATCTCCAGTGATGGGTTGTGCCAAGCTTATAGGACAAAGTACACTCTCCGAAAGGACAAGACTGAACCGTGAGGGAACGTCAAGGGCGGTTAGTATCATACTGCCGAGTGGCGAGGCTGGATAGCATGGTTAACATAAGTGAACTGTCTTTAGCCATCGTGAGGTTTGAAGGAGCGGAAGATACTTTAGCTCTCACCAAAAGGTAAGCAGTCGGATAACCCCTGCCCATGTTGGGGTTACACGGACATGGCACTGCCGGTGGACTTGACAGAACCTAAACTATCCTTTTGTCAATTACGTGGAACAGGGCAAGCCTGTATCTCTCTCGTAACAACGCGAGTAAGCGAACCGCAAGGCAAGCCGAAAGGGGTGCAGGTATGAGATAACGGAGAAAGCGAACGCCTCCCTGTAATGGGGAGGATACGGATTGAATCGACATCACGGGCTGATTGTGGATAACATCATCCGACACGAAAGTGGGCAGACTTCCGTATATGGTAACTCTTTACAAGATAACTTTTAGAACTTTCAAAAGGAGGAAAGCAAATGAACGAAACTAAGACATCGTGTGCGCCTGCTGACAACAGGAATCTGACTTGGGACGGTATGAACTGGTCCAAGTGCGAAGCCTATGTCCGAAAGCTTCAAGCGCGTATTGTAAAGGCTCAGAAAGAAGGCAGACATAACAAGGTGAAAGCCTTGCAATGGATGCTCACTCACTCTTTTTACGCCAAGGCATTGGCTGTAAAGAGGGTTACTTCCAACAAAGGGAAGAAAACGTCTGGAGTAGATAAACAGCTTTGGGACTCTCCCAAGCGCAAGTACAAAGCAATCAGTGAACTGAAACGCCGTGGCTACAATCCGCAGCCACTCCGTAGGGTTCACATCAAGAAAAAGAACGGTAAACTCCGACCGTTGGGAATACCGACCATGAAAGACAGGGCGATGCAGGCTTTATATCTCATGGCATTGGAACCGATAGCCGAAACGACAGGCGACCGTTTCTCCTACGGCTTCCGAAAGAAGCGCAGGACAATGGACGCAATCCGTCAGATTGATACGGTTTTAAACCGCCAACATTCTCCCGAATGGATTTTGGAGGGAGATATAAAAGGCTGTTTCGACCACATCAGCCACGACTGGCTCATTGAGAATATCCCTATGGATAAGACAATACTCAGAAAATGGTTGAAATGTGGAGCTGTGTTCAACGGAAAACTATTCCCGACAGAAGAGGGTACGCCACAAGGAGGTATCATATCACCGACACTTGCAAACATGGTACTTGACGGGCTTCAGCCGCTCTTGGCTAAAAGATTCAAAAGACTATGGCGTAACAACAAGACATTCCATTACAAGGTAAATCTTATTCGCTATGCTGACGACTTTATAATCACAGGCCGAGATAAGGAACTATTGGAAAACGAAGTCAAACCAATAGTGATAGAATTTCTCAAAGAAAGAGGTCTTACCTTATCCGAAGAGAAAACTACTATTACGAACATATATGACGGATTTGATTTCTTGGGTTTCAATGTAAGGAAGTTCGGCAAAAAGCTATACACATCTCCGTCCAAAGACGCACAGAAACGCTTTAGGGCAAAAATCAGTGACATAGTCAAAGGACATAAGATGTGTAAGCAGGAATCGCTGATACGAATGCTCAATCCTGTAATCACAGGATGGGGTAACTATTACCGATATGGTGCATCGACCGATGCTTTTCATGGTTGCGACTACCACATTTATAATCTCACGAAGAAATGGGCCTTACGTCGTCACCCTAAGAAACGCAAGTCTTGGGTCGCAGACAGGTATTGGCATGAAATTCGGGGACGCAAATGGACGTTTGCGTGGAAATATGAAACGAAAAGTATGAAAGTGAACTACCTGACCCTTAAAAGATTGTCGGATATACATTATACTCCGTACAAGCAAGTCAAGGGAGAGGCAAATCCTTTTGACCCGGAATACGATGATTATTTCTCTCAGCGTAAGGAGCAACAAATGCTGGAATCTCTCAAAGGACGTAAGTCTCTCTTATATTTATGGAACAAGCAGAACCGGATTTGTCCGTTATGTGGCAAGGAAATAGACTGTACAAAAGCATGGAACGTCAACGAAATATCTGTTGGTGGTTCGATTGTACGGCAACTTGTCCACAACAACTGCTACAAGCGAAATAAACGAAAATGTTGAAAGTATGAGCCGATTTCTAACAACAAATAGAAATATTGAGTTGCTTGAGCCGTATGAGGGGAAACTCTCACGTACGGTTCTTAGGGGAGAAGGGGGCAGCAATGCCCTTGACTTACCCGAT
>NZ_QTNF01000008.1:0-164915 GCF_003603455.1 Bacteroides sp. AM37-9 | reverse complement strand
AATAACAATTTAACTAACTGAATCAGCTAGTGATTTCAACTACTGATTCGCATAAATAAATAAGGTATGAAAACGAACTATGAAATTCGCTATGCTGCGCATCCTGAAGATGCAAAAAGTTATGATACTACAAGAATCCGCAGAGATTTCTTAATCGAAAAGATATTTGTCCCCAATGAAGTAAATATGGTATATTCCATGTACGACCGTATGGTGGTAGGTGGTGCGCTGCCGGTAGGAGAGGTGCTGACGCTTGAAGCAATCGATCCGCTGAAAGCTCCGTTCTTCCTCACCCGTCGCGAAATGGGTATCTACAATGTCGGCGGTCCCGGTATTGTGAAAGCGGGCGACGCAACCTTCGAACTGGATTATAAAGAAGCTCTTTATCTGGGTTCGGGCGACCGTGAAGTGACTTTCGAAAGCAAAGACGCTGCTCATCCTGCCAAATTCTACTTCAACTCACTGACTGCACATCGCAATTATCCCGACCGTAAGGTGACGAAAGCCGATGCCGTAGTAGCTGAAATGGGTTCTTTGGAAGGCTCCAACCACCGTAATATCAATAAGATGCTGGTGAATCAGGTGTTGCCCACCTGCCAGTTGCAGATGGGTATGACGGAACTGGCTCCGGGAAGTGTCTGGAATACGATGCCGGCCCACGTACACAGCCGTCGTATGGAAGCCTACTTCTATTTCGAGATTCCCGAAGATCATGCTATCTGCCACTTTATGGGTGAGGTAGGCGAAACACGTCACGTATGGATGAAAGGCGATCAGGCTGTTCTTTCGCCCGAATGGTCTATCCACTCGGCTGCTGCTACCCACAACTATACCTTTATCTGGGGAATGGGTGGTGAGAACCTCGACTATGGCGATCAGGACTTCTCGTTGATTACAGATTTGAAATAACAAATCCAATAGTTTTCCTAATTTAATAATAAAAAGAATTATGAATCAGTATTTGAATTTTTCTTTGGAAGGTAAAGTAGCGCTCGTTACAGGTGCTTCTTATGGTATCGGTTTTGCTATTGCTTCTGCATTCGCAGAACAAGGCGCTAAAGTTTGTTTTAACGACATCAATCAAGAGTTGGTAGACAAAGGAATGGCTGCATACGCTGCAAAAGGTATCAAAGCTCACGGTTATGTATGCGACGTGACAGACGAACCGGCTGTTCAGGCTATGGTGGCTACAATTGCCAAAGAAGTAGGTACAATTGATATCCTTGTAAATAATGCAGGTATTATCCGTCGTGTTCCGATGCACGAGATGGATGCTGCTGATTTCCGTCGTGTAATCGACATCGACTTGAATGCTCCGTTCATCGTTGCTAAGGCTGTTCTTCCTGCTATGATGGAAAAACGTGCTGGTAAGATCATCAACATCTGCTCTATGATGTCCGAACTGGGTCGTGAAACTGTATCTGCTTACGCTGCCGCTAAGGGTGGACTGAAGATGCTGACTCGCAATATCTGCTCTGAATATGGTGAATACAACATTCAGTGTAACGGTATCGGCCCGGGTTACATCGCTACTCCGCAAACTGCTCCTCTTCGTGAGAAACAAGCAGACGGAAGCCGTCACCCATTCGATTCATTCATCTGCGCCAAGACTCCTGCCGGTCGTTGGTTGGATCCTGAAGAACTGACAGGTCCTGCTGTGTTCCTTGCTTCTGAAGCTTCTAACGCTGTCAACGGTCACGTTCTTTATGTAGATGGTGGTATCCTTGCTTATATCGGAAAACAGCCGAAATAATGTAAGATAGAAGAGATTCCGATAAGGTGATAGAATGGCAAAGAGCATCCTCTTTTCATCTGTCACCTTATTTTTTATCATTCCCTTTACAGGAGTTATAGGACCGACTTATTGGACATATATGCCCAACGTGTTGAACATATATATACAACACGTTGGTTATATATAGCTGATGCGTTGGATCTATATATCCAACAGATGCGGATATAATAGCCTCTATTTGCAAAGTATATATTATTCATTCAATGTAGACTAATTATGAAAAAGATATTAATTCTGTTTGCTGTAGCCTTGATAGGGTTTGCTTCCTGTGCCGACAGTAAACAGTCAATGACAATCACAGTGACCAATCCGCTGGCTCTTGAACGGGTGGGAGAGATGGTTGAAGTGCCGATGAGCGATGTTGTTGCCAAGTTGAAACTGGCAGATACAGCACAGATTGTAGTGCTTGATGTTGACGGTCAGCAAGTGCCTTATCAGGTGACGTATGACGAAAAGGTTGTTTTCCCCGCTACGGTAGAAGCGAACGGAACGGCTATTTACACTATTCAACCGGGTACACCGGCACCTTTCGATGTCGTTGCTTGCGGTAAATATTATCCCGAACGTCTGGACGATGTTGCCTGGGAGAATGATCTTGGCGGATTCCGTGCGTATGGTCCTGCCTTGCAAGCTCGTGGAGAGCGTGGTTTTGGCTACGATCTTTTCACGAAGTACAACACAACGGAACCGATTCTGGAATCTCTCTATGCGGAAGAACTGAATCCTGAAAAGCGTGCCAAGATAGCTGAATTGAAAAAGACAGATCCTAAAGCTGCCTCTGAACTACAAAAAGCTATCTCTTACCATATCGATCATGGATATGGCATGGATTGCTATGCCGTAGGACCTACGTTGGGTGCCGGTGTTGCTGCTCTGATGGCAGGTGACACTATTATCTATCCTTACTGCTATCGTACACAGGAAATCCTTGATAATGGTCCGCTGCGTTTCACGGTGAAGCTGGAATTTAATCCGCTGGTAGTCCGTGGAGACTCTAATGTAGTGGAGACTCGTGTAATCTCACTGGATGCAGGTTCTTATCTCAACAAAACGATTGTTTCATATACCAATCTGAAAGAAGCAATGCCGGTGACTACCGGACTTGTATTGCGTGAACCGGACGGTGCGACTGTGGCAGATGCTGCCAATGGCTATATCACTTACGTAGATCCTACAACAGATCGTAGCGGTGCAAACGGCAAGATATTTGTCGGTGCTGCATTTCCTGCACAGGTGAAAGAAGCGAAAGTGGTTCTTCTTTCTGAAAAGGAAAAGAAAGAACGTGGCGGAGCCGACGGTCATGTTTTGGCTATCAGCGAATATGAGCCGGGTTCTGAATATACTTATTATTGGGGTTCTGCCTGGGATAAGGCCGCTATCAAGACTCCGGATGCCTGGAATAAATATATGGCTGAATATGCGCAGAAGTTGCGCACTCCGCTGACAGTAGCATATTGATGTGTTGAATTGCTTTTCCAATAGATTAAGCAAAGGTTTCTTTGGTAAAAAGAAACCTTTGCTTAATTTTATCTTCCTGAAAAAGAAAGAAAGTTTTTGCGTTATAACGCCTTTGAATTATCTCGTAAAAGCGTGTTGTTCGTAATATTCGTATGTTGTTCCGTCTTCTTTCTCTTTTTCACGAAGTTCATAGACTAATTCATTTTCTGTCATTGTGGTCACTGTCCACACTTCTGTGTAATTATCCTCTTCAGTGTCGATGAGAGTCAGCTTATTACCGGAGTAGCTCCATGTACCATGATAATAATTAGTACTTCCGGAGGAGTTGTAGACATCTTTTTCTACATACGTACCGTCTTCCTTGAACTCTATGGAATAACGGTTGGTTCCATTTACAAAATCTTCTTTAGAGTCACTTACCTTTTCACCATCTTCCCATTCTTGTGAAAGATAATACACTCCATTCCATGTTCCTAACAATAAATCGCGTGAACCGACAGTCTCATCGTCGTCGTCGCCACAGGAATAAATGCTGAACGACAGTAATACTGCAACTATGCAAACGCTTGCTTTCCAGATTGTTTTCATAATAAATTGTTTTAATTGTTTGATTTTGAGATGATTCGTTTTTTAGACTCTATTTGATAATAGTTTCCACATGTCCGTTCTTGAAGAACAGGTAGAACGAGCTGGAATACATCCATTGTACTTCTCCATTTGATTCTTGAATAGTCTGCGGTTTGCCGAAAGCCAGTAGACATTCATCTTCCGTCATGCCTTTCACCGGCTTGTTGATGTTGATTTCATTCCAGTGAGTAATCGGTGAAAGCTGGTTCGTTATGATGAAGTCGAACATTTTGTTCAATACTTGCGATTCAACCTGTACGAAGTCATCCATGATTTCTTTGTGAGATGCTTTCTTGCCCGGTTGTAGCTTCTCCATAGGAGTGATTCTTTTCATTATCACTGCTGATGACTCTATCCGTATATTGGAAAGATAATAAACCAGTTTGCCGTCCTTTACTTGAAACAGGGCCTTGCAATAGTAAGTATTCTTTTGGCTTGAGTCTGCCTGCGAGGCAAGTATCAGATCGCAACTGAAGTTTTTAGCCGGTACGTTGACCTCCGCTATTCCTTCCCGTAACTGTGGACAGACATTCTTGACGATCCATAGCAGTGCATTAGCGTAGATGTTTTCGTCTTGCATATCGCTGAAAGGGGTAAATCCGCTGACCACATATTTATTGCCGTCTGCACTGACAGGATAGCTCTTTTTCTGTTCGGTGAAAGTCTGTGCTGTTAGTGGGATAATTCCTACCAGTAGATATAAGATTACCAGAAATTGTCGTTTGGTCATCATATTCCGTTCTTTTTAAGAAAACAGCATCCACGGCCCTTTTTGTGAAAAGAAAAGATCGTGGACGCTGAATAAATAATATGGTTTATTGAGGTTTGGTTGTCCTTAGAAGGCAATACCCAGACGAATCATAAAGTTACTGGTTTTGAATCCGTCGGCATCGCTGAATGCATCTATAAATCCGCGTTCGTAGGTGAGATCCAGATTGAAACGGTCATACCAGACTCCTACGCCGATATTCATACCGGCATCAAAATGATTGTAGTCAACCTCCATATAATCTGCATAATCACCCCAACTGATGCTTTCTCCATCTTCTTTCATTTTGCTTGTGTAATCGTAACTAGCGAAGACTCCTACATGCGGGTCGATACGGACGTTGTCCGCCACAGCAAATTTCCATCCGAATGTGAACGGAGAATATTGTATGTTGTGAGCCATACATTTCGTGTCGTCCACTTTGAAACCACGGGAGCCAAGTCCAAACTCCATCCCCCAGTATCCTCCTGTACTGCCTAAAGGCTTCTGATAACCAAATGTTGCGTTATATCCGATGTTTGAATCAGCTCCTTCGGCCCCGTCACCGGAGAAATTCATGATATTCAAACCTGCACGCAAGAACCATTGTGTGCTGCTGGCTTGCTTCTCTGTTTTGACGATTGCGCTTCTGGATGATACGATTTGCGCTTGAGTTCCTACACACAATAAGAGTGCGGCAACCATTGATAGTACTTTTTTCATTGTTATTGATATTTTAGTGATTAATTCTTATTCTTAACGACGGGCGCTATCTGGCTTTTTCCATCTGTGGGTGACAACTTCTGTAGGCGAATCCATTCGTAATCGTCCTTAGTGGCCGGATGCCAGTTGACGAAAATTCCGGGATAACCTACCACCGTAACCGTGTACCCACCTGTTTTTTCATTATCTTCCACTTTGAAAGTGGCCCCCATGATGACGTCGCAATTATATTTAATGGTGGACAGATAAGTCCCCCAAGCACGGATGTTGTCAAGTTCTCCTTTCATGGCGATCTCCACTTCCTCTTTGCTTAGTGTCCATTCATCCTTGATCCGTCCCTTATCTTCCAGTATTTTCACCTCGACAACTGTCGGTTTGACACAAACTTCAGTAACTGCATCGCCTGCACGTGCCTGTGCGTCGCGAAACTTGAAGACCGTCTTTTGCGCATGGGCTTCGACGGCACAACCGATAACCAGAGCAATAATCAGAAATAGTTTTTTCGTTTTCATGTCCTTTTGTGATTATATGTTAATATGCCTGCAAAGGTATGCGAAAGGAGTATACTACCGGGTGAAAACATAGTTCCAAGAACGATACGAAATTGTATCCTATTTGGATACACTGGGGAAGCTTCCGGTGTTGATACTGTCAGACAGATCACGGAAAAAATCGTGGCCGAGGATGTAGGAGATGCGCCAGAGCAGGTGGATGTCAATATTCTCTTTCCGGAATATCTTGTAAACATTGGGGCGTGTGCAGCATAGTTGGGTAGCGAACCAGGTGACGGTGCGTCCCTGTTCGTGAAGCGTGCGTTCAATAAGTTGTCCTGCATGAATCATGTGCCTATTCTGCTTATGTGTGTCCCCCGGACTCCCGTTGGGCGGACAATTCAATCTATTATTGACAGGAATATATAGAAATGGCGTGGGAATCTCTCACCTTCGTCCGTTCCATGTTCAAGGCCTTCGCAATGCCAATTATCGGGAACGAACAACGCAGAAAGCCCACGCCGATATGTACAACACCCGTAGCCCCCCTTTGTTTATCAAAGTGAGGCACGGATGTATATAAATACACATCAGGAGGACGTCTTTGTTGCTGTTAGTCATTCCGATAGGTCAAAGTTTGCGAAGTTTTGAACATAAATGACAAACGCTTGTAAACGTCTTCTCAATATAAACATCTCTCCCTCGCCACCCGGAGGCTTTCTGCGGAAGAGACCGTTGCAAATGTATAAAAAAATACGGATGGAAAAGGTAATGTGAATCAGAAACTTTTTGAATACTGGTTATTTTGCCCTCTTTTTTCCTTTGCCGGGCGAAATGCGCTTGTACTGACATCTTATAAGAAAGAGGAGTGATCTCCCAATTTCGGGCACGAAACAGGCCTTAAACTACAAAAGCCGGGGCGTAAGACCTCGGCTTATATTTTTATCTTCTTATCAGGAAGCTTGGCTCATTGGAGACTTTTTTCAAAAATCTCTGTTTTTTTCGAAGTTTCTGTTTTCTCAAAGGTTGTTATTATAACACCTTGAACTCATACCCTTCCTCTTTCAGGAATTCAATGGCACGAGGAAGTGCATATTGCAGGTTACCATTATTCCAGGACTTCAGCGAATCATGGAAAGTGATGATGGAACCGTTGCGTGCATAGCGCTTCACATTGTTCAATACCTGTTCCGGGCGCATCCGTTTACTATAATCACGAGTTACGAGATCCCACATGATAATGCGGTAATGATAGCGCAAGGTATAATACTGCCGGAACCCCATGTGTCCGTGTGGCGGGCGGAAGAGATCGGAATGAATAATTTCGTCTACCTTTCTGGCGTTTGCGAGGTAATCCGGATTAGAATATTCAAATCCACGGATGTGGTTGAAGGTATGGTTACCGATGCGGTGTCCGTGTTCTACCACCATCCGGTATTCATCCGGGTGCTTGCGTATATTGTCGCCTACCATAAAGAAGGTAGCTTTAATATGATGCTTTTCCAATACTTCCAGTACCCAGGGAGTTACTTCAGGGATGGGACCGTCGTCAAAAGTCAGATAGACTGCCCGTTCATTCGGATCCATCCGGAAGATAGCTTGTGGATACAACGCCCGGAAAAGCCAAGGTGGTTGTTCTATAAACATGAGAGTCTGTGTTAAACAAGTATTAAGTAATAAGTATTAAGTATTATCCATGCGGAAAACATATCGGAAGCTATGGTAATACTTAATACCTGATACTTAATACTTACTATTTATTTCCCTTTCATTCTTGTCACGTACTCGTTATAAAGTTGGTCGAGCTGCGTGGAGTAATGTTTCGCGAGTTCTTCTGATTTGTATTTTTCCATTAAGCGGACTTCGGCGTCAAGCAAGCTGGCGTTGTACACGAAGTTTTCGCCGGCGATGGCAAGCTGGTTATCGTTCAGGCTAAGATACCAGATCATGTATTCGAGCGATTTGTTGGCAAGCTCGTCGATGATCTTGTTGGCTTTCTCGTTCTGTCCCAGTTGGTAATAAGATTCTGCCATTTGGAAGGCGCCGTTTGCCCAGTCGTACGGTACGTTGTATGACGGAATCATCTTTTCGGCGTAGTCGAGTGCGGCGAGTGCCTTATCCTTCTTGCCTTCTTTGATAAGCTGGCCTACGAGTTGCGTGAAGATACGGCGGTGCGTGTAGCACATACGCATCACGTTCTCGTCGATATAGATACCCGGTTTGTCGATACCGCCGAACTTGAACTTGTTCATCAGGTTGTCGTACATCTTTTCGCTGTCAATCTTGCTGTCCAGTTTGTCCGTATCGAACGGTGTGAAACGATAGGCAAGACCTTCCTGCATAAAGTGGTTGCCCATGCCCAGATGGTTTTCGCTTCCTACGGTGATTGCCATATAGATAGGACGTTCCCAGTTGGCATTGGCAAGCATTTCGAGCATCATTAGTTCACTCTTGTAGAGGGCGCGTTTCGGGTTGCCGTTGGCGTCTCTAAGGGTGATTGTCATGTATTCGGGGATAGAGTCGCCCAGAGCTTCCGGTATCTTCATGCCGGAGCGGCGTACGGCTTCTTTGTCCACCTTCATTACGATGCTGTCCGTAGGGATAAGCGGCAGTTGGATATCTTTTCCAGTCTTTTTGAGAAGCTCTTTCAACTGGTCGTTCTTACCGAGCATCCAGCGGTTGATGATTTCCTTCAATTCGTATGGATTCTCACCGAAAATGGAGTGAACGAGTGATAATATGGTAGTGTCTCCCTGTGCAGCCAGTTCGTTTGCCTGTTTGAAATAGCTGTCGATGAAAGCCTTCATTTCCGTACGGATAGGGATATATTCATTTTGTCCTTCCACATATTCCACACGGTCCCAAGTGATAGGAAGCGACGGGGAATCGTAGGCCGGACGTTTCATTTGGTCGATATACCAATCTGTTTGCAGATAACTTAGGTTACAGGTGCGGGCATCTGTACGGAAGCCTTCCGTTTCCTGGTTGTACCACAATGGGAAAGTATCGTTATCACCATTGGTATAGATAATCGGATTTCCTTTTTCCTGTAAGGTCATCAGGTAGTTCTGTCCGAAGTCGCGGGCAACGAAGCGTCCGCTACGGTCGTGGTCATCCCAAGTCTGTCCCGCCATCTGGATGGGGACGAACAAACAGAGCACTGAAGCCAGTACGGCTGCCGGAAGTTCCTGCATCTTGCAGTATTCTCGCAGCATACGGATGATACCTGCCACTCCCATACCTACCCAGATGGCAAAGGCGTAGAACGAACCGGCATACGCGTAATCTCGTTCACGGGGTTGTGCAGGGGTTTGGTTGAGGTAGAGCACGATAGCGATACCTGTCATGAAGAACAGGAAGAAGACCACCCAGAATTGCTGGATACCCCGCTGGCTATGATAAGCCTGCCAGAAGAGTCCGATTAAGCCGAGAATCAGCGGCAGACAGTAGAATACATTGTGTCCTTTATTGTTTTTGAGATCCTGCGGAAGCAGTTCCTGATTACCTACCAGCAAGTTGTCGATAAACGGAATACCGGTGATCCAGTTGCCGTGTTCAATTTCTCCGCTACCCTGTATGTCGTTCTGCCGTCCGGCAAAGTTCCACATGAAATAACGCCAGTACATGAAGTTCAACTGGTAGGAGAAGAAGAATTTGATATTTTCCCATTGGTTAGGCATGTTCACCATTACCATTTCTCCACACTGGTCGTAAGGAACGTCGTGTCCTTTGATGTCTACCCATTGCTTGTAGAGTGGTGCGTGTGACGAGCTGTACATACGCGGGAAAAACATATTCTGTGCATATTCGTATTCCACACGTCCGGGAAGTTCGATATAAGAGTCTTTTTCGTCGGGAGAAGTCTTTTCCTTGCGGACAAACTTGCTTCCTGCTTCCGACTGGCGCGGAATACAATAGCCGTCTTTTACGTCGAGTGCCACTTTCGAAGAGAAAGCAGGGCCGTAGAAGAGCGGACGGGTTCCGTATTGTTCACGGCCGAGGTATTCGCCCAGGGTGAATATATCCTCCGGTGAGTTTTGGTCCATCGGAGTGTTGGCAGTAGAACGGATAACGATCAGTGCGTAAGAAGAATACCCGATTACGATCATCATGGTGCACAGCAATGCTGTGTTCATGGTGCGGGCGGTGATACGCCATCTCTCTTTGATTTTAGCCTGTACACTCGGAGCAAGATAAAGTCCCAGTGCGGCAATAACCAAAATACCGATGATGATACTGCTGGCTCCGTGTCCGTAGAATGGGATACCCAGCAAAGCGATCGTCAGGATAAAGGAGATAGCCATGCGCGCTTTGTTCTTTTCGGTGTAACTTTCGTATACACCCCAAATCAGAGCGGCCGCAAGCAGAATGATATAAACCACTACGCCCGAATTGAATGACATTCCGAGTCCGTTGACGAACAACAGTTCAAACCAGCCACCTACTTTCACGATACCCGGTACGATGCCGTAAAGCACGGCTGCAACGAGCACCATTGAACCTAATAGCGCTATTAACGAACCTTTGGCGGTAGCATTCGGCGTTTTTTTGTAGTAGTATACCAATACGATGGCAGGCAGACAAAGCAAGTTCAATAAGTGCACACCGATACTCAATCCGGTCAGATAGGCGATGAGGATAATCCAACGGTCGCTGTGCGGCTGGTCGGCTACGTCTTCCCATTTCAGAATCAACCAGAAAACAACAGCGGTAAAGAGGGAGGAGAAGGCATATACTTCACCTTCCACGGCCGAGAACCAGAATGTGTCACTGAATGTATAAACCAGTGCACCGATCAGTCCGCTACCCATCACTGTGATAAGCTGTCCTTTGGTGATATTGTTTTCGTCAGTGATAACCAGTTTGCGTACCAGGTGGGTGATGCTCCAGAAAAGGAACAGGATACAGGCGCCACTCATGAGGGCACTCATGTAATTCACCATTTTAGCAACAGTTGTTACGTCGGAAGCAAATTGAGAAAACAGATTCGCCACTAGCATGAAGAAAGGTGCGCCGGGCGGGTGACCGACTTCCAGTTTATAGCCGGTGGTTATGAACTCCGGGCAATCCCAGAAACTTGCGGTCGGTTCTATTGTCAGGCAGTAGACGGTTGCCGCAATGATGAATGTAAGCCAACCCATAAGGTTGTTTACGGTTCTGTACTGTTTCATTAGCACTATCGTAGTTTATTCGTTAAAAACAAATTATGAGGTCGCAAAGATAGTGATTTGTAAGGATAATGAGGAAGAAAGTAAGAAATATTAAGTAACGGAGGGGTGATTTACTATCTCTTTCACTCTTCCGGAAGGCGGGAACTTGTGTGTTGGCAAGTAAGGAATTTATTTTTAGCCCTTTAATAAATGAGCTCTGATGTATTAGAGATAAACTTCCTTTATCCTGTTAGTGAACTTCTTTTGCCTTAATAGCAAACTTCTTTTTCATTAGTCATAAACTATAATTGCAAGTTTTGTTTTTATAAATGAAACTTGCAATTATAAAAACAAAGCTTTCAATTTTATAAACGTAACTTGCGTTTATAGATTATCCTTAGTCAATCATAACTTTCCTGTTAGAGAAGAACTAGTTTACTATTAATACAACGGAAGTTTACTATTAATAGCTTGGACGTTAGGTGTTAACACTTGTAATATCAGCTGTTAATGGTTGAGATTTCAGGTATTAATACTTGGGTTGCTGTATATATATGTTTGGGATATTGAATATGTGTATCCTTTAATGATGGTGATGATGTTCTCCTAAAACCCGATGAGGCAGTGTGCCGTGTCCCAATAGCTCGATGGGGCAGTTGAAGTTTCTTTCCAGCCATTCGGTAGTGACACCCGTGTCCGGATGGTAATCCAGCGTTTCATTGACACAGGCGATGGATTTTACCTGTTGCAATACAGTGCCGATGTCGTGACTGACAAGGATAATGGCACATTCTTTATTGATTTCAGCTAATAACTCATAAAGGCGTGCTTCGAAACGCTTGTCGATATACGTGCTGGGTTCATCAAGAATCAACACTGCAGGATCCGAGATGATGGCACGTCCTAACAGGGCACGTTGCAGTTGTCCACCGCTTAATTGTCCGATAGAGCGGCTTTCAAGCCCTTCAAGCCCCATGCGGGCGATAATCTGTTTGCCTTTCTCTCTCTGTTCGGGAGTGAACCGGGAGGTGAGCGACTTCTGTATGCTCAATCCGGACAGGATCACTTCTTCCACAGAAATAGGGAACTTTCGGTCTATGGTGCTATATTGCGGTAGGTAACCGAGGAAAAGCTGGGATTTCGCGGAAGAACTTTGGTGGGAGTTTTTGGCAGATGTTTCTGTCGAAGTCCCTTCCGTAGATGTTCTTATGGGAGCCTTCTCGGGAGTATGGAATATAATTTCTCCTCCGGTTGGTTTTAACAAACCGAGGATGCACTTTATAAGCGTTGTTTTGCCGCCTCCGTTCGGACCTATAATACCTAGAAAATCCCGTTCGTAGATGCTTAGATTAACATCGTGGAGAACAGTGCGACCGTCATATCCGGCGGAAAGATTCTTTATTTCGATTATCGGTTTCATCATTGGAAAGGGCTTGATTGGTTCTTTCTTTATACGTTTATTTGGTGGTAGCTTGCGGCGCAAGGGCTTTGGCTACATTCAGCATCTCTTCCTCCCAGTCATAACTTAACGGGTTGATAGGGACCACTTTCGTTCCGGTTTGCTGCGCGATGGTTTCCGCATTGCGTTTGTCAAACTCCGGTTGAACGAAGATAACGCCTACATTTTCCGCCTGACAGACGTCTATCAGGTCTTTCAGATGAGCGGGAGAGGGTTCTTTGCCTCCTTCTTCGATCGAAATCTGATGCAATCCGTAGTCGCGGGCGAAGTAGGAGAGAGCCGGATGATAAATCATGAAGGCTTTGGCTGCTTCGGGGGTGGAGAGTTGCCGGCGAATCAGGCTGTCGGTGTGCTGGATGCGCTGACAGAGAGAGTCGTAACGGTTTCTATAATATGGTTCGTTTGCTTTATCCAGTTGGCTAAGGGCCTTGTAGGTGTTTCCGGCGATGATTAAAGCATTACCGGTAGAATTCCATACGTGTGGCTCTACGGCGTGGATATGGCCGTCGTGACTGTTGTGGCCGTGGGCATGGCTATGGTCATCATTGTTGAGTATGAGGTCGATTCCTTTCGAGGTGTCGAACACTTGGATATGGGGAGTATTGTTCATCAGGCGGTCCATCCAGGTTTGTTCGAAACCGATGTACCCGATGCGGAAATAGGCTTTGCTGTCTCCTAAAGAAACAAGTTGCTGGGGGATAGGATCGTATGTCTCCGGACTGGAACCTTTGGGCACCATGCTGACTACTTTGAATTTATCTCCGGCAATAGCCTCGGTGAAATAACGTTGCGGTTCCAGTGTGACGGTTATCACCGGCTTTGTCTCGTCATCGTTACTTGCCTGGGAGGAACGTCCTGTGCAGGCTGCTATCAGGAGGCAGGTACCAAGAAGGAAAAGTGTTCTCATATCTTTTAGTTGTTGTTTCATGATTTTTTCTGTTTCGGGGTTTCAATCTTATCTTGTTTCTACTCTTGTTTCCGGGCCCGTAATATTTCCCGTTTACCACCCGGAGGTCCGGGGAGGCGTTCTACTGTGAATCCGGCTGTCTGCAACATTCGGCGTACTACACCTTTGGCACAGTAGGTAGTCAGAATTCCGTCTCTATCTAATAAAACATAGAGGCGGTTGAATAGTTCTTGCGACCACATTTCCGGTTGCTTTTCCGGGGCGAAGGCGTCGAAATAGATGGTATTAAACGGAGTATTGGAAGTTGAGTATTGAGAAATGACTGCATTGTTGTTGGTGCTGTTCATTTTTGACTCTTCCTTCTTTCCCGTTATCCATTGATTGACGTCCGTTTCTATTTTTCGTAAGGTGAAGTGTGGCGTAAGCTGCACGTCTTTCTCCCAGGGCGATGTATGAAGCTGCTTAAACAATTCGATAGCCGATTGTTGTTTTTCTTCATTCGGGGTAAATTGCTCGTCGGTTGTTGTTTGCTTCCGATGTATGGTAAGCTGCTCATCGCTGGAGATATATCCTAGCTGTTCTACTGTCTGCCAGTCTAGCGGATAGAGTTCCAACCCTGTATAGTGTATATTTCGTCTGCTTCTTTCCGCTTCTTCAAGGGTGAGCCAAGCGTTGAGTCCTGTCCCGAAGCCGATTTCAAGAACACGTGGAGTAGCGGCAGGAGAGGCTTTCAACCCCATATCGATGAAAATATGTTGAGACTCCGTGCGTGCCCCTTTCGTCGAATGATAATGTTCATTCAATTCCGGAACAAACAGAGTAGCGCTCCCGTCATCGGTTCTCTCAATTATTCTTTCCATCACTCAATCTTTAATACTTAATACCTAATACTTAATACTTAAAAAAGACCTCTACCCCGCCATAGCATCCCAGGCACTTTCGAGCACATACAGGAGAAGGATATAACGTATCAGTTTGCCGACAAACATGGAAACAATAGTAAGCCATGTGTTGCTTCGCATAAATCCCAGTGCAATGGCGATCACCTCGCCAATGGCAGGAAGAAAGGTGAAGAATGCCATTAATGCCCCTTTCCCTTGCAGGAATTTCACCATTTTGTCTACCTTTTCTTTCTTTACCTTGAAGTATTTCTCAATCCAGCTGATTTTGCCCAGACGTCCCATGTAGTAACAGGTCATTCCGCCCACTGTATTGCCCAGAGTGGCGGATATCAGACAGGCTATCGGGGGCAGGCCGAGTTTCACCAATGCCACCAATACCAGTTCGGAACTGAAAGGCACGATGCTCCCAGCCAATAAAGCCGAGATGAATAATCCCGGAAGTCCCCATTCTATGAGGAGTTGTATCATTGAATCTACAAAAGCGTCCATATATTAAAAGCAAATAAGAGGATGAGGCCGACCAATGAAATGATAAAGAACACATTCGAACTTTTACTATTGGTCAGTACAAAGAAATGTCCGATCAGGATGCTGTTGCTTATGATAAGCAAAGGCAGCAGGGCACTGCAATATATCGGTTGCAAGGCAATCAGCAGGAACAGGAAGAGCGTCAGGTCTATCAAAAACTGGAGATAGGCACGTGTGCGTATCTTATCTTCAAATCCGGCAGCGATGCAATGGACAGCACTGACGATAAACATCACGAGCAGATAGCCCAGTATAGCCAATTCCCAGGGTTGAAGGATTTGTAAGTTAAAGACTTCTCCGAAAGCTAATAGCTGGTTGAAAGGGCGGTAGAACAACTCCATCTCATTATAGAAGAAGGCGTGTCCGAACAGCATCCAGTAGGGCAGCATCCATCCGAGCAGCGCGCCGCAGAAACTAC
The DNA here is from genome assembly GCF_003603455.1 of Bacteroides sp. AM37-9. NCBI lineage: Bacteria > Pseudomonadati > Bacteroidota > Bacteroidia > Bacteroidales > Bacteroidaceae > Bacteroides > Bacteroides sp. AM37-9. Next base: position 149,709 of record NZ_QTNF01000008.1, on the reverse strand, counting down.
GCGGAGTGAGCGACTGGAAACGGTAGGCTTCGAGCAACCAAAGCACCGAGAGGATGGTGAGCTGTGGGAAAAGAATGCTTCCCGCTCCGATAAAGAAGAAGGAATAGAATAGATAGCCCGCAGCTTGAGCTTGCTGATAGCTTTTAAACAGAAAATAAATGGAAATAAGAGAACCGAGGGCGACAATGTCTCCTATGTATAGTAAATGCATTCCCGGACAAACGGTAACCAGCAGGAAATAAATAGCTGTCTGCATGGAAGCCCTCATGCGGATAATACTGAACTGGTTGTTCAATTCTATCAGAAAATAGCCGATGATTGCGTAAACCAGAAAGCTGACAATTCGTTCTGCCCATCCCGGAAGCAGTAGATCGCGGGTGGATTGCAAGAAAGAAGAGCTGTCCTTGGGTGTTGTTGAGGCTATGGAGTCGGGAAATAAAAAGTAAGTCAACACCCAGCATAGGGCGCAGATAAAGATAACGGCAGGCAGGGTCCACCGTCCTGCCGTCACTTGACTTTGTAGTCTTTTATTTCTCATTTGTCTGTCAGTTCTTTTGCCGCCCGGCGGGCATATATCATCGCTTTGTAGGATCTATATGCTGTGCAAATAAGGGATTTATGCCTGCCGTGGCGTATCATTACAGGTTGTTTCTTACAAATCGAATCCGATGTCGCGGCGGAAATACTTCTTGTTGAAGTCGATCATGTCTGCCACTTTGTAGCTCTGTGCCAGTGCTTCTTCTTTCGTTGCACCGTAAGAGCAAACGGCAATCACACGTCCTCCGTTCGTCACCACTTGTCCGTCTTTTATGGCTGTTCCGGCATGGAAGATGATGCTGTCGGTGGCGGAAGCCTGTTCCAGCCCGCTGATAGGGAATCCTTTTTCGTAGGCTTCGGGGTAACCGCCGCTGACAAGAATAACGCAGCCGGCCGAACGTGGGTCCATCACCAGTGTTTTCTCGTTCAGATTGCCTGCCGCTGTGCCTTCAAGCAACTCTACGAAGTCGCTTTGGATGCGCAACATCACGCTTTCTGTTTCCGGGTCGCCCATGCGGACGTTGTATTCGATAACCATCGGTTCACCTTTCACCTTGATAAGACCGAGGAAGATGAAACCTTTGTAGGTGATCTTTTCTTCTTTCAGACCATTGATGGTCGGTTCGATGATGCGTGTGCGTACTTTTTCCATATATACTTCATCAGCAAACGGAACCGGAGTAACGCTACCCATACCGCCTGTATTCAATCCTTTGTCACCTTCACCGATACGTTTGTAGTCTTTCGCTACAGGGAGGACTTTGTAGTTGTCTCCGTCTGTCAGTACGAATACAGAGCACTCGATACCGCTCAAGAATTCTTCAATCACAACGGTTGCCGATGCGGAACCGAACATGCCGCCGAGCATTTCTTTCAGTTCTTTCTTCGCTTCATCCAGCGTAGGAAGGATGAGAACTCCTTTCCCGGCACAAAGGCCATCAGCCTTCAATACGTAGGGAGCTTCCAACGTTTCGAGGAAAGCGAGGCCCTCTTCGAGGTTTTCGGAAGTAATGCTTTTGTAGCGGGCTGTCGGGATGTTGTGGCGCATCATGAAGCCTTTGGCAAACTCCTTGCTGCCTTCCAGTTGTGCTCCTTGAGCCGAAGGACCGATCACGGCAATATGCTTTAGCTCCGGACGGTTTTGGAAGTAATCGTAGATTCCTTTTACCAACGGATCTTCGGGGCCTACTACTATCATTTGGATGTTCTCTTTTAGAGCAAAAGCACTGATTGCTTCAAAATCGGTTGCTTTGATGTTGACATTCTCGCCTACGGCAGTTGTTCCGGCATTTCCCGGAGCAATGTATAGTTTTTCAACTTTCGGACTTTGGGCAATTTTCCATGCCAGTGCATGTTCGCGGCCGCCCGAGCCTAGTAATAATATCTTCATCTTTGTATTGTTATGGATTTATACTGTTATCTATGATTTGTATGGATACGGTGGTGTCTTTGTCAGTTTTATAAGTTCTGCTCAAAGTACCGGGTGATTTTCTCATGCAGATGTACACGGTCGCGTCCTGCTACGTTGTGCTTGTGGCACGGGTAGATAAACAGGTCGGGATAAGTGCGGGCATCTACACAGGCTTTCATGAACGACAGGGTGTGCTGTGGCACGCAGGTGTCGTCGTGGTCGTCGTGAATAATCAATAGGTGACCTTTCAGTTGGCCGGCAAGGTTTTTCAGGTTACATTCTTTGTAGCCTTCCGGGTTGCTTTCCGGTGTATCCATATAGCGTTCGCCGTACATCACTTCATAATAGCCCCAGTCGATTACCGGACCTCCGGCAACGCCTACTTTGAATATTTCCGGGTAACGAAGCATCAAGGCGGTAGTCATGTGTCCTCCGAAGCTCCATCCGTGTACGCCGATGCGTTCGCTGTCTACGTAGGGGAGGGATTTCAGGAATTCAACACCTTTTACCTGGTCTTTACCTTCTTCGATGCCAAGACGGCGGAAGGTGGCATTTTCAAATGCCAGTCCACGGTTGCTGCTGCCACGATTGTCGATGGTAAACATGATATAGCCTTTACCTGCCATGTATGTGTCCCATCCGCGTGCGCCGTTTTGCCATCCTCCGGTGACGCATTGCGCGTGAGGACCTCCGTAGACGTATACGATGACGGGATATTTCTTGGCCGGGTCAAAGTTGGCCGGTTTCATCAGGCGATAATGCAGGTCGGTGGTGCCGTCTGCCGCTTTGATCGTTCCGGTTTCGATGCTTGGCATTTGGTATCCTTCGTAAGGGTTTTCAGCAGTCAGCAGATTGGCTGTTTCTTTGAAGTTTTTGGTGTCTACCAGGTTGATGACGCGAGGCTGGTCTTTTGTTGAATAACGGTCGATAAGATAAGTGCCGGAAGCGCTAAGCATGCCGCTATGTTCGCTTTCTTTGCAGTTCTCGAACGGTTGGCTTATTTTTCCATTGCTCACGTTTACAGCGAAATGTCCGCTTCTCAAGCCTTCTACGGCTGTGAAGATGATTTCTTTACGCTTTGTGTTGAATCCCAGGACGTCGCTGACCAGCCAGTTGCCTTTGGTCAGTTGTTTGACTTTGCCGGCCTGGAAATAAGTACCACCGTTGTCGCTGTTATAAGTTTCACCTTTCATGTTGGCTGCATTGGCATCAAAGAGATAAAGATGATTGTAGCCGTCACGCTGACTTTGATAGATGAACTTGGTAGGGTCCCACGGCAAAAATACGATTGCGTTTTGTGGCTCCACGTATTTAGGATGCATTTCTTCGTAGAGAACGCCCATCGGTTCTCCTGTTTCTGCGTTGTACTGGCAAAGTTTGGCGTGGTTCTGGTCACGGTTTACTTCAATCAGGTAGAGGCTTTTTTCATCCGGTGACCAGCTGATATTGGTGAAATAACGGTCTGTGGGATCACCTGCGTTCAGATAAATGCTTTTGCCTGTGGCAGGATTGTAAATGCCTACTTTTACCTGATGGCTCGTCATGCCTGCCATCGGATAACGTACATTGTTCACTTCGCCTACGCGTGCAGTGATGTCTACAAGCGGGTATTGTGTCACCATGCTCTCGTCCATACGGTAGAAAGCGAGCAGGTTACCTTTCGGGCTCCAGAAAGTGCCTTTGTTGATACCAAATTCATTCCGGTGTACAGTCTGTCCGCAAACGATGCCTTCGGGTTCATTAGTTACCGCTTTCTCGTTTACATACAGATTGTTACCTATCGTGTATGCCACGTTTCCACTGGCTGCGCAATAGTCTTCATTATCTGCTCCGTCTTTGGGTTTGAGAGTGCTGACAACTTGATTGCTCTTGAAATCATATACAATGAACTTTCCTGCTATCTTGAATAGCATTTGTGGCTTATCGGCCCATGGGAAACTGACGGAATACAGGTGTGATAACTTTCCTGCCTTGTTCTCTTCAAGCACTTTGTTGATCTGTTCACGAGTGATAGCCATTGTTTCCTTTCCCGTTTTGGGTTGGATAGAATAAAGGGTATCTACGCCCGGCTTGATACATTCGTCACCCCACCATTGCAGTCCGTACAGGTTGTCTGCATAGCGGTAACTCTCGCCACCCGGAATCAATTCTTCCAGTATCGGCTTTTTGGTTTCTTGTGCCATAACATTGAATCCGATTGGTAGTGCCAACAATAAAAGCATGGCTCTTTTTCCAATTTTACTCATTGCTCTTTTCTTTATTATTTGTTTTTAAATCCTTCTATTTTTACTCTGTCCAAAGGAGTCTGTCTTGATTGGATAATTGCACTTATTTTAGCAAAGGCATTAAATAGGTCGTCAAATTGTTTTTCGTAACTTTCCCTATCAGAGGTAATATCTTCTTCGAGATATTCGATGCGTTGTTTTAATTCTTCCAACTCCTTTTTAGGTATATTGGATAGAAGATATTGGCGCATGCGTACAAAAGCACGGATAATATTGATATTTACTTCCACAGCGGTCTTGGATTTGAGGACGCTGGATAACATAACTATACCATATTCAGTAAATGCAAACGGAAGATATTTGATGTTATATCCTTGTCCTGTTTTCAAGGTCGCAATTTGCGACCTTGAAATTGCAACTTCTTCCTTTGTTAGCTCGAACATGAATTCAGCAGGAAAGCGTTCAATATTACGACGTACTTGTTCTTTGAGGCGTTTAGTCTCAACTCCATACATTTCTGCCAAATCAAAGTCAAGCATAACTTTTTGCCCTCTGATTTCGTATATTTTGTTTTCTATAATGGCTATATCATCCATCTTTTTTTGTTTAGACAGGTTCCAATTTGGGACTGAACATTAGAACTATGATGTAAACTTGAAGTTCCAAATTGGAACTTCAAGTTTTTAATTAATTATTAACTAGCGAATTACAGGATGAATAAGTTGTTGGAATTAGAATTGTTTATTCCTCTTCCTTCTTCGGAATCCTCGGCTCCCGGTTCCCCCTAAATTCTCTTGGCCCTCTTGAATCTCTTCCTCCGCGGAATTCTCCCCGTGGCTTTCTGTCTCTGTCACCACCTTTGAACTCACCACCTTCTCTGCGCGGCTTGTATTCTCCCTCTTTGCGAGGCCTGGATTCACCATCCCGACGCGGTTTGAACTCACCTTCGCGGCGTGGTTTAAATTCTTTTTTTTCTCTGAATCTTGGAGCCTGTTCTCCTTCAGCCTCTTTCTTTTCTTCTCCCTCTTCCTGGCTCTTGAACTCTTTGTATTTTCCGTCAAAAATCTCATATTCGCGGAACTCACACTCCAATGGTCCATTGAACAAAGGAACTTTCTGACTTGCTTTCAGACCAATCTGGTCGAAACACTCTTCCCGATAAGAAAGCACCCATGCCTCGTTTCCTACAAACGCATGTTTCAGACGTTCACCGATCATCTGATAAAGTCCAAGCAAATCATTAGTGGAAATACGTTCACCATATGGCGGGTTAGTGATGATAATCGACTTTTCCTGCGGCTGTTCAAACTGTTGGAACGGCTGCAGCTTCAACACGATGTCTTTCGATACACCGGCAGCTTTTATATTATGAGTCGCAATCTCATTAGCTTTCGGATTGTTATCGTATCCGTAAATCTTATGAACAAATTCGCGCTCCTGACTGTCATCATTGTAAATCTCATCGAACATATCCGCATCGAAATCTACCCATTTCTCAAAAGCAAACCCTTTACGGAATACTCCCGGAGCGATATTCTTAGCAATCAGTGCCGCTTCAACAGGGATAGTACCCGAACCACACATCGGGTCGATCAAATCACATTCTCCGCGCCATCCGGTCATTAGAATCATGCCGGCAGCCAATACCTCATTTAACGGGGCTTCTACTGCTTCCTGGCGATAACCGCGACGGTGAAGTGATTCTCCAGACGAGTCCAAAGACAACGTACAGGTAGTCTGTGCAATATGAATATTCAGAAGTACATCCGGATTGTTGATACGTACCGACGGACGTTTTCCTGTTTTATCACGGAAATAATCCACAATCGCATCTTTCACCTTATACGAAACGAATTTCGAATGGCGGAACTCATCGCTGAATACTACTGCATCGATAGCGAACGTCTTGTTCACATCGAGATATTCTTCCCATGGAATAGCCTGTATTTGATTATAAACCTCATCGGCATCTTTGGCTGTAAAGTTTTTAATTGGTTTCAGGATACGGATGGCGGTGCGAAGGCAAAAATTCGCCTTATACATCATACGTTTATCTCCTGTGAATGAAACCATGCGGCGTCCTATTTGAATGTCGTTGGCTCCTAATGCTGTCAGTTCTTCTGCAAGTATCTCTTCCAGTCCCTGGAAAGTCTTGGCTATCATCTCGAATTGTTCGCTCATATAGATTCTTTTGATTTTATTTTTTTGCTTTAGTTTGTACGATTCTTGCTCCTGCAGGAACATTCTCCGTTACCCAGATATTACCGCCTACAGTCGCATCACGCCCGATGGTGATTCTTCCCAAAATAGTGGCGTTGGAATAAACAATCACATTGTCTTCCAGGATCGGATGGCGGGGGATTCCCTTGATTGGTTTTCCGTCGGCATCCAGCGGGAAACTCTTGGCTCCCAGTGTGACGCCCTGATATAGTTTGACATTGTTTCCGATGATACTCGTGGCACCGATTACAACACCCGTACCATGGTCGATAGTGAAGTGAGTGCCAATCTTTGCGGCCGGATGGATATCAATTCCCGTTTCGCTATGCGCCATCTCCGTGATGATACGGGGAATTAAAGGAACACCCAGTTCCAGCAGTTCATGCGCGATACGGTAATTGCTGATCGCTTTAATGGCCGGATAGCAGAAAATTACCTCTCCATAACTTTCGGCAGCCGGATCGCCATTATAGGCGGCTTCCACATCCGTTGCCAGTATTCTTCTCATGGCAGGTAGCTTACTGATGAATTTAGCAGCAAGACGTGCTGCCTCTTCCCGTTTCGAGTCGGAGCAGACGTTGCATTTCCCCTCTATGGAAGTGCTAAAACACAATCCGGCCAGGATCTGCTCACAAAGTAAGTCAAACAATTTTTCAATGTTGACGCCGATGTGATAATTAATTGTCCGGCTGTTAATAGTAGAATTTCCGTAGTATCCGGGGAAGAGAATGGAGCGTGAAAGCTCAATAATTTCATACAAGACTTTAGCAGAGGGCAGTGGTTCGCCATCTTTGTGCTGATGAAACAGTCCTTTATAAGATTCGCTTTCCGATAGCTCATCGACTGCCTGTGTCAAAATGTGGGTGAAGTTCAGTGGACTCATTAGGTCAGTTACTCATATTTATATGGGCACAAAGGTATTAAAAAAAATAATAAAATTCGCTGGGATTCAGGATAAATAATGTATTTTTGTCACATTCAAAACATGACATGAATAAGGGGACTGATGAATCGGAAGACTGCTATGAAACTATTTGGACTGTTGGGGCTGTTGATGTTGTTGAGTTGCGGATATGCTGATAGACACCGCAATAACTCTTCGTGCGAACAGGTGTTGGTTGATTCTCTGGAAGTTCGTGTACAGGATTCTTTGTTTTCCAATGTGCATTATTCCCGTTCACAGGTGCTTGACGCACTGACACAGGCGCAAGATTCCCAGGTCTATTATCGTTTGCTTGCCCTTTATGGGAAAACATTCTTTGTCTCTTCCGATTTTGATTCTATACTCTATTACAATCGCCGGGTAAAGGAATTTTTCCGCAATGCTTCCCAATCTTCCCAATCTCCACAATGGAATGATGTATTATCCGATGTTTATAATATCGAAGGCAACGTGTGGATGCAACTGAACCGCCCTGATTCTGCAATTACCGACTATAAGAAAGCCTACGAATATCGCCTGAAAGGAAAGAAACTGCACCTGCTCCCGGATATTTGTATCAATATTGCTGATGCCTATCTGCATCGCAGTGACTTGGCGCACACTGCTTCGTATTACCGGCGCGCCCTGTTTCTCTGTGATTCTTTGAACTTGTCCGAGCACACGAAATTTCCTGTCTACTACGGATTGGGGCAGACTTACATGGAACTGCGCGATTTCGATTTATCCAATCATTACTATGAATTGGCCGGGCAGTTCTTCGATGAAATGAACGTGAGCGAGCAATGGACCTATCTCAACAATCGCGGCAACCATTATTATTACCGGAAAAACTATCAGGAGGCTTTGAAATATATGCGCAGGGCCAATGCACTCGTATCTTCTTATCCGCAGATGGTGTTTGAACAGAACTTTATCAAAGTAAACCTGGGAGAATTGTACTTGCTGACTGACAAACTGGACTCCGCACAGATCTGCCTGGACGAAAGTTATCGTTTCTTCTCCGATATACAGCATAACTCGGCTGTTCATTACATTGAAACCCAGATGATTGAACTGGCATTGAAGAAAGGTAATATAGCCCAAGCGAAGACTATGATCGCCCGGACTGCTCCTGTGGGGCATCTTGACGCCAATATGTTGACTATACGCAATCAGTATCTGCAACATTATTTTGAGCATACCGGTGATTACCGCCGTGCCTATGAATACCTGAAACGTGATTGCCATCTGGACGATTCCATCCGGAGCGAACGGATACAGATGCGTGTTGCCGAATTGGATATGCGTTACCGGCAGGATACGATAGTGCTTCGTAAGGAAATGAAGATTCAGCGACAGGCGGCAGAGATGAGAGTGCTCAAGTTGAGCGTATCTATCTGGGTACTTGTCTGCGTGTTGCTTGTGGCAGGGGTAGTGGTAGTTGTCTGGTATATGCGTAAAAAGAGGGAGTTTCTTCGCCAGCGTTTCTTCCAGCAAATCAACCGTGTCCGCATGGAGAATTTGAGAAGCCGGATTTCTCCTCATTTTACTTTTAATGTACTGGGACGTGAGATCAATCAGTTTAACGGCTCGGAAGAGGTGAAACATAATCTGATGGAACTGGTGAAATATCTCCGTCGTAGCCTCGAACTTACCGAGAAATTGAGCGTATCTTTGCAAGACGAACTGGATTTCGTCCGTACATACATCGAACTGGAACGTGGACGTGTCGGAGAAGATTTTGTCGCAACAATCACGGTGGAGGACGGTTTAGATGCAACCCGCATCATGATTCCATCTATGATTGTGCAAATTCCGGTGGAGAATGCTATTAAACATGGACTGGCGGGAAAGGACGGAAAAAAGGAGCTAATGGTATATGTTTCCCGTGAAACAAATGGGATTCGCATAACGGTTACCGACAACGGACGCGGGTATCTCCCGCAGGTAGTTTCCGCCACACGGGGTACTGGTACAGGATTGAAAGTGTTGTATCAGACCATTCAATTACTGAATACAAAGAACAAGAGTGATAAAATACGTTTTAATATAACCAACAGAAGCGATGGACAAACCGGTACGGAAGTGTCGGTATATATCCCGTTTCGTTTTTCTTATGATTTATGATGGAGACAGAAGAAAAGTATAAGGTAGTCATCGTTGACGATGAACGTACAGCGATTGATGCTTTGCGCCGAGAGTTGGAGCCCTATCGTGAATTTGAAGTAAAAGGAATCGCAGGGAATGGTGCAAAAGGTAAAAAGATGATTATGGAGTTGCATCCGGACTTATTGTTTCTTGATGTGGAACTTCCGGATACGTTGGGACTCAATCTATTAAGTGAAATCAGGGAGGATATTTTGTGGGATATGAAGGTTGTGTTTTACACCTCTTATGACAAATACTTGCTTCAGGCGTTGCGTGAGTCGGCTTTCGACTTCCTGCTGAAGCCTTTTGAAGCAGAAGACCTGAAAGTAATTATGGACCGTTACCGGAAGGCTATGACCTCTACTTCGCTTCCTCTTTTGCCTTCTTTTGCTTCTTCTATTAGTGCATTGATGCCCCAGCAAGGCATGTTTATGATTAGTACAGTGACAGGCTTCAAACTCTTGCGACTGGAAGAAATTGGCTTTTTTGAATATCTGAAAGATAAACGTCAATGGCAGGTGGTCTTGTTTAATCAAACTTGTCTGAATTTGAAGCGAAATACAAAAGCAGAAGATATTATCAGTTATTCACAAGCTTTTGTACAGATTAGCCAATCTGCTATTGTAAATGTTAATTATCTGGCAATGATTGATGGTAAATGCTGTCAACTTTATCCGCCTTTTCACGATAAGAACGATTTGATTATTTCCCGAAGTTATCTAAAAGAACTGCAAGAGCGTTTCTTTGTTTTGTAATGTAGACCTCATATTATGAAATACGCCACTTCTTCAGCAGAAGCGGCGTATCCTTTTGTTAGAATATTAGAATGAGAGAGAGTTTATGTTACATGTTTGTATTATCCATCGTAACGGTCATTTCGGGTACCAGTACGTAGGCTTGTTTTTTAGCGTTCCATTTATAATAATTCGTAGTAACGGTCTTGCCTTCATAAGTGTAATTGATACGTAGGTCTTTTTCCCATGCGTCTTTGCTATTGTTCCATTTCAAGGCCTCGCTTTCAATCATACGTTTGTTGTCATCGTACTTGTAGTTGTACTTCATGTAGTTGGCAAGTGTATTTCCGTCCATTTTGTAAACGGTTTGTCCCACTGTCATGCCATTCTCTTCGATTGGATTATAAATCAATTGATTATCGTAGCTACGTGCAGAAGTAGCAAGCGATACAACAAGAAGAGCTGCAGATAAAACGAACATTTTTAAAGATACTTTTGCTTTCATGGCTATTTAAGTTTTTGGGTTATACTTTCATTTGTCTACCAAATACATTGGTTTTATGCTGCAAATCTACATATTAATTTGGTATTTACGCATTTTAGAAGATAAAAGATTGTCAAAATGTCAAGAGTGGAGGTGGGTGATAACTAGCTTTTTGCCAATATTGGTGACAAAAAAATATCCGGCAGTCAATCTGCCGGATATAGAATGAATCACTTCGTCGAAAAAGGAATCTTTTTTCTAGCTTTCTGGATACAGAGTTAAATAATGTTATTACCCAGACTTGCCTCCATTTTGTAAGCGGAGGTCCCTGATAAGGTGGAGTCTCCTTGTGTAATTAGTGTCTAAAAGATAGCAATTCCTTATTGAGGTGGCCTTTATTCACTTGATGGTTTAATGTGCCTCAAGCCAGTTTTTGCCCCATCCGCAATCTGCTTTCAAGGGGACGTGCATGCGGTATGCTTTCTCCATTTCTTCGATGACGATTTCTTCTACACGCTCTTTTTCATTGACAGGAACGCTGAAATTTAATTCGTCATGTACTTGCAGGATCATTTTGGCTTGTATTCCTTCGGTCTGGAACCGTTGATAGATACGTGCCATTGCTACTTTTATAATATCTGCCGCACTTCCCTGGATAGGGGCGTTGATGGCATTTCGTTCCGCATATCCGCGTACAACGGCATTCCGCGAATTGATGTCCGGCAAGAAGCGCTTCCGATGGAAGATTGTTTCCACATAGCCTTTTTCCTGGGCCACCTGAATGCTTTTATCCATATATGCTTTCACTCCCGGATAAGTTTCAAAGTAACCGTCGATTAACTCTTTGGCTTCTTTACGATCTACATTCATTCGTTCGGCAAGACCAAATACGGATATGCCATAGATGATACCGAAATTGGCAGTCTTGGCTTTACGGCGCATGTCGGAACCTACGTCTTTCAGGTCGATCTTATAAACTTTGGCAGCAGTGGCCGCATGAATATCGTGATTGCTAAGGAAAGCATCAATCATATTCTTATCCTCGCTAAGGTGTGCCATGATGCGCAATTCAATTTGCGAATAGTCGGCAGAGAAGAAGAGGCAGCCTTCATCGGGGATGAAAGCCTTGCGGATTTCTTTTCCATTCTCGTCGCGGATAGGGATATTCTGTAAGTTCGGGTTACTTGAACTAAGGCGTCCCGTAGCGGTTACAGTCTGGTTGAAAGAGGTATGCACCCTTCCTGTGCGTGGGTTGATAAGTAGGGGAAGCGCATCGATATACGTGCCCAATAGCTTTTTCAGTCCGCGATGTTCCAGAATCTTTTCTACCACAGGATGTTTATGCCGGAGGCTTTCGAGCACTTCTTCCGAGGTGACATACTGCCCGGTCTTGGTCTTTTTTGCTTTTTCTATAATCTTCAGCTTGTCAAACAAGACTTCGCCGACTTGCTTGGGTGAAGCGATGTTGAAGGTCTCACCGGCCAGTTCGTAGATTTCTTTTTCGATTTGCTCCATCTGGGCGGTGAAATGAGCGGATGATTGTTGCAGTGCTTCCGTGTCTAGCAATACTCCGTTCCGTTCGATATTGACTAATACCGGAACAAGAGGCATTTCTATATCATAGAATAAACGTTCGGCGTCATTCTCTTTCAGCTCTTTCTCCAATACGTTTTTCAGTTTCAGAGTGATGTCCGCATCTTCGCAAGCGTACAGATATACATCTTTCGGGTCGAGGTCGCGCATGTTCTTCTGATTCTTTCCTTTGGGGCCTATCAGTTCGTCAATATGGATAGTCTGATAATGCAGATAAATTTCTGCCAGGTAATCCATACCATGACGAAGTTCCGGTTGAAGAACATAGTGAGCGATCATCGTATCGAAAAGCGGACCTTTTACTACTGCACCATAATTTTGAAGAACAATCATATCGTACTTGATATTCTGTCCGACTTTTAACGAATTCTCATTTTCGAAGACCGGGCGGAACTCCTTTACGATTTTTAACGCTTCGTCCCAGTCTGATGGAACAGGAACATAAAATGCTTCATTTTCGGCAATGGAAAAACTCATTCCGACCAATTCGGCATCCATTGGTTCGGTTCCGGTGGTTTCCGTATCTAACGAGAGAATTTTAGATGTAAGTAATTTTTGAACAATTTCTCTTCTTTTCTCCTCTGTATCAATGAGTTGATAGTTGCGTGACTGCGATTCTAACGTCTCTAGATTTGATTTTTTTGCTTCATCCGGCTCATTGGGCGTGAAATTCGCAAACAAATTGCCTTGTATTCCGCCTCCTTCTTCGGGAAAAAGTGGAAGAGGAGAGGGGGCGCTTTTTCCGGTGGCGACTTTGCTTCCAGGAGTGGAGGTTATTCCATTTCCGGAAACTCCTTTTTTTAGTACCCGGTCGATGAGCGTTCTAAATTCCAGTTCTTCGAAAATGCTGCGAAGTGAATCTTCGTCTGCTTCTTCGCGGACAAGAGAATCCATTTCAAGTTGGATGGGCACATCAATTTTAATCGTGGCGAGGAATTTCGAGAAAGTAATCATTTCCCGGTTCGTTTCCACTTTTGTTTTCAGTGCACCTTTCAGTTGGTCGGTATGCTCTAATAAATTTTCGATGCTTCCGAATTCGGAAATCAGTTTTTGAGCAGTCTTTTCTCCTACTCCGGGACATCCGGGGATATTATCCGAAGAGTCGCCCATCAGTCCGAGCATGTCAATCACTTGTGCCGGAGACTGAATGTCAAACTTGGCTTTCACTTCTTCAACACCCATCACTTCGAAACCTCCTGTGTGCTTGGGACGGTACATAAATACCTTGTCGCTTACCAACTGCCCGTAATCTTTGTCGGGAGTCATCATATAAGTGGTGATACCCTGACGGCCGGCTTCAGTGGCAAGCGTACCTATCACGTCGTCGGCTTCGTAGCCTGCAACTTCCAGAATGGGGATGCGGTAAGCACGTATAATATCCTTTATAATAGGTACGGAAAGGCGAATCGCTTCCGGAGTTTCCTCCCGCTGTGCTTTATATTGTTCGAAAGCTTCGTGTCGGAAGGTAGGTCCTGCGGGGTCGAAGGCTACTCCTATATGAGTGGGATTTTCTTTTTTCAGCACTTCTTCGAGGGTGTTTACAAAGCCCAGTATAGCTGAAGTATTGAATCCTTTGGAATTGATTCTTGGGTTTTTAATAAAGGCGTAATACGCTCGATATATTAATGCATAAGCGTCTAAAAGAAATAATTTATTACTTGAATCCATAGATTTAATTAATTTTTCATGGTAAAAGTACAAAAAAATACGGTATTCAGCGTTTTATTATTACTTTTGTGCTCAAATTGTGTAATTAATGGACAGCATCTCACTCATCAGAACTCCGATTGAAGCAGAACTGAGAGACTTCAAAGAACTTTTTGATAGTTCTCTCTCCAGTTCAAATGCATTGCTCGATAGTGTCGTATCTCACATACGGCAGAGGAATGGTAAGATGATGCGTCCTATTCTTGTTTTGCTGGTGGCACGTCTTTATGGTGCTGTATGTCCTTCCACTCTTCATGCAGCTGTTTCATTGGAACTCCTTCATACAGCCAGTTTGGTGCATGACGACGTCGTGGATGAAAGTACCGAACGCCGTGGACAACTCTCGGTGAATGCTATCTTTAATAATAAAGTAGCCGTATTGACGGGCGACTATCTGCTGGCAACCAGTTTGGTGCATGCCGAACTGACGAACAGCCACCGCATTATTCAACTGGTGTCTACTCTTGGGCAGGATCTTGCTGACGGCGAGTTGCTTCAGCTTTCAAATGTAAGTAATCATAGCTTTTCTGAGGAGGTTTACTTTGATGTAATCCGTAAGAAGACTGCCGCTCTTTTTGCTGCCTGTACGAAAGCTGCCGCTTTTTCGGTAGGTGTAGGGGAGGGAGAAGCCGAACTAGCTCGTTTGTTGGGTGAATATATTGGTATCTGCTTTCAGATAAAAGATGATATTTTCGATTACTTTGATAATAGAGAGATTGGCAAACCGACAGGTAATGATATGCTTGAAGGTAAACTGACATTGCCCGCTTTGTATGTATTGAACACGACAAAAAACGATGAGGCGCAAGAATTGGCAATCAAGGTAAAGGAGGGTGCAGCTACTCTCGATGAAATTGCCCATTTGATCTCGTTTATCAAAGAAAACGGGGGCATTGAATATGCCGTTCAGACGATGAATGTATATAAGCAAAAGGCTTTTGATTTACTGGCTTCTTTGCCGGAATCTGATATTTGTGTAGCTCTCCGGGCTTACTTGGATTACGTGGTAGACCGCGAAAAATAGTTACTTCCTGTGCCTGCCCAGGAGTGAATAGCACGATAATAATCGATCCCAATCTTCTATTTTTCCCGATTTCATCGCTTTTCCTAAAAGGAAACTCTTGTCTATTTCTTCAGCTGTATGAAGATCTAGAGAACATAATTGGGCTGCTTGTTCTATGTACTTCCAGGCTTGTTCCTTGCTGATGTGCCCGCATGTTTGGGAGGCGCGCGCCAAGCTGACAAGCAATCCCATGTCCCATCCGATAATCCCTTTTTCTAAGTCATTTATCCATATAATCGGGTCTCTTCTTTCTTCTGTATATTTCACGAATCTGTATAGATTCTTTCCTTGCTGAATGAAGCGTTCTACTCCGAAAAAGCGCTTTTGGATGATACTTTCGAACTCGTTGATGTTCTCTGTGGAGAGTAAGTAGGGGAGCATAATCTGGTAGGAGACTCTGTTTCCTTCGTTGATCAGGAACTGGAATAATCCGGTGACGGACTTGGTATCGGTGCAGTGGAACTCTTCTGCCAGCAGTCTGGATAGCTTTTGCGGATGGACTCCGGTCTCCATGGAGTTGAGATAGAAGCCTTGCAGTCCAGCTTCCATATAACCGATGCGTAGCCCCTTCTTTTTCTCTGTTCCGAGGATGAGATTCAGAGGGTTGTGATTGAATCGTAAGGTTCTCGTGTAAGCGTCCATCCTTAATACCTCCATAAAGTTCATGAAAAGCGTGAGAACTGTTGCCATGTATTTTCCTGAGGCTTCGGCAAGCCGTTATGAGTATACAAGCAACAGTCCCACGCTCCATTCGATATATAACAAAATTATATACATGAAGGTGCGTGAGACCCGTTTGCTTATTACCATTCATAACTTTGAATTTTGCCGAATTCCAGGAACTGGTAATAAATGAAACGTTCTCTAATATAACTAATTAGCTATATTTTCATCGCTAAACCTTTTACAAAGATAATTATTTTTCCGAATTGTCCAGTAACTATCTTTAGTTTTTCTTAAATAAAAAATACCGCGTCGATTCCCGTGATACGGGAGTCGCGCGGTAAGGCGTATTTGATTGCTAATGTAGCCTTTAATTTTTAGAAGAACTTGATTTCTTCGCCTTTGATGTCGGAAAGGAGGAGGTTGGCTAAACGGCTGGTTCCCAGGCGGAACAGTTGGTTGTCAAGCCATTCTTCACCTAATAGTTCTTTTACAATAGTGTAGTAAATAATCGCATCGTTAACAGTGTTGATACCACCTGCCGGTTTGAATCCAATCTTGTTTCCTGTCTTCTGATAGTATTCTTTGATAGCTTCACACATCACGTAAGCGGCTTCCGGCGTTGCGGAAGGCTGCTGCTTTCCGGTAGATGTCTTGATGAAGTCTGCGCCCGAATACATGGATAGGATAGAGGCTTTCTTGATGTTGGAAGCACTCTTTAATGCGCCTGTTTCGAGGATTACTTTGAGGTGGTGTTCCTTGCAAACTTCTTTTAGTTCCTGTATTTCTTCGCACATTCCTTCGTAGTCTCCGCTAAGGAACTTGCCGATGGAAATCACAATATCTATTTCGTCTGCACCGTCTGCAATGGCCAGTGCTGTTTCTGCCACTTTCACTTCAATGAATGTCTGTGAAGAGGGGAAACCTCCTGATACACAGGCGATATTGACTCCGTCTACTTCCAGCGTGTTTTTAACGATGGCTGCAAAGTTGGGGTACACACAGATGGCTGCTACGTTTTTCAGATCAGGATATTCGTCGTCAAACTGATTGACTTTTTCAGTAAAGTGCATCACGCTTTCGTCGCTGTCCGTACTGTTCAGGGTGGTCAGATCAATGCAGTTGAACAGGAATTTCTTAACGTCCTCCGTGTTGTTCTCCGGCACTTTTTTCTCAATCAATTCAGCTACGCGAGCTTGAATATCTGCATCGCTCAGATTGGTATTATACTTTGCCAATGCGGCCTTGTACTTGTTGGGCTGTGAGTTATTCTCTTCCATGATCTTTCAGTTTTGGGTTGTTGATATGTCTTTTATTATCTCGTTTCGTTTTCTTCTCCATGCTTTTCCGGAAAGCGTCAGTGATGTCTACTCCCGTCTGGTTGGCGATGCAGAGAAGCACCCATAAGACGTCTGCTATCTCTTCATCTATGTTGTCTTTTTCTCCTTCCTTGAAGGATTGGTCGCCATATTTGCGGGCCATGACACGGGCCAGTTCTCCTACTTCTTCCGTCAGGACTACCATATTGGTCAACTCGCTGAAGTAGCGGACACCGTATGTTTTCACCCATTGGTCCACTTGTTTCTGTGCTTCTTCCAGAGTCATTTTTTTAATGATTAGTGATTAATGATTAGTATGGAATATCTATTCTTTGTTTTTGGTATCCATGCATATAGTAACAGGACCGTCGTTTAAAAGTTCAACTTTCATGTCTGCTCCGAAGATTCCTGTGCCTATTTCTTTTCCCAGTGCACCGCTTAAATCTTTGCAGAATTGCTCGTAGAGTGGGATAGAGATATCCGGTTTGGCAGCTTTGATGTAGGAGGGGCGATTTCCCTTTTTGGTAGAAGCGTGTAGCGTGAACTGGCTGATAACTAAAATTTCGCCTCCATCTTCTAAAATAGACTTGTTCATCACCCCATTTTCATCGTCGAAGATACGTAGATTTACTATCTTTTTGCAGAGCCAGTCGATGTCTTCCTGCCCGTCTGATTCTTCGATGCCAACTAATATCAGCATCCCCTTTCCGATGGACGATTTGCAGTGTCCTTCAATGGTTACTGACGCATGGCTTACCCGTTGTATAACTATTCGCATTGTTATTTATTCTATTTCGTGGTTAGGAAAGGCAAATTTACAAAATTCGAAAGAGAAAACGGTGTGTTGGCAGGAAAATATTATAAGGTTTTGCCGAAAGCTTTAATGGTTTATTATTTAGGCATGGATTATACAGATTGAAAGGATAATGCGGTTTTTAGTAATTTAACCGTGAAATCCATGCAATCTGTGTAATCCGCGGCTAAAAATGATAGAAAGATAACTGACTCCATTCCGCCGGCTTCTTATTCATTTTTTGATGATTCATTGCTTAATCCCTCTTTTACGGTCTTGGCTTTCGCTTCTCCGATGATAGCGGCAATCTCCTCAAAAGAGGTTTCTTTTATTCGTTTTACGCTCTTAAACTCTTTCAAAAGTGCTGTTTTTGTCTTTTCTCCGATACCTTTGATGGTATCCAGTGCGGACGCAACTTGTCGTTTGCTGCGTTTATCACGATGGAAACTAATAGCAAAACGGTGTACTTCATCCTGAATCTGTGTCAGCAGACGGAATAATGGGCTTTGCTGTTTGATACCAATCGTCTGCGGAGGAAATCCAAAAAGCAGCTCCGATGTGCGGTGGCGGTTGTCCTTTGCTAGTCCGGCAATAGGAATAGCCAGATTCAGTTCGTCTTCAATGACTTCTCTGACGACCTCCATTTGACCTTTTCCACCATCAGTGATAATCAGGTCGGGTAGAGGAGAATTCTCTTCGATAGCGCGTTGATAACGCCTTCTGACGACCTCTTTCATGGAAGCATAGTCATCAGGCCCTACAACCGTCTTTATATTGTATTTCCGGTAATCTTTCTTTGATGGCTTGGCCTTCTTAAATACAACACAGGCTGCCACGGCATCAGAACCCTGTATGTTTGAGTTATCAAAACACTCGATTTGTAGCGGCGGTCTTTCCAAATGCAACTCTTGCTGAATTTCTTTCATTAAACGCATGCTTCTTTGCTCCGGATTCAATTTTTCCGCCTGTTTTAGGCGATCGGCCTTGTACTGTTTCACGTTTAGAACCGAAAGATCCAGCAATTTCTTCTTATCTCCCCGCTGTGGAACGGTAAATACGACATTGTTTAACTCCAAATCGAGTTCAAAAGGCACTATAATCTCTCTGGATTGGCTTTTGTAGCGTTCCCGCATTTCGATAATACCAAGCCTTAAAAGCTCCTCTTTTGATTCGTTCAGCTTCTTTTTGTATTCGAACGTGAAAGCCTGATTGATGGCACCATTTGTAATGTGCAGATAATTGATGAAAGCAGAGTTCGACTCGTCTTCTTCGATTGAGAATACGTCGATATTGTGCAATACGGAGCTTACTACTTCCGATTTCGAACGATAACTCTCAATCAAAAGATACTTCTCTTTAACCTTCTGTGCCTCTTCAAACTTCATTTCGCCGGCCAGCGTCTGCATCCTTTCCAGCAACATACGGCTGATATCTTGTGTATTCCCTTTCAGGATTTCCTTGATTTCATCTATGTTTTTGAGATATTCTTCCTGTGATTGCAATCCGATGCATGGCCCGGCGCAGTTTTTTATATGATATTCCAGACATACATTAAATTTGCCCGCCCGTATGTTTTCCGGACTTAGGTTTAAATTGCATGTGCGCAAGGGATATAAATGCTTTATCAGGTCCAATACCGCATACATTGATGGAATGTGACTGTACGGGCCATAATAAGAGGAGCCGTTCCTGATAACCTTTCTTGTTTTGAAGACTCTCGGAAAGTATTCATTCTGCACGCAAATAGAAGGGTAGGTCTTGTCGTCCTTTAACAGAACGTTGTAGCGCGGCTTATATTTCTTTATCAGATTATTCTCCAGCAATAACGCATCTTCTTCTGTGTTGACTACGATATAGCGAATATCAGCGATTTTGCTGACCAGTACTCGCGTCTTTCCCGGCTCATGCTCTTTGCTGAAATAAGAATAGACTCTTTTCTTTAGATTTTTTGCCTTTCCAACGTATATAATCGTTCCTTCCGTATTCAGGTATTGGTAAATACCCGGTTTCTCGGGAAGGTTGGCTACAATCCCTTTCAGATATTCATTGGTTTTGCTTTCCGGTTCTACATTCATAATCGTTAGGTATGAGAGATCGCTAGCTGCTTACTTTTGACATATTCTCTGCAATATAGATGCAAATCCTTTATAAAGTCAATACCGATTCTACTTCTACGTCGTCTCCGAATACTGATTTCCCATTCAGTTCTTTCAATTCAATGATGAAGTTTACATATACCTTTTTAGGTTTTAATCTTTTCACCAATTCGCAAGCCGCTTTCATCGTACCTCCTGTTGCCAGCAAGTCGTCGTGTAATAAAACTACGTCGTTTTCATCCAGTGCATCTTTGTGAATTTGCACGGTGTCCTTTCCGTATTCCTTGTCGTAGCTTTCTTCAATTGTTTCTGCAGGGAGCTTGCCGGGCTTGCGGATAGGAATGAAACCGGCGTTCAGGCGGGTGGCTAAAATCGGTCCCATGATGAAGCCCCTTGATTCTATTCCTACTACTTTGGTGATCCCTTTATCCTTATACATATCAAACATAATGTTTGATAATTCTTGCAGGCACCATGGATCTTTGAATAGGGTGGTGACATCGTAGAATAGGATTCCGGGGATCGGAAAATCGGGTACTTCCCGAATACTTTTGATTAGTGTTTCTTTGCTCATAATCATTGAATTATATCGTTTCTTTAAATGATTTGTTTCACGTGAAACGTTACCGCCTATCGTCCCGAAAGCACGAGCAGTACGTTGATGTCACTTGGAGAGACTCCCGGAATTCTGCTCGCCTGCGCAATCGTCTCCGGATCTATCTTTGCCAACTTTTGCCGAGCTTCGGTGGATAGGGACTGAATGGTGGAATAATCAAATTTTCCTTTGATCTTTATGCTCTCCAAGCGTGCCAGCTTTTCAGCAATCATTCGTTCTCTGTCAATGTATCCTTGATACTTGATTAAAATTTCAGCCGCTTCGAGAATCTCTTCTTTTCGATCTTGATCCGAACTTGTCGCTTTCTCCAGTTCCCGTTGAAACGCCGGAACATGTTCTATTATATTCTCAATTGTCACCTGCGGACGGTTTAGAATTTCTATCAACTTGCACCCTTGACGCAGGGGAGTTGTTCCTATCTTTTCGAGAGCATCATTAATTAATGCCGGTTTCATCGAATAGTTGCGTGCGAAAGAGACGATTTGTTCCACAGCTTCCTTCTTGCTTCTTACCAATTGATAGCGGTCTTTCTTTGCCAATCCAAGCTTAAATGCTTTTTCTGTCAGGCGCATATCCGCATCGTCCATGCGAAGCAAAATGCGATATTCTGCACGGGAGGTAAACATACGGTAGGGTTCATCCACACCTTTGGTAACCAAATCGTCGATTAATACGCCAATATATGCTTCGTCGCGGGCTAGAGTAAATGCTTCTCCGCCGTGGCAGTTGATATGCGCATTGATGCCGGCTACCAATCCTTGTCCTCCTGCTTCCTCGTATCCGGTAGTGCCGTTCACTTGTCCGGCAAAGAACAGATTTTTGATAATCTTCGATTCCAACGTATGTTTTAATTGGGTCGGATCGAAGTAATCATATTCGATAGCATATCCCGGACGATAGATGACCAGATCTTTGAAAGCCGGGATTTGTTTCAGTGCCGCAATTTGTATTTCCATCGGAAGTGAAGAAGAGAATCCGTTAAGATATAGCTCTTGTGTTGTTTCGCCTTCCGGTTCCAGGAATAATTGGTGCTGGTCTTTATCGGGGAAAGTAACAATCTTGGTTTCGATGCTCGGGCAATAGCGTGGTCCGATACTTTGTATCTGTCCGTTGAATAGGGGAGAATCGGGCAAACCTTCGCGCAAAATCCGATGTACTTCTTCATTAGTGTAGCATGTCCAGCATTGAAGTTGCTTTAAGTGGTGCGTGCTGGTATTCATGAAAGAGAACTTGTGGAAGTCACATTCGCCGGCTTGTGTTTCCATTTGGTCAAAATGAACGCTGCGTGCATCGATTCGTACCGGAGTACCGGTTTTCATTCTTCCATAGGTGATGCCGTGACGGGCGATGGATTCGGTCAATTGATAAGAAGCCGGTTCGGCCATTCTTCCTCCCGGTAATTGATGGCGACCTACGTGCATCAGTCCGTTGAGGAAAGTTCCTGCGGTGAGCACAACGCATTTCGCTTTGAAAGTGACACCCCACGCAGTGACCAATCCGGTAACCTCACCGTTTTCAACGAGCAGTTCGCATACCGTATCTTGCCAGATATGAAGGTTGGGTGTATTTTCCAGTTTCTCCCGCCAGGACCAGATGAACTTAGCCCGGTCGCATTGGGCGCGGGGACTCCACATGGCAGGGCCTTTCGAACGGTTTAGAATTCGGAACTGAATGGCTGTTTCATCTGTCACCAATCCCATTTGTCCACCCAGTGCATCTATTTCACGTACAATTTGTCCTTTGGCGATTCCTCCTACAGCCGGGTTGCAACTCATCTGCCCAATCTTGTTCATGTCCATAGTGATGAGACAAGTCTTGGAACCTAAATTAGCTGCGGCTGCCGCTGCTTCACAACCAGCATGTCCGGCACCAATTACAATTACGTCGTACTTAAAATCCATTCCTATCTTATTTATTATCAAACGCTGCAAAGTTACGGAAAAGTTGCGAGACTTGTATCTTCAAGCTGTTTTTGCTTCTGAAAATCCGGGGAGGAATCCGGTTTGACTGAAAAAAACGCTGTAATTTTGAGTTGGAAATATGCAGATTGTTCAAAAATAGGCCGCTTATTGGTTTTTGTGATTGTATGTTTTTGAATAGAATGGTAATAGATTGTGTTTTAAATTCCCTGTTTTGCTTTCTTTTTGTTAGTTGTGTACTTGCTCAATTATGAATGCAACTAGAGAGTAAAAGGAAGAATTTGTTAAAAAGACGGATTGTTGTGGGAATAAACGTGAGGTTTACACTCTAAATTTACCCTACCTCTTGACATAAGTCAAAAAAATAAGTCTGAATGTAATTTTTTGCATGATGGCTTTTGCTGTTTTCGCAAACAGCTATACCTTTGCAGTGTAGTTGTGAAACTACTTATATTTTAGGTATTAGAAAAAGGTAATAATTAAAAGGTATTAGTTTATAAAATTAAGGTATTAGATTTTAAGATTAGTTTTTAGGAAAAAGATTGTTTTGATTAGGTATTAGGAAAAAGACGTTTTCAGGTAAAGAGTAAATGAAAGATGAAGAAAAAGAAGAATCCCATTTATGGGGATTCTTTAAAGGTGGAGCGGAATGATTCGCTCTTTTTTTTGTGCCCTTTGCTCTCGTAAATAATAGGTTCACCGATAATAATATACATTCGGCTGTCTGATGAGATATGACGATGCAGGATATAGTTTTATGCCAATATATTTTCTTTACTAAATGTTTGTTCATTCTCTTCACATGAGGATAAGTCTCAATCTATCAACTCTTTCGTGTGATTACTCTAAGAAATATGCTTCTTTCACATCTTCACAGTCGTTAGTATGTAAGGATGTGCCGTATCTTTTCCATTCATGAAGATACGTGGATGCAACGCTTCTTCTTCTTCCGAAGAGGCATTAGGATTTTCATACCAATCAAACACAATAGCCATTACTTCTTATCAATTTAAGTGTGTAACTTCATCATAGGACAACTTTAATTGGCTATTCGGACGACTGTAATCGGCTGTTCAGCCAACTATTGTCAGCCAACCGGACAACTCCAGTCGGCTTCTCTTAAACAAGTACTAAAGATACGACAAAGTAACGACTTATCCCCATAAGAAAGCTTGTTTTTCATTTCAGGAGAAAATAAACATTTTCTTAGTTAAATACTTGCAAACCCCATATTTCATGTTATACCTTAGCAGCATCAACCGGTCGAAAAAACAACATTTATTCATTTAAAAAGAAGAAAAATATGAAGACATTAGAATATAACTCGAAACGTTTGGCGAAAAGAATACGGGTATTAATGAAAGAATCGTCAAACGTCATCGTTTCACCGAACACTTTAAAGGAAGAGCCAAAAATACAAGAATTGCATGAGCAGGAAGCAGATAAGAAAGAAGTACATAAACAGGAAATACATAAGCAACCCGTCCTTCTGACGCAACAAGTGATCGACTTTTTGAAAGTGCGATATGATTTCCGCTACAACCTACTCACCGAAGAAACTGAATTTCGCCCATTCGGCCAACGAGAAATTCCTTTCTGCCGCATAGACAAGCGAGAACTGAATACTTTCTGCCTAGAAGCCCACAAAGAAGGAATCAACTGCTGGGACAAAGATCTTCAAAGATACATCTACTCCACCCAAGTGGAAAGTTACCATCCTTTCCGGCTTTATATGGACGAACTACCTGCATGGGACGGAACGGATCGGTTGAAGTCTCTGGCGAAGCGAGTATCCGACGCTCCTATATGGATAAAAAGCTTTCACACCTGGATGCTGGGGCTTACTGCTCAATGGATGGGAATGAGCCAAGTACAAGCCAACAGCGTTGCCCCGATACTTATCAGCGAAGAGCAAGGGCGGCATAAATCCACTTTCTGCCGCATGCTAATGCCGCCACAACTGGCCCGTTATTATTCGGATAATCTGAAATTAACCGCACAAGGTAATCCCGAACGCCTCCTAGCCGAGATGGGATTACTGAACATGGATGAATTTGACAAATACGGAGCGCAAAAGATGCCGTTACTGAAAAATCTGATGCAAATGTCCAACCTCAACATTTGCAAAGCCTATCAGAAAAATTTCCGGTCGCTTCCTCGTATCGCCTCTTTCATCGGAACGAGCAATCGGACTGACTTACTGTGCGATCCGACAGGCAGCCGCAGATTCATCTGCATTGAAGCGGAACATGATATTGACTGTACCGGAATAGAATATTCACAAATCTATGCCCAACTGAAAGAGGAATTGCTTGCAGGTGCCCGCCACTGGTTCAATAAGGAGGAAGAACATGCTTTGCAATATCATAACATGGCATACTATCATGTCAACCCTATAGAAGACATTGTACGCAACACATACGCACCTGCCACGTTGAACGAACCGGATTGCTTGTCACTCTCCGCTGTTATTATTCATCAGGAATTAAAAAAGAGATTTCCCGCCGTGCTTCGCAACTGTACACCTATCCAACTGGCGCAAATTCTGACCGTAGCAGGTATCAGCCGACAGCATACGAGATTGGGTAATGTGTATTTGGTGAAGAAGGTGAAAGGTTGTGAAGAGTGAGAATGATACTGCTTGTTCACATAAGATGTCTGTGAATAAGGTAGTTATATCTTTGTGACGACTGTGAATAACAGCATATGTCATTATAAACAGAAAGTAATAAATAATCAAGCCTCGGAGATATTTTGATTGGTAATGACTTTAGTTCCAATAATGTTGTTACTAATCGAAGTATTTCTTGTTTTTATATTCTTCTTTAAGGCTAGTCTTTATACCTTGTTGCATTTTATTTTCTATTTTGTAAGCCGGCAAGGTCTGCGTTTCTGAAAAAAACAATATATTTGCATCCATAATTATCGCAAAAGTAAGTAGTTACGGCGATTTTTGTGAATTCTGTTTCCTTTTTTCGCAGGTAATGTGACAGTATGAACGATAAAATTGACACCATAGTAGCGGGAGTAAACCGGAAGGATGAAAAGATGTGGGGCGATTTCTACGATCGTTTTTATGCTGCTTTATGTGTTTATGTTTCCAAGATATTGCCGGTTCCTGATGCAGTCGAAGATTTAGTACAGGAAGTCTTTATTTCTATATGGGAGGGGAAACGTACTTTTTCTGGTATTAAAGAGCTTACCAATTATCTTTATCGTGCCTGCTATAATAACACCTTATTATATATACGCAATAATCAAATCCATGATACCATATTGAGATCTTTAGCCGAGGAAGAAAGCGTGGAGGACGAGGATATGATTTATGCATTGACGGTAAAAGAAGAAATTATCCGCCAACTGTATTGTTATATTGAAGAACTTCCTGCCGAACAGCGCCGGATTATTTTAATGAGAATCGAGGGGTATACATGGGAGGAGATAGCGGAACGTCTGGAGATAAGTATCAATACTGTCAAAACCCAAAAAACTCGCAGCTATAAATTCCTCCGTGAAAGGTTGGGGGATTCCATTCATTCCATAATTCTTTTCTTATTTTTCTAAAAATAAAAAAAACATTCTGATACTTCTTTGTCTTTTTATTGATTGATTAAGATTTGTTCTATTTGTTAAAATCAAATCTTTTTCTTTTATATAATGACATTATGATATATTTCTACCTCTAAATTCTGATTCATTATTCTTTTATCTCAAAAAAATGTCATCTTTTTGTCACCCGTTTTTATGAGTTGTGTATATCTATAATAAAGATGAATTAAACAATTGTTTAATTAAAAAAACGCAATAAGATGAAGAAGTTCGAAAATGTATATCAAGACGCTGCTTTAATGAGAAAGGTTCTTTTGGGGGAGGCTGATGAAGTGGAACAAAAAGATCTTGAGAAACAGTTGGCAGAATGTCCGGACTTACGAAATGTATACGAGCAATTACGGAGCGGGGAGACTTTGAAAGTCGCCTTTGGAGAATATCAAAAATATTCGTCAAAGAAAGCTTATCAGTCTTTTCTTCAGAGTATCGGACAGATGGAATCGAAAAGACGGAAGAGTCGTTCTCGTCGGGTTGGGTGGTACGCTGCTGCGGCTGTCGTTACTTTAGCCGTTGCTCTTTCTTTCTATATGTCGAATTATATCTCATCGGAAAAAGAGGGGAAAACTTTGATTCAGCCGGGAACGCAGCAGGCACAATTGACTTTGTCCGATGGCAGCGTGATTGATGTGCATAGAAAAGAAGTAAGCGTAGTAGTAGATGGCGTTCAAGTAAAATATAAGAAAGGAGTGCTGTCTTATCAGCCTACCGTCACGACACAACATGAGGAGAAAAACATTGAAGAACAACCTGGCAAATCAAATGAACTGGTAATACCGCGTGGAGGTGAAAATACTGTAATCCTTGCAGATGGAACGACAGTACATTTGAATGCCGGTTCCAAATTGACCTATCCGGTACGTTTTGCCGGTAAACGTCGAATTGTACGTTTGGAGGGTGAAGCTTATTTTGATGTAGCAGAAGATGAGAATCATCCATTTGTGGTACAAACTCATCTTGGGGAAATAACTGTACTTGGTACTGAATTCAACGTGAATGCTTATGCCGATACCCCTGTTTGTTATACAACCCTAGTACATGGAAAAGTGAAATTCTCTACATTAAATGCGGAAACGATTACTCTTTCTCCGGGTGAACAGGCTGTTGTATTTGCCAATAGTTCAACGAAACGCAAGGTGGATTTGGAAGAATATGTTGGTTGGGTAGATGGTATGTATATCTTTAATAACCGTCCTTTGGGCGATATAATGAAGACATTCGAACGCTGGTACGACATACAGGTTTATTACGAAACCCCTAACCTGCGCGACATTACCTATAGTGGCAACTTGAAACGCTACGGAACAATAAATTCATTCCTGGATGCACTGGAACTGACAGGCGACCTTACTTATAAAATCAGTGGCAGGAATATATTGATATATGACAAGGTGGAAGAACAGGAATGGAAAAGATAGAATATTAGAATAGTTAGAATATTAGGTACACAAAAGTTTAATTATTAATTTATGAGAGAAAAACGATGGCTGCTATGTTTTCTAGTGGCAATGTGCTGTACGTTTAGTGCATGGGCATTACCGTCACAAGACAAGACGGTGACTTTGAAACTGCACAATGTCTCTATAGAGACTGTCTTGGATGCAGTGAAGAAACAGACAGGTGTGAATATGTTATATAATTCACAAATGTTCAAGGGTGTTCCTTCGGTATCACTTGATGTGAAGAACGAGAGATGGGATACAACTCTTAAATTAGTGTTGAATCCTCAAGGGTTTGACTATGTGATGAAAGACGGTATTGTTGTCATTCGAAAACAAAAGCGTGAAAACCGTGTCCGTGGTATGGTGACAGACTCACATGGAGAGCCGATTCCCGGAGCTAGTATTATTGTTAAAGGTACCCGTACAGGTACTTCTACCAATATTGAAGGTGAATTTACTTTGGACGTAAAAAGTGATAAGGTGGTGTTGGAAGTTTCTTTTATAGGTATGAAGAAGCAAACTGTCCAAGTGGATGCTACTCGTCGGAAAACGGTTGAAATTACATTGGTGGATGATGTCAAAACATTGGAAGATGTGGTTGTGACCGGATATAGCAATGTACGTAAATCCAGTTTTACGGGTAGTTCGACTCAGATTTCGGGTGATGACTTGCGTAAGGTGTCACAGACAAATATAATTGGGGCGATCCAGTCATTCGATCCCTCTTTCCGTTTGGTAGATAACGTACAATTTGGTTCTGACCCGAATGCTTTACCAGAAATGTATATTCGTGGACGTTCCGGTTTTGGCGTTAAAGAACTGGATAAAGATCAGCTTTCAAAATCAAATTTGGAGAATAATCCTAATTTACCAACTTTTATCATGGACGGTTTTGAAGTAAGCATTGAGAAGGTATATGACTTGGATCCTACCCGTATTGAGAGTTTGACGGTTTTGAAAGATGCTGCTGCTACTGCTATGTATGGTTCACGTGCTGCTAATGGAGTGGTGGTAATTACTACTGTTGCTCCGAAAGCAGGAGAGGTTCGTGTCTCTTATAACTTTACAGGAACGTTGGAGATGCCCGATTTACGGGATTATAATTTGGCAAATGCATCGGAGAAGCTGGAAATAGAGCGTCTCGCAGGATTATTTGATAAAGGACAAGCTAACATTCCATCGACTGCGGTAGGGATGAACAACTATTATAAGAAATATGCTTTAATTCAAAAAGGAGTAGATACGGATTGGATGTCTATTCCACTTCAAAATTCTTTCAATCATAAGCACAGTATTTACTTAGAGGGAGGAACACCTAATTTGCGTTATGGTGTGGACGGTTCATTTAATATAGCAGATGGTGTGATGAAGGGTACAGAACGTAATCGCTATAGTGCAGGCTTCTCTTTGGATTATCGCATCAAGAATTTGCAAGTAAGAAACTATGTATCTTTCGGGCATACGAAATCGAAAGAATCTCCGTATGGTTCGTTTAGTGATTTTAGCGGACTACAGCCTTATGACTCTCCTTATAAAGATGATGGAACACTTCGGGAGAAACTCACATATTCGAAAATTAGCGGACGTGACAATAATAATCCGCTATATGAAGCAACTTTGGGTAATTATAATTGGAACTCTTATGATGAGGTTATTGATAACTTGAGCTTTAACTGGTACCTGAATGATTACTGGACGGTTAAAGGGCAGTTCAGTGTAACGAAGAAGTATTCCAAATCAGAGAAGTTTATTGATCCGCTTTCAAGTAAGACTAGTGTTACAGGTTCAAAAGATAATAATCTTGCCGGTGATTTGTATACGACGAATGGAGAAAGTTTGGATTGGAATTCCAATGCTTTTTTATACTATACACGTAGCTTTAACAAGCAGCACAATTTGAATGTTTCAGCAGGTTGGGAAGCAGCTTCAGGTACCACTGAGAGTACCAATGCTCATTATCGTGGATTTCCGTCGGGTGAGTTTCACTCTCTGAATTATGCGGCGGAAGTATATAAGAAACCTACCCGTACTGAGAATACCACACGAAGGGTTAGCGTATTAGCTTCTGCCAATTATACGTGGAATGATATTTATTTGGTAGACGCTTCTGTACGTTTCGACGGTTCGTCAGAGTTTGGGGCGAATCAGAAGTGGGCTCCTTTCTTCTCTGGAGGTTTGGGTGTTAATATTCATAACTATGATTTCTTCAAAAGTAACGGATATATCAATAAGTTAAAATTACGTGCTTCTTATGGGCGTACCGGTAAAGTTAATTTCCCGGCTTATGCTGCAACGACAATGTATGAAACTTTATTTGACGAATGGTATATAACAGGTTATGGGGCTGTATTGAAAGCTTTAGGTAATAAAGATTTGACTTGGGAAAAGACGGATAAGCTGAGTGTTGGTATCGAAACAAAAACGTTCCATGATCGCCTGACTGTTGATTTCGAGTATTACTATAATAAGACAATCGACTTGGTGAATGATGTCACTCTTTCCCAAACTTCTGGTTTCTCTACTTACAAAGATAATATGGGACAAGTTGCCAACAAAGGCGTAGAATTAAAACTTCGTGCGGATATTTATCATGACAGAAACTGGAATGTGGCGTTATGGGGAAATATGGCGCACAATAAGAATGAGATTCTGAAGATTTCCGACTCTCAGAAAGCATATAATGAGAGAGTGGCCGCTTATTATAAAAATGAAGCACTTTATCAAGAAACATTAGGGCTGTCTCATGGTGCGGAATATTCGGTACCACTGCCACAGTATGAGGAAGGAGCTTCTCTGACTTCAATTTGGGCTGTACGTTCATTGGGCATTGATCCTACTACGGGTAAAGAGATCTTTTTGAACCGTGATGGCTCTATAGCTGATAAGTGGAATGCTGCGCAGGAAGTTGTAGTTGGAAATACAGAACCTAAATGTAGTGGTGCTTTCGGGTTGAACCTGTCGTATAAGAATTGGACTCTGTTTGCTTCATTTCTTTATGAGTGGGGTGGACAGGAATACAATCAAACATTGGTCAACAATGTGGAAAATGCGGACTTAGTGAACAAGAATGTCGATTTACGCGTATTGACGGACAGATGGAAAAAACCGGGTGACATAGCTCAGTTTAAGGATATTAAAGACCGGGGGATGACTACTTTGCCAACATCACGTTTCGTGCAGGATAAAGCATTGGTTCGATTGAATTCATTGAATGTCAGCTATGATTTTAACCGTGACTGGATAAAAAAACATCTCCGCATGAATCTGCTTCGTCTGGAAGCTTCTACGAGCGACTTGATAAACTGGTCCTCTATTAAACAGGAACGCGGATTGAGCTATCCGAGATCTTGGAAAGTGGAATTCTCATTAAAAGCACAGTTCTAAAAAAAGAAGAAAAAATGAAAAAGATATATACAATAATATTTGTGTCATGTCTAGCAGCTATCTCGTTCAGTTCTTGTAGTGACTGGCTGGACGTGAGACCCGCGGATGAGATAAAGGAAGAATATTTGTTTGAGACAGGAAACGGCTATCGTACAGCCTTGAACGGTATATACCGGAAGTTGGCGACTTTCGATTTATATGGTAGTAATCTGAGTTGGGGATTGATAGATGGCTGGGGACAGGTATATGACTTGGACAAAGCTCCCGACAGCGGTGGTGGTAAAGCTATGAAGAAATTATCGAAGTTTTTGTATAAGAACTCTGAACTTACTCCTACAACAGATGCTATGTGGAGCGCAGCGTGGAATATCATAGCCAATTGTAATAACCTTGCACAGCAGGTGGCAGAGGAAGATACAATGCTGTTCTACAAACGTACGCAGGAGAAAAATATGATTTTAGGAGAAGCTATTGCCTTACGGGCGTATATGCATTTTGATTTGTTACGTATATATGCGCCGTCTTTGGCAATGAATCCGGGAGATAGGCTTTTTATTCCTTATGTGGACAAATATCCATCTTATTTATCCGATCGACAAACAGTCGGTTACTGTTTGGAACGCATCATCGCTGATTTAGTAGAAGCGCAAAATATTTTGAAGGATGTGGATAAGTCATCAGAGTTTACTTCGGGTAATCGTTTTACTAAGTCTCCTTCCGGAGAGGAACGTTTTGTGTGGTACAGAGGATTCCATCTTAATTATCATGCCGTAACTGCGGAGTTGGCTCGTGTTTACTTATATGCAGGACAATCGGAAAAGGCCTATGAAACAGCGAAGTTACTAATAGATATTAATGCTGATAAAGGTTATTATAAGGCAGTAACAAGTAGTTATAGTGGACCTATGAATATAGAGAATGGGAATATAAAGATGTATGAAGACATTATATTTGCATTATACTCTACAGATCAGACTGATTGGGATTTGGAGATTAATCATGCAAGTGATAATGCTACCAAACCGGATGATGAAAAGTATCTGGCTTTGAGTGATGCTGTGATAACGAAATTCTTCGGTACCGAAAGCGATAAAGACTGGCGTCTTAAGTATCAGTTAGGACCGAATACTTCTTCTTTTTATCGTTCATTGAAGTATAAAAAACAAGATGAAGGTTCTGGTTTTGGTAAAGTGAATAGTACAATGGTGCCTATGATTCGTATGTCTGAAGTATATTATATAGCTGCAGAGGCTATTTATGATACAGATAAGGAATTGGCCAAGACATATCTTAAAACTGTGAAACAAGGGAGAGGTATTAGTTCTCCTGACCTTAGCAAATCGGGTACGAAGCAAGACTTTATTAATCTGATTGTTGATGACGCCCGTCGCGAGTTTATTGGCGAAGGACAGACTTTCTTTTTATACAAGCGTTTGAAACGGAACTTGGAAGGGGCGGATGAAAAGCAGTCCGTAGAATATCCGGCGATTGAAGATAATTTGGTGATGCCATTGCCTGATTCGGAAAGCAATATTTAAATTTTGAAAGATTGAAGATATATGAAAAGAATAAGTTTTTATATAGTCATTGTATTGTTGGGAGTCTCCTTCTTTACTTCTTGTGAGGAGCAAGGATTACTGACCCATACAAATGATGTGTCATATATTGCATTTGAGAAAAATATGACAACAGATACAACAGGTGTATCTTTTAAGTTTTACAATGAAGGTGAAAATGCTAAGATATTATTAGGAGTTACCATTTCTGGAAAAGTACAGGATAAGGATTTGGAGTTTACGGTCAGTGTAGATCCGGAACGAACGACTTTGCCTGCTACCCAATATGAATTGCCAGAGAAGTGCGTAATTAAAGCAGGAGAACTAACCGGAGAAATATTGGTGGTTCTGAAGTATTACGAAAAATTGGATACGAAAGCTGAACTGCTGACGTTACAAGTGAATGACGGTGGTGAGGTTCGTCAAGGTCCGAGTGTCTATTCACGTGCTATTATTTCTGTATCTAATTTGTTGTTTGCACCTGAGTGGTGGACTAGAAACGACGGTGATGTGAATAATCCCTACAACATTGTTGAAGAATGGTATTTGGGGAGGTATTCGGAAAAGAAATATTTAATGTTTTTGGAAGAATTGAAAAAAGACGGGGTGGTATTTGACGGAAAAGATATGTTTATATTGCGTAAATATGCACTGCGTCTGAAAAATAGAATTAAAGATTATAATACTCAACATCCGGATGAACCCATGAGTGATGAGTATGGTAAAATGGAAATTCCTGTTGCCGGATAATTAAAAAACGGAAGAAGTATGAAAAAGATAACAGTTTATATTTTATTACTACTTTTATTGAGTAGCATTTGCAGTTGCCTGGATGATAAAAACAATTATGATTATACACCGATTAATGAACTGAAAGGCACTATTAGTAATATTGAAAAAAACTATAGTGTTGGGATAGATGAAGACTTAGTTATAACACCCACGTTTGAGTTTACAATTGATAAAACAGATCCGGATGTGAGCTACGAATGGAGACTAGACGGAGAATTGTTGAATGTAAAAGCACCTTCGTATACTTTCAATTCTCATAAGATCGGATTGTTTGAACTCACATTTTCCGTCATCGACAATAAAACAGGGGTTAAGTACTCTGCTTCAACTGACATTTTGGTTCGTTCTCCTTATCAGAGAGGATGGGTGGTTTTGTCTGACGTAGATGGAAAGTCAACACTTTCATTTATCAAGATTAAGACCTTGTATGGCGTGTCAGAAACTGTGAATATCTGGGGTGAGAAAGTGGTACGTGATTCTATCGCATATCATTCTGTCGAAAAGTATTTAGTCAAAGATTTAGGAACCAACCCCAAAGGTGTTTTTGAGCATTTGGGTTATCCTAGTACTTTCGGACAGGTAGAGACTGTATATGATGAACTGGTAGTGATGCAAGATCGTTGGGTGGAGCTGAACGGTAATACTTTGGAGCGTGAAGTATATACAGAGGATGAGTTCTATGGGGATTTGCCGGTGGGAGGCTTCAAACCTGTAGAAGCTGCCATGTCTTACTCTGCAAAATTTATTCGTGATGAAAATGGATATATCTATATGCACACGAAGCCGGTTGCAAATGATTTTCATGCTGGAGCCTATATGTCTATTCCACTGTGGAATTATACTAAATTCAGTGCTTTATATCCTGTACAGAAGTTTAAGGACAGAAATATGGATGCGGTTCTGGCTCTCCGTGAAGAGGATAACTCATTGGTAATTATTCGAAATGGAGGTGGGGTGAAGAATAGTTCCAATGATCCGACATTTTATGATAATACGGTGAAGGATACCGGAGAAATAGTTGAATTTGAAGGAGAGGATGCTAAGAACTTTCAGAATATGCGTGATGAAAGTATTGTAACAATGAAAACTGCGTCAGTTAATGTGAATGGCGACATGATGCAAGCATGGGTTGCCTTGATGAAGGGTAACGATATGTCTTATCAATTGCGCTATTTCAGAATGAAGAATAAAAAATGGGATATATATGATTATTATGAAAATGACTTGACGTCATTGAAAAATAAAGAGTATACAGATATGGCTGTATTTGAACAAAAGCAGTATGTTGTTATTGCAATGGGGAATGAATTGTGGTATTGCCAATATGTGAAAGGTGTGGCATCTGCTCCAAAATTGATTCATACATTTGACAAGAAGGTGATTGCTCTTTCATCTAATGATATATATTTGTATCCAAAATATGGAGTTTACAACGGTCAGTTAGGGGTTGCCTTGGAAGACGGAAGTTTCTTTATATATGGGGTGGAAGAGAAGAACAAGCAAGAATCAGGATTGGTTAATGATGTAAAAATAAAACAATTATACCCGAATGAGGAAAGTGAGAAGGAGGGAGATAATAATTTTGGAAAAATAGTGGATGTACTATATAAAATAGGAAATGCTAACCAGATTGTTCAGTATGACCTTTAAAATAACTTGATCTATATAGATTATGCGGGGAATCGCATTGAGTCTTGAATACTTTATGTGATTCTCCTTTGTTTATTTGAATATGAGAAAAAGAATATTATTTATAGTTTTATTTGCTTGGTCAGGCATTCTGCATGCTTTTTCCCAACAGCAGGCCAACTATGAATTGGCAAATGAATTTCAGGCTTTCGGTTTAGGGGGTAATTTTACTGCTAATAGTCTAAATCTCTGGCCGAATGAAATTAATGGAACAGATAAGTTTTGGTTTGAATTTCATACGACTGTCGGGAAGGATTATTATTTTGTAGATCCTGAACGTCGGTTAAAAGAACCATTGTTTGATAAAGGGAAACTGGCATCGGGAATTGCACAGATTACTAGGGGTGTAGTGGACAGGAATAAACTGGAGTTGAGTGATATAAAATTTTCTGAAAACCTGGCTTCTTTTTCTTTTTCTTATAAAGGTAGGAACTATGAATATAATCGCCTGACACACCAGATTGTAGAGAAAAAGAAAGAAAAGAGTCGGTCATTATTTGATCGTTACTCATGGATGAAATATTCGCCAGACAGAAAATATCTTGTGTATGTGAAGAAACACAATCTGTATGTGAAAGGTAATGGGGAGATGGGAATGGATACGACGGAAGTGCAGTTGACCACTGATGGAGTTCGGTATTATTCTTATGCGCATGATGGAGGAACGGACGAAGAAGGAGAAGTCATGTCTGATATCTGTTGGTGCCCCGATTCAAGGCATCTTTATTTAGTACGCGAAGATGAACGTCTGCTTAGAGATTTTTGGGTGATAAATTCGTTGGATGACAGGCCTTCCCTGACTACTTATCGTTATGAATTCCCTGGTGATAAGAATGTAACCCAGAATGAACTGGTTATAGTTGACGTGATTGGACGTACCGTAAAAAAAACTGATATAAGTAAGTGGCCGGATCAATACATAAATCCTTTGTGTGTGACAAAGGATAGTAAATACCTCTTTTTTGAACGTACGAAACGTACATGGGACGAAGTGGATTTGTGTTCTGTCAACCTCTCTACAATGGAGGTGAAAGAAATAATTCATGAAGTTGACAAACCGTATCGTGATCCGCATGCTCGTAGTGTCGCTATTTTGAATGATGGTAAAGATATTCTTTTTCGTTCGGAGCGTACGGGATGGGGGCATTACTATCATTATGATGGTAATGGAAAGTTGAAGAATGTGATGACTTCCGGTGAGTGGGTGGCAGGTCAGATAGCTTCTATTGATACTTTGGGGCGAACAGTATATCTATATGGATATGGCAGGGAAAAAGATATTAACCCATCTTATTACATGCTCTA
The DNA here is from genome assembly GCF_003603455.1 of Bacteroides sp. AM37-9. Lineage (NCBI taxonomy): Bacteria > Pseudomonadati > Bacteroidota > Bacteroidia > Bacteroidales > Bacteroidaceae > Bacteroides > Bacteroides sp. AM37-9. Next base: position 113,485 of record NZ_QTNF01000008.1, on the reverse strand, counting down.
TAAAGTGCATATTGATAGGGAAGGAGTAACTCCATTAAGTACGGAAGACGGTCAGCATCAGGTTAAATTCCTGAAGTCTAATAGATACTATATTGACACTTATTCAAGAGTGGATATGGAACCTAAAATCATGTTGAAAGATAACAAAGGACAAGGGATTCTTGAATTGGCAAAGCCGGATATTGAATTAGCCTACAAAGCCGGATGGAAAAAACCGGAACGTTTTGTTGTGAAGGCTGCTGATAATATAACCGATTTACATGGAGTAATGTGGAAACCGGCAGACTTTGATTCTACTAAGGTATATCCGATTATTTCTGTGGTATATCCGGGGCCTTACTTTGGTCAAGTTCCTACTTCATTTACCTTAGAAGACAGATGTTGTACCCGTTTGGCGCAGTTAGGTTTTATCGTAATTGCTGTGTCTCACAGAGGAGATACTCCTATGCGTGGAAAGGCATACCATCGGTTTGGTTATGGTAATATGCGTGATTATCCATTAGCTGATGACAAATATGCTATTGAGCAGTTAGCTCGGAGGTATTCATTTATTAATGGTAAGAAAGTCGGTATCTACGGTCATTCCGGTGGAGGATTTATGGCTGCTGCAGCCATCTGTACTTATCCGGACTTTTATAAAGCTGCTGTCTCCTGTTCTGGAAATCATGATAACAATATCTATAATCGTGGGTGGGGAGAATGCTATAACGGTGTGAAGGAAGTGGAAAAAGTAGTAAAAGATAGTTTGGGTAATGAGACAAAAGAGTATGGATACAAGTTCAATGTGAAGCCGAATGCGGAGATTGCCAAGAATTTGAAAGGACACTTAATGCTCGTCACCGGTGATATGGACAAGAACGTGAACCCTGCCCATACTTATCGCATGGCGCAGGCATTGATTGAAGCCGGCAAGGATTTTGATATGCTGGTGATTCCGGGTGCCGGCCATGGATATGGTTCTGCTGATAAGTATTTTGAGAAGAAGATGTACCGTTTCTTTGCCAAGCATTTGCTGGGTGACACTCGTGCAGACTATTGGGGAGATATTAACCGTAACAAATAAGACAATAGATAAGATTTTATGAAAAACTCTCTCTTTAGATATGTGTGCCTGGTGGTTTCATTGTTGATATGTAGCTTTGCCGATGCACAACAGAAAGCGAATTATAAGTTAGCGGAAAAGTTCCGTTTGTTAGAACAGAATCCTATAATAAAGTATTCAACAGAAGTCAAGCCAACGTTTATTAACGGTACGGACTGTTTTTATTATTCGTTTACTACACGTGAAGGAAAGAAGTATTATTATGTAAATCCGAAGAAAAAGGAAAAACGTCTTCTGTTTGATACGGCTGAATTATTGAGTAAAATTGCAGTATATACCAAGAAAGCCTATTCTTCGGCAGATCCATATTTGTCTTTCACTTTCATGAAGGATAACGAAACTATTCGCATAAATTTCGACCGTGGATTGTATACTTACAACATCTACTCGAAAGTGTTGAAGCAGCTTAATGAAAAACCATCTTATGGAAATAGTGATCCGTATTGGATGAAGTATTCTCCAGATAGTCTTTATTTTCTTTATGCCAGCAAGGATAATTTGTATTTTGTTGGGAATCAAAAGAAAGGGCAAGATACCATTCCTATACAACTGACAACGGACGGTGAGCCGAATTATACATTTAACCGTGAAGATGAGGGTAAGCTGGAAGGACGCTTCGGAGCCGAATCTACTCATTGGATTCCAGGTAGCCATCGTTTTTATGCTGTTCGTGAGGATAACAGGAAAGTGCGTGATTTATGGTTAATCAATTCGTTGTCTACTCCATATCCGGCACTGAAAACTTATAAAGCCGAACTGGCAGGCGATAAACATGTCACCCAATATGAATTGTTGATTGGAGATGTCGATACCCGTGAAGTGAAGAAAATCGATATTAATCGCTGGCCTGATCAGTATATTGACATATTGTATATTTCAAAAGACGGGAAGCGTTTGTATTTCCAACGTTATAACCGTCCATGGAACCAGTCGGATATTTGCGAGGTAGACGTAGAAACCGGAAAAGTGCGCGTAGTGATTCATGAAGAAAACAAACCATATCTCGATTATCAGATGCGTAATGTTTCTTTCCTAAATGACGGGAAAGAAATCCTTTTCCGTTCCGAACGTAATGGTTGGGGACACTATTACCTGTATGACACAGCAACAGGAAACTTAAAGAACCAACTGACCGATGGAACATGGGTAGCTGGCCCGGTTACCAAGATTGATACTATCGGGCGTAAGATGTATTTCTATGGTTATGGTCGTGAGAAAGGCATTGACCCTTATTATTACATTCTTTATGAAGCTCAACTGGATCGTCCGAATGCTGTTCGTCTGTTGACTCCGGAGAATGCGTCACATGATGTCAGTATCTCTCCGTCTTACCGATATATGGTAGATTCTTATTCTACTGTTTCGCAGGAACCGGTGAATGTGGTTCGTAATCGGAATGGAAAGGTGATTATGACGTTGGAAAAGCCCGATTTGCAGCCTGTCTATGAGATGGGATGGAAAGCACCGGAACGCTTTAAGGTAAAAGCTGCCGATGGAGTGACCGATTTGTATGGCGTGATGTGGAAACCTGCCGACTTTGACTCGACAAAGGTTTATCCTATCATTTCGAATGTTTATCCGGGACCGTTCTTCGAATATGTGCCGACACGTTTCACTATTAATGATGTTTATAATACCCGTTTGGCTCAACTGGGGTTCATTGTAATCACTGTGGGGCACAGAGGTGGCACTCCGATGCGCGGAAAGGCTTATCATACCTATGGATACAACAATATGCGTGATTATCCGTTGGCGGATGATAAATATGCTATTGAGCAACTGGCTGCCCGTTATCCGTTTATTGATGCCACCAAAGTCGGTATTTACGGTCATTCCGGTGGAGGGTTTATGTCGGCGGCTGCCATTTGTACTTATCCTGATTTTTATTCGGCTGCTGTTTCATCGGCAGGTAATCATGATAATCGTATTTATAATAAAGGCTTTGTTGAGATTCATTTCGGTGTAGATGAGAAGGTGAAAACGACTAAAGATAGTTTGGGAGTAGAAAGTACGATGTATGATTATAGTGTCCGTGTACGTCCGAATCAAGAGTTGGTAAAGAATTACAAGCACGGCTTGTTGCTGTTTACCGGTGCGATGGATAAAACTGTGAATCCTGCTAACACATTGCGTCTGGTGGATGCATTGATTAAGGCTGATAAGGATTTCGAAATGTTTGTATTACCGAAATGTACACATGGATTCTTCGGTGAGTCTGAGGATTTCTTCGAGCATAAGATGTGGCGTCACTTTGCCCGTTTGTTATTGCATGACAACTCGGCTGATTCTGATGTCGATTTGAATAAGGATATGATTAAAGATGACAGGAGAAGATAAGATGAACCGGATATTTGTATATATAGGGATTATAGCAGGATTGTTGCTGGGCGGAAGCTTGTCTGTTGAGGCTCAAAAGAAACCGTTGGATATAGAAGCATGTACATCTTGGAAACGTATTGATGCACCGGATATTTCACCGACAGGCAGATGGGTGACTTACCGTATATCGTTGATGGAATATAATCCGGCTAGCAAGGAAGAAAAAAAACTGCATTTATTCGATTCCCGTACGCGGAAGGAAATATTGCTGAATGGCGATATAGAGCGTCTGGAGTTTTATAATAACGACCAGGGAGCTTTTTATCGGTTGGCAGACTCGGCAGGAGTAATGAAAACATTTTTGTTGTCATTGCCTTCGGGAGTAAAGACCGAATGGAAACATAAAGAGGCTTTTCGTCCTGTAGAAGGGACCCCTTACTCAATCTCTGTAACTAATGTGCCGAAAGATACGGTAAATCATGTTCCGGCTTTTAACAGGCTGGTGGTACGTCATCTGAAGACAGAAGTTGTTTTTCATATTGACAGTATCGGCTATCATACATTATATGACGGAGGACGTTCTATTCTTTTCATTCGTAAAAAGTCAGACAGGAACGAGCTATGCTATGGCCCTTTAGCTGGTCCATATAAGACTCTTTATCAGAGTTCTGTAAAGAGTGAACCCTCTTCTTATAGTTTTAATGAAAAAGAGATGATCGGGGAGTTTAGCGTAAATGATTCTTTGTGGTATGCTTTTTCATTAAGGAAGCCAGGTTGTAACTTGCTTTTTGACCGGAAAGAAATTGTTTTGCCTGATGGTATGTCTGTCGGACGTATTGACTTGTCTAAAAGCCATAATTTTTTGATACTTGAACTTCGAGACTCACAGCAGGTTTCTCGTAGAAAGAAAGAACCGGAGAAGAAACCGGACAAGAGTTTTGAATTAGAGTTGTGGACGTGGAATGAAATGGAGGTTCCGACTTTACAAAGGGACGGACGTTATAGGCAGGATAAGTCGGTGACGTATATTTATGATATTTCTTCTAAGCAACTCACTGAAGTTGCTCCATCTACCGTAGATTTACTCTTACCATCGGGAGCAGAGAATTTGAACTATGTGCTTTACACGGATGAATCTCCTTATAAGATGCAGCGTGAGTGGTTGGATCGGTTGCCGTTCGATATATATTCAGTGAATGTGCATACAGGTGCAAAACGGTTGATCGGACGTAGTTATCGTACAGCTCCCAAATGGTCGGTAAATGGCAAGTGGGCAGTAATGTATGATCCGATTGCTCAAGTCTGGAATAAGTTTGATGGTGCTACCGGTAAGGTTGTTAATATATCTGATGCTATCGGTTATCCAATGTTCGTGGAAAGTTATGATAAACCGGCTCCTGCTCCCGCTTATGGAATAGCAGGGTGGACGGCTGACGGGAATAATGTGTTTCTGTACGATGCATATGACTGGTGGAAGATTGATTTGACAGGAGAACGTCAGCCGGAGTGCCTGACTAAAGGATATGGTCGCAAGCATGGCAAATCTATTCGTAAAATGACGAGTAATATAGATAAGGATGTTTTTCAGAAAGACGAAAAAGTCATAGTTAGCCTTTGGGATAAAGACACGATGGATGAGGGTGTCTATCAGCTTGATATGAAAGGCCGTCTGAGAAAATTGATGGAGGGGAATTATGTATATACTATACATCGTTTTTCTGACAATCATGAGTATTGTGTTTGGAATCGTCAGAATGTATCGGAATTTAGGGATTTGTGGTGGAGTAAGTCCGATTTCTCCAATTCCGTTAAAGTGACAAATGCGAATCCTCAACAAGCAGATTATAAATGGGGTACAGTTAAACTGATAAAGTGGACTAATTATGAGAATAAGGAAAATAAGGGGGTGCTTTATCTTCCGGAAGATTATGATCCTCAAAAAGAATATCCGGTGTTGGTGCAGTTTTATGAAACTCATTCCGGTGAGTTGAATATTTATCATGCACCTTTGTTGAGTAGTGCGTTAGGGGATCCTATGTATTTTGCTAGCAATGGTTATATTGTGTTTATGCCGGATGTGCATTTCACGATTGGGACTCCCGGGCAGAGTTGTTATGATGCTGTAGTAAGCGGAACAAAGTATCTGATAGAGCAGGGGATAGCACATCCCGGGAAAATAGGCTTACAGGGACATAGTTGGTCTGGCTATCAAACATCATATTTGGTGACAAAGACAGATCTTTTCACTTGTGCCAATATAGCGGCTCCAATTACGGATATGGTGACCGGATATTTAGGAATACGTAATGGAAGCGGTCTGCCACGATATTTTATGTACGAGGAAACACAAAGTCGTATGGGAAAGACTTTATGGGAGGCAAAAGATAAGTATCTGGCAAGTTCTGCAATCCTGGAAGCAGACAAGATACATACGCCTTTATTGATATTACATAATGACCAGGATGAGGCCGTTGCGTATGAACAAGGCCGTGCACTTTACCTGGCTATGCGTCGCCTGCAACGTCCGGCATGGTTGTTGAATTACAAAGGTGAGGGACACTTTGTCTTGAGAAAAGGTGCGCAGAAAGACTGGACCATCCGAATGATGCAGTTTTTCGACTATTACCTGAAAGGTACAAAAGAGCCACGTTGGATGAAGGAAGGTATTCATCTGCGAGAGCGTGGAGTTGATCAGAAATACGATTTACTAAAAAAATAAATATTGATTTAAGATGAAAAAATTATTGATTACGGCTATGGCTCTGTCTTGTTTCGCTTTAAGCTACGGACAGAAAAAAGTAGAAAAACAGATTATCGGAAAATGGTGCAATCCTTATACATACAAGTCTACGGGTGAGTTGAAAGGATTTGAGTTCAAGAAAGGTGGTAAGTGTTCTGCTATCAATATTCCGTCTTTAGATTTGAAAACGTGGAAAGTGGATAATGGTTATCTGATTGTGGAAGGATTCAGCAAGGAAGATGATGGAAAGGTTGAGGTGTACAAAACTCGTGAGCGTATCGGGTACCTGACATCGGATTCATTGCAGTTGATAGTGAACGAAGGAACTCCTCGTTTGGCTTTCCTGTACCTAAATACAAAATCAATTAAGGAACTGGTTACTCCTGAAGTGAAGTAACTTCAAACTATTAATAAATTGACTAAATCTCTCTCTTAATAATTTAGTGTTAATTAGCATAAGCTAATGGAGTGCCTCGGCGTAGTGATTACGCCGGGGTTTCTTTTTTATGAAAGGCGAATTGAAAAGCAGTGTACGAATTGAAAGCAATGAGTGCTTATCGCAACATCCCCAATGCTTTATTCTCCGCAGCTTCCATAATCTCCCGTTCTCCGGGGCCTTTATCGTTGATGCCGCACAAGTGAAGAATTCCGTGGATAATCACACGATGTAGTTCGTCTTCGTATGAGGCGCCAAACTGCTCTGCATTCGTACGTATCGTATCCAGACTGATGAATAAGTCACCTGATAAACGATCGCCTTCACAATAATCGAAAGTAATAATATCCGTGTAGTAGTCATGTTGCAGATACTGACGGTTTACCTCCAGAATCTTTTCGTCCGAGCAGAAGATATAAGCGATTTCACCGAGTCTTTTCCCGTAAGAAGCAGCTACGGCCTTTATCCATTCCGTAGTCTCACGTTTCTTGATGTCAGGCATTTTTACGCCTTCTGTTTGATAAGTTACAGCCATAATTGAATGTTATGATTTAAAAGAAAAATAAATAACTGATTAAGATAGCGGCTATGATACCCGAGAAGTCTGCTATCAGACCGCAAGTCACCGCATTACGAGTCTTGGTGATCCCCACACTGCCGAAATAAACGGCCAGAATGTAGAATGTGGTGTCCGAAGCTCCGCGAACTACACAACTCATACGTCCTACAAACGAATCAGGTCCCAGTTCTTTCATCGTATCGATCATCAATCCGTTCGCACCGCTACCGCTAAGTGATTTCATCAATGCGGTAGGCAGTGCACCTACAAAGCTCGTGTCGACTCCGCATAAACCTACTATATAGCCGATGCCTCCCACCAGAAAATCCATTGCTCCCGAAGTGCGGAACACTGCAATTCCTACAAGAAAAGCAACCAGATAAGGGATGATGCGCACAGCCGTCGTAAACCCTTCTTTAGCTCCCTCTACAAATGAATCGTATACATTGATCTTTTTCCTGACTCCCGTCAAAATAAACAGGATGATGACACTGAATAGCAGAATATTCGCTATCAATGTAGAATAAGTACCCATATCCTCTCGTGAAACGCTTAGGAACAAGTAAATCAAGCCGGAAAAGAAAAGACAAATAATGCCCATTAAAATGAGAATAGGCTTATTGATTAAGTTTATCTTTTGAGCGATGCTCACTGCTATGACTCCTACTAAAGTGGAAATGAAAGTACTTAGCAGAATAGGGATAAATACATCTGTAGGCTGTGCAGCCCCCATTTGTGCACGATATACCATGATACTGATCGGAATGATGATAAGGCCGGATGTATTAATCACCAAAAACATAATCATCGGATTGGAAGCAGTGTCCTTTTTCGGATTCAGTTCCTGCAGCTCTTTCATTGCTTTCAGTCCCAATGGGGTGGCCGCATTGTCGAGGCCAAGCATATTGGCTGACATATTCATGAAGATGGACCCTAACACCGGATGTCCTTTAGGAATATCCGGAAACAGTCGGCAAAGCACCGGACTAAGAAAGCGGGCCAGTGCGTTAATCAATCCACTGTTTTCTCCGATTTTCATGATACCCAGCCAAAGAGCCAGTACGCCTGTAAGTCCCAGGGATATCTCGAAAGCTGTCTTTGAAGAATCGAATGTAGCGTTCATGATAGCCGTAAATATCTCCGTATCTCCCAGAAAAATCACTTTTACAAGGGCGATGATAAAGGCGACGACAAAGAATCCTATCCAAATGTAATTTAGAACCATAGTTGATAGCGTGTATATAGATAGTGCAAAAGTAGTTATTACGTTTCAAATAAACTAAATCTTCGTCTTTCTTATACTGAAAATGAATGTAAATCTCTATCTTTGTCTCCTACTTTTCAAGAAATAAATGGAACAGGAAGATTTTAACATACGCGAACATCAGCTTACTTCAAAAGAACGGGATTTCGAGAATGCACTCCGTCCGTTAAGCTTTGAAGACTTTAGCGGCCAGGACAAGGTGGTGGAAAACCTTCGCATTTTTGTGAAGGCGGCACGTCTGCGCGGCGAAGCACTTGACCATGTGCTGTTGCATGGCCCTCCCGGATTAGGAAAAACAACTCTTTCAAATATTATCGCCAACGAATTGGGAGTCGGCTTTAAAGTAACTTCCGGTCCGGTGCTAGATAAACCGGGTGACCTGGCTGGTGTATTGACCAGCCTCGAACCGAACGACGTGCTTTTTATTGATGAAATTCATCGTCTGTCACCCGTAGTGGAAGAATATCTTTATTCGGCCATGGAAGATTACCGCATCGATATTATGATTGATAAGGGACCTTCGGCACGCAGCATCCAGATCGATTTGAATCCTTTCACGCTGGTTGGTGCAACCACGCGTAGCGGTCTGCTGACGGCTCCGCTTCGTGCACGTTTCGGTATTAACCTTCATTTGGAGTATTATGATGATGATATTTTGAGCAATATCATCCGTCGTTCTGCGTCCATACTGGATGTGCCTTGCTCGGTACGTGCAGCCTCGGAGATTGCTTCCCGCAGTCGTGGGACGCCCCGTATTGCTAATGCTTTGCTTCGCCGGGTACGTGACTTTGCACAGGTGAAAGGCACCGGCTCTATCGATACAGAGATTGCCCAGTTTGCACTGGAAGCATTGAATATCGACAAGTACGGACTGGATGAGATAGACAACAAGATACTTTGTACCATTATAGACAAGTTTAAAGGCGGCCCTGTCGGTATAACGACCATTGCTACGGCTTTAGGAGAAGATGCGGGAACCATCGAGGAGGTTTACGAACCTTTCCTGATAAAAGAAGGATTCATGAAACGTACTCCCCGCGGACGTGAGGTAACCGAACTTGCCTATAAGCATTTGGGAAGAAGTCTTTATAATAGTCAGAAAACACTGTTTAATGACTGACATAAAGCGTCATGTGACAAGTGGTATTAACGGTATAAAAGAACTTTATAAAGCATAGTTGGATGATGAAGCAATGGATTACTTTATTTGTTTTTCTCTTTTTGAGCCTTTCTTTATCGGCTCAACAGGGATATGGAAGAGACATTTTTGTTTCTTCTAAAGGAGATTCCTTACCTTACCGGATGATTCACCCCGAATCGGTGAAACCGGGTGAGAAGTACCCCCTCGTGCTGTTTTTGCATGGAGCCGGCGAACGGGGAAATGATAATGAGAAACAGTTGACTCATGGCGGACAGATGTTTCTTAATCCGGTCAATCAAGAAAAGTATCCTGCTTTTGTGCTGATTCCGCAGTGTCCGACAGACGGTTACTGGGCTTATACGGAACGTCCGAAGTCTTTTATACCTGCTGAAATGCCGGTAGAACAGGAGATCAGTCCTATATTGCAGACACTCAAACAGTTGCTCGATTCCTATCTGGTGATGCCCGAAGTGGACACGCAACGGGTTTATATTATCGGCCTTTCAATGGGAGCGATGGGAACGTATGATTTAGTAATACGCTACCCGGAGATATTTGCTGCTGCAATTCCTATCTGTGGTATAGTCAATCCAAGCCGGTTGTCGGCTGCCAAAGATGTGAAGTTCCGTATCTTTCATGGAGATGCAGATGATGTAGTTCCAGTGAAAGGTTCTCGCGAAGCATATAAAGCACTGAAAGCTGCCGGTGCAGATGTGGAATATATTGAATTTCCCGGTTGTAATCATGGAAGCTGGAATCCGGCTTTCAATTATCCCGGATTTATGGATTGGTTGTTCAAACAAAAGAAGAAACGTTGAACCAATCTGAATGATAATCACTAATAAAACATGGCTGGACTAAAATCATTAGCTAAAGATACTGCAATTTATGGGTTAAGTAGTATTGTCGGACGATTCCTTAACTACATGCTGGTACCCTTGTATACAGCTGTATTACCGGCTTCCACCGGAGGTTACGGAGTCGTATCGAACGTGTATGCGTTTACAGCCCTGATGCTCGTACTGCTTACGTTCGGTATGGAAACGGGATTCTTCCGTTTCGCCAATAAATCGGGAGAAGACCCGATGAAAGTATATGCCAACTCCCTATTGTCAGTAGGAGGCGTATCTTTGATTTTCGTTCTCCTTTGCCTGTTATTCCTGCAACCTATTTCCAATTTGCTGGATTATGGCGATCATCCGGAATTTATAGCGATGATGGCTGTTGTGGTAGCTTTAGACTCTTTTCAATGCATTCCTTTTGCCTATTTGCGATACAAGAAACGCCCTGTCAAGTTTGCAGCTATCAAACTGCTCTCTATCATTGGCGGCATCGGTTTGAATCTGTTTTTCCTGTTGGTGTGTCCGTGGCTGAATGTACATTGTCCGGCAACCATCTCTTGGTTTTATGATCCGGACTATCTGGTGGGATATATCTTCATCAGCAACCTGATAATTTCGGTTGTCCAGATGTTCTTCTTTATCCCGGAACTGACAGGATTTGCTTATAAGTTGGACCGGGTGTTGCTGAAGCGAATGGTAGTATACTCTTTTCCGGTATTAATCTTAGGTTTGGTAGGGATTCTAAATCAGACTGTTGACAAGATGATCTATCCGTTTCTCTTTGAAGATCGACAGGAAGGGTTGGTACAACTGGGTATCTATGCGGCAACCAGCAAAATAGCGATGGTGATGGCCATGTTTACACAGGCTTTCCGTTACGCTTACGAACCGTTTGTATTTGGTAAAGACCGCGAAGGAGATAACCGAAAAATGTATGCGGCTGCGATGAAATATTTTCTTATCTTCTCATTGTTGGCTTTCCTTGCTGTAATGTTCTACCTCGATTTGCTGCGTTATCTTGTAGCAAAAGGTTACTGGGAAGGTCTTGGAGTAGTAGCTATTGTGATGCTTGCAGAAATCTGTAAAGGGATTTATTTCAATCTGTCCTTTTGGTATAAACTGACAGATAAGACCTATTGGGGAGCTTACTTCTCGGTGATCGGCTGTGTCATTATTGTTGTATTGAACATATTATTTGTGCCGGTTTATGGCTATCTTGCTTCGGCATGGGCTTCTGTTGCAGGCTATGCGGTAATCTTGCTGTTATCCTACTGGATAGGACAGAAAGAATACCCGATTCGTTATGATTTGAAAAGCCTCGGACTTTATGTTCTGCTGGCAGCGGTACTTTACGTTATTGGAGAGCGGGTGCCTATCCCTAATCTGGTGCTCCGTCTCGCTTTCCGTACCGTACTTTTATTGCTATTTATAGCTTATATTATCAAGAAGGATTTACCATTGAGTCAGATTCCTGTTATTAATCGCTTTATAAAGAAGAAATAACTATGAAGACAGATGAACGTAATAAGTTTGCTATCAAGTCCTTTCTGGGAGAATATCTGGACTTGAAAAAAGACAAGGATAACGAACTGGCTACCGTGGATTCTATCCGTAAGGGTGTAGAGTTCAAAGGTGCCAATTTATGGATCCTGATTTTTGCCATCTTTATGGCATCACTCGGATTGAATGTAAACTCTACTGCAGTAATTATCGGTGCCATGTTGATTTCTCCGCTGATGGGACCTATTATGGGAGTAGGACTCTCTGTCGGACTGAACGATTTCGAATTAATGAAACGCTCTTTAAAGAGCTTTCTCATAACGACCGCTTTCAGTGTGACGACGGCCACTATCTTCTTCCTTCTTGCCCCTATTGCCGGTTCACAGTCAGAGCTGCTGGCACGTACATCGCCCACTATTTATGATGTATTCATCGCACTTTTTGGTGGTTTGGCAGGTGTGGTAGCTCTCTCTACCAAGGAAAAAGGAAATGTGATTCCGGGCGTTGCCATTGCTACTGCATTGATGCCACCGCTTTGTACGGCAGGTTACGGACTGGCTTCCGGTAATCTTATTTATTTCCTGGGTGCTTTTTATCTTTACTTCATCAACTCTGTTTTTATCAGTCTGGCTACTTTCCTCGGAGTTCGTGTGATGCATTTCCAACGAAAAGAGTTTGTAGATAAAACCCGTGAGAAGACCGTACGTAAATACATCGTTCTGATTGTGGTGCTTACCATGTGCCCTGCGGTTTATCTGACATTTGGAATTATAAAAAGCACCTTCTATGAGGCGGCAGCCAATCGTTTTATTAGCGATCAGTTAAGCTTTGAAAATACACAGGTACTTGATAAAAAGATCAGCTATGAACATAAAGAAGTGCGGGTTGTTTTGATTGGTCCTGAAGTGCCCGATGCTTCGATTTCTATTGCCCGTAGCAAGATGAAAGAATATAAGTTGGAAGATACGAAGCTAGTTGTATTGCAGGGGATGAATAATGAAGCGGTAGATGTGACTTCTATCCGTGCCATGGTCATGGAAGACTTCTACAAAAACAGCGAGCAGCGACTTCAGCAACAGGCAGTGAAGATTTCCCAACTGGAGACAACGTTGGAACAATACAGAACGTATGACGCAATGAGTCGTACATTAGTGCCCGAACTGAAAGTGCTTTATCCTTCCATCACTACGCTCTCCATCGCTCATTCGCTCGAAGTGCGGGTTGACTCGATGAAGACCGATACGGTAACATTGGCTGTTTTGAAATTCGACAGACATCCGTCTGCTGCCGAGAAACAGAAAATCAGCGAATGGCTGAAAGCCCGTGTAGGAGCGAAGAAGTTGAGGCTGATTACCGAATAATGAATCTAAAAATAGTAATATGAAATTCAGACTAACTGTCTTGATAGTCTTTTCCCTCTGTCTGTCGAATGTATTTGCCGATGAGGGAATGTGGCTGCTGGGAAATCTCCGCAAGAACAAACAGACAGACCGGGTAATGAAAGAACTTGGTTTGCAAATGCCTGTGAATAAAATATATAATCCGAAGAAACCTTCTCTTTCTGATGCTGTTGTCAGCTTTGGAGGTTTCTGTTCGGGAGTGGTGGTTTCCGAAGACGGTCTGGTGTTTACCAATCATCATTGTGGTTTCAGCAGTATCCAGCAACACTCTTCTGTGGAACATGATTATCTGAAAGATGGCTTTTTTGCACGTAGCCTTGACGAAGAGCTGCCGAATCCGGAGTTATATGTCCGTTTTCTGCTTCGTACGGAAGACGTAACCAAACGGGTATTATCTGCCGCCCGCTATGCTAAAACGGAAACAGAACGCCGTGTAGCTGTCGATTCGATCATGAATGTAATCGGTCTGGAAGTTTCCGAAAAAGATTCTACGCTGACCGGTATTGTCGATGCTTATTATGCAGGTAATGAATTCTGGCTTTCCGTTTATCGTGATTATAACGATGTTCGTTTAGTCTTTGCGCCTCCTTCTTCTGTCGGGAAGTTCGGATGGGATACGGACAATTGGATGTGGCCGCGGCATACGGGCGATTTCAGTGTATTTCGTATCTATGCTAATACGAAGAATGGTCCGGCTGATTATTCTCCTGACAACGTCCCTTATCACCCTGAATATGTAGCGCCCATCTCTTTGGATGGATACAAGGAAGGTTCTTTCTGTATGACGCTTGGTTATCCGGGAAGTACGGAACGTTATCTTTCTTCGTATGGTATCGAAGAGATGATGAATGGAATCAACCAGGCAATGATTGATGTGCGGGGAGTAAAACAAACGGTTTGGAAACGGGAGATGGATCGTCGTCCGGATATTCGTATCAAGTATGCTTCAAAATACGATGAAAGTTCCAATTATTGGAAGAATAGCATCGGAACAAACAAGGCCATCAAGCATCTGAAGGTGTTGGAAAAGAAGCGGGCGGCTGAAGTAGCCCTTCGCGACTGGATTCAGTCTCATCCGGAAGAAAGAGAGAAACTGATTCGTTTATTCTCTTCTCTGGAGTTGAGTTATAGTAATCGTCGGGAAACAAATCGTGCGTTGGCTTATTTCGGTGAATCGTTTATCAATGGTCCCGAATTGGTGCAGCTTGCTCTTGAAATTCTCAATTTCGACTTTGAGGCCGAGGAGAAGCTGGTGATTACCCGCATGAAGAAGTTATTGGAGAAGTATGATAATCTTGATCTTTCCATTGATAAGGAGGTTTTTGCTGCCATGCTCAAAGAATATCAGTTGAAAGTGGATAAGAAGTATCTGCCTGCTATGTATGAAAAGATAGATACACTCTATAACGGGAATATTCAGGCTTATGTAGACTCTTTGTATGCAACGTCCAATATAACGTCTCCTAAGGGCCTAAAACGTTTTCTGGAGCGGGATACTACGTATAATCTGATAGAGGATCCGGCTGTTTCTTTGAGTCTGGATCTGATCGTGAAGTATTATGAGATGAATCAGAGTATTTCCGAAGCTTCCGAGCAGATAGAGCAAGGGGAACGTTTGTTTAACGCTGCCATGCGCCGTATGTATGCCGATCGTAATTTCTATCCGGATGCCAATTCCACTATGCGGCTTAGTTTCGGAACGGTTGGGGGGTATACTCCTTTTGATGGGGCCACTTACGATTATTATACCACTGTGAAAGGCATCTTTGAGAAGGTGAAGGAACATGCAGGTGATATTGACTTTGCCGTCCAGCCCGAGTTGTTGAGTTTGCTTTCTTCCGGTGATTTCGGAAGATATGCCAATGCACAGGGAGACATGAATGTTTGCTTTATTTCTAATAATGATATTACAGGCGGTAATTCCGGCAGTGCCATGTTCAATGCCAAAGGAGAATTGCTTGGGCTGGCTTTCGATGGCAACTGGGAAGCAATGAGCAGTGACATCGTATTTGAACCTGACTTGCAGCGTTGCATCGGAGTAGATGTGCGGTATATGCTCTTTATTATGGAGAAATATGGTAAGGCGGGCAATCTTGTTCAGGAGTTGAAGATAGCTCGATGAAGTAAATGTTTCGATAAAAGATATATATTTACTAAATAGAAAGGCAACTAATCTGTGGTAGTTAGTTGCCTTTCTATTTTATTTAAATGAATTCCTTTTTACTTTTTGGGTTTTCTACGTGCCCATCCTTCCTCGCTGAAGTCAGGCTCTTTGTCTTTGAAAAATTCTTGCCAGTCATCTTTCTTTTTTGGACCACGGGCATCAGAATAACCTCGTTCTGCACGACTAGGTTTATCTTTTTTAGCTGATTTAGCACCTTTTGCAGAAGCATCTCTCGATTTTCTATCCTTATTCTCATAGCGTGGTGCACGTTCGTCACTTTTGCCGCCGAATCGTTTACCTCCCTTGCGCTCATTAGAACTGCTTTCGCGTCCTTTTCCGCTTTCTTCACCGGCTATTTCAATAACGACCTTACGTCCGTTCCATTTAGCTTTGTTCAGCGCTTTAATTACATTGGTCGCTTCCTTTTCGGGTACTTCAAAGAAAGAATAGTTCTGCATCAGGTCAATGCGTCCCAATTCAATGCGCCCTCTTGTATTGCTGTTCAACAGTCCGATAAGATCACTTGGAAAGAAACTGTCCGTTTTACCCAGATTGATAAATAAGCGGTTGAAGCCTGGAGCAGCTTTTCGGCTTCTTTTCTCGAAACCTCCTTCTTTACGATCACCACGTCCGGCGCGTTCTGCACGCATATCGGTTGGTTGCTCTATTTCAGGACGGTTGCGGTAATATTCTGCAAAACGGTTGAATTCGTGAGAAACCATTCGTTTAATCAAGTCCTCTTTGCTTAGCCATTCCAGTTTGCGATAGATTTCCGGCATAAAGTCGGCAATCTCTTCTTCGTTCACTTTCACTTTTTCGAGATCATCAATTACCTTAATCAGCTGTTTCTGACAGATACCTGCCGCTGTCGGCATTTCTCCGACAATAAATTTTTTGCTGATAATCCGTTCGATTTCTCTCATCTTTCCCTTTTCGCGGAGGTTGATGATGGCAATGGAAGTTCCGGTTTTTCCGGCACGCCCTGTACGTCCGCTACGATGTGTATAGCTTTCTGTGTCGTCAGGCAATCCGTAATTGATGACATGTGTCAGATCGTCTACGTCAAGTCCACGGGCAGCCACGTCAGTTGCAACGAGCAGTTGCAGATTACGGATGCGGAATTTCTGCATAACGGCATCCCGTTGTGCTTGGGAAAGTTCGCCATGTAAAGAATCGGCATTGTAACCTTCCTGCATCAATTTGTCTGCAATTTCTTGAGTCTCTTTACGGGTACGGCAGAAAATGATACCGTATATTTGTGGGTAGTAATCGACGATACGTTTTAAAGCTTCATATTTATCTTTAGCCTGTACGGTATAAACAACGTGTTTAACGTTGTTGGTACTTTCATTCTTACGGCCAATAGTTATTTCTTTCGCGTTACGTAAGTAGTTCTTGGAGATACGTGCGA
Organism: Bacteroides sp. AM37-9; assembly: GCF_003603455.1. Classification (NCBI taxonomy): domain Bacteria; kingdom Pseudomonadati; phylum Bacteroidota; class Bacteroidia; order Bacteroidales; family Bacteroidaceae; genus Bacteroides; species Bacteroides sp. AM37-9. The sequence goes on along the minus strand of NZ_QTNF01000008.1, from coordinate 96,607 downwards.
TTTCCGGGCTCATTGTTGCAGAAAACAGTAGAGTGTTACGTTCCTGCGGCACATCAGCCAGGATGGCATTGATACTCTCTGTGAATCCCATATTAAGCATTTCGTCCGCTTCATCCATTACAACGTTGTGGATGGTAGATAAAGATACGGTTTTGCGCTCCATCAAGTCGAGCAGACGTCCCGGTGTGGCAACGATGATATGTACACCTCGTTTCAGGCTGCGTATTTGGCTATCAATGGAAGAACCACCATATACAGGCAGTACTTTCAGTCCGTCAATGTATTTGGAATAGTCGTTCAGATCTCCTGCTATCTGGAGACAAAGCTCGCGGGTAGGGCAGAGGATAAGCGATTGTGGAATTCTGTTTTTTACGTCAATCTGTTGGAGCAAGGGCAAACCGAATGCGGCTGTTTTACCTGTTCCTGTCTGTGCAAGAGCTACTACATCATTATTTTCTCCTAAAAGGTACGGAATCACTTCCTCTTGTACCGGCATGGGATTCTCGTATCCCATTTCTTCAATTGCTCTACGTATCTCCGGAGAAACGCCAAGCTCTTCAAATGTCTTCATTAAATCTCTGTATATCTTTTATTTCGGCTGCAAAGATAGTTAATTTAGTTGATAATAAATGGTTGATAACGGATAATTATTGTAGACGTCATCGTATTTATCATTTATCAACAATCAATTATCTGTTAATAAAATGCTGCGCAACTGTTTTAAATCTTCCGTAGAAAGTCCGATTCCTTTTTTCAGATAGGTTTGTACACTCCCATATTCAGCTTCAATCTGTTCCTTTGCGGCATTCAGGAAATCTTCTTTAGCCGAATAGATGGTAGTGATTGCTTCTTGAGAGTTGATCGGCAATTTGTAGGCGTATTTAGAGGCTTTGGGGATATTGAAATAATCGTTACTCAAACGATAATCTTCCATTATCACATCTTCATTGACGCCTAGAGCGGCGAGTAGGAGTGCGGAAACAATTCCTGTACGTCCTTTTCCGGATGTACAATGAATAACAACCGGATAATTGCTACGGTCGAGAAGAATGGTGAACAGCTCTTTGAATTCCTTTTGGTAGTTTGTAACCAGTTCCCGGTTCATTCGTTCTACGAGGCGGTAGATGGTATCAGTTTTTATTTTTTCTTCCCGAATACCTTGCAGAATTTTTTCCATGTTCCCTGTGAGGATGGGGATATGTACGATTTTAAACTTGTTATCATGTAGTTGCGGATAGTTGTGGCGTTCGCTTTCAGAACGTAAGTCTATGATTGTTCGTATTCCCATATTCTTAAGCTCTTGGCAGGAACAAGGAGGGATACTGTCTATTTGTGCGGAACGGTATATCATTCCCCAACGAAGAGATTTTCCGGTGTCGGCAGATTCGTATCCTCCTAAGTCGCGGAAGTTCTGTATACCGGGAATATTGATGTTGCGGGTAGCTACTTTGATGCGGTATTTGTTGTTAAACACCATCAAGTAGTAATAACGTTGGGACGGATCATTGGTTACGATTGTCATTTTACCACTGGAGATGCTAGCCATTGCAATGGGAGAATCTTCCGGAATAATTTCCGGAGAAGTAGAGGTGTATACTTTTACCTGTCCTTTTAATATCGGTGTTGTTTCCCATTTGATAATACAGTTTCCTATATTATTTTCCTCACACACCACAGATATAGCAGGTGATGTGCCGGAGCACGACGGGAGCACTAATAAAACAGTAAGCCAGCTTAACAGGTTTTTATACATAGTTTCTTTGTCTTGAATCGTATACTGCAAAGATAAGAATTACCCGAAGATGTGATAATTCCTTTGCGATAATTAGCCAAAGTTAATAGTAATTTACGTGTTAAAAAAGGGCGCATCTTCCGGTGGAAGAGCGCCCTGAATGAGAAGTTGCTTGAATCAGCTTTATTGGATACTGTTTAATAAATCCGTTTTTCCTTCATTGATTAACTTTAGAATAAGTTCGCCAAATAAGGTATTTTGCCATGCAAACCAAGCACGGGTGAAGTTATTGGGGTCATCTTTGTGGAAAGATTCATGCATAAAGCCTGTCCCTGCATCCGTATTGAGCAGCATCTTTACACAATCTTTGATCTCCTGATCGTCCTGACTGGTAAATGCTTTCATCATGATGCTCATCGGCCATACCATATCATAACCGATGTGAGGCCCGCCAATACCTTCTCCTGCCTTTCCTTTGAAGAAATAGGGGTTATCCTTGCTCCATACAAAACGGCGTGTATTTTGATAGATAGGATCGTTGATTTCTACATCACCAAGATAAGGCATTGCCAGCAGACTTGGTACATTAGCATCATCCATTAAGAAATGATTTCCGAAGCCATCTACCTCAAAGGCATAAATTGTACCATATTTAGGGTGATTATAAGTCGCATATTTTTTTAGTGCAGCTTCTACTTCTTTTGCCAGATCTGTGCATTGTTTTGCCAGTTCTGCATTTTGATTTACAGCATTTAGAATTTCGGCAGCTTTCTTTAGCGAAGAAACAGCGAAGAAGTTAGACGGCACGAGAAATTGCAGGGTTGTAGCATCGTCAGATGGGCGGAAAGCTGAAACAATAAGTCCGACAGGATTTACCGGAGCACCTAGGCCATTATTGTTTAATGTATCGAGTGCACGTTCTGTTTTGCGTTGAAATTTATAAGGTCCCACTCCTTCTTTGCGTTGTTGCTCCTTAAAAGTAGTCAGGATATTGGTGATGGCTTGTATCCATTCACTATCAAAAATACTGGCATCACCGGTTTCCTTCCAATATTGGTAGGCCAGACGTAGTGGATAACATAGAGAATCTATTTCCCATTTTCTTTCATGTAATTCAGGTTTCATGTCGGTCAGGTCGGACATCCATTCCCCTCCGACAGCTCCGTCATTAAAAGCATTAGCGTATGGATCAATATTGATACATTTAAATTGTCTGCGGATCACTCCTTCAAGCATTTTCTTTAATTCCGGGTCTTTATTGGCCAGTTGTACATAAGGCCAAACCTGTGCTCCCGAGTCACGTAGCCACATGGCATGAATATCGCCTGTATAAACAAAAGTATCAGGCTTGCCGTCTGTTGTGCGATAATGAACCGTTGTTTCAAGGGTATTGGGAAAACAATTCTCGAACATCCACGCCAATTTTTGGTTAGTAAGCAACTTTTTTACTCTGATAATTTCTGCTTCCACAGCTTTTGATGTAAAAAGACGCTTGTTTACAGGTGGACGGTTACTTTTATAAGCGGCCACTTCAGCTGCCTGATTGACTACATTGGTATGATCTCTAGCAAGAATAAGTTCAGTAGCATTCGCATGACTTCCCATTAATAGGGTGGTTGTAATAATGCATATTCCGATGTTTCTTTTCTTCATCTTTACAGTGTTTTTGAGAGGATTATTAAAAGTGGTTATTATAAGTTGATTCCGGCTAATCTGCCGTACATTTCTACAAAAGCTGCTTGTGTCAAAAGCCATTTTTTCTCATTTTTATCTGTTCCGCTCCAATCTGTTTGGAAGAGTCCCCGTTTATCCCTGGCATATTGCCATGCATAATCAAGGCTTTTTTGGAAGTCGGCTAGATAGGTCTTATTGTGATCTGTGTGATAAAGCTCTATAAATCCTCTTAGCATGACTGCTGTGAACCAGATATTTCCTTTTTTCAGTAATTGAAATGTTTGTCCGTTCGGCGAGGTGAAATGAGTGAAAAAGTGCTTGTGACATGCTTCGGCTATATTTTGAGCATCTTCCAGATAGTTTTTCTGTTTTGTTATTTGGTAGAGTAGGGCGGCTGCTTGCATCATTTGGCCGCTATTATAGGCAAATTTGGCACGCCCGATTTTCTTATTGAGTGCAATGTTGTCAAAGTATAAATGATCTGTTGGATCTTCTAAATTCTTTTTAGTCCATTCGTATAACTCTTTCCCTTGTTTCAAATAGGTGCTGTCTTGAGTTGCCTGAAATAGCTTGAGAGCAAAAACGGCTCCCGGTGCATTTGAACAAGTGTTTTTGGACTCTTTTTTCTGCTCACACCAGTAGATTCCTCCTCCAAGCACTTCGTCTTTACCGCTAAGAATAAACTCCCATATCAGTTCGGCTTTTTCTAGATAGGCTTGTTTTTTAGTCATACGATAAGAATCGGTGAAATCAATGCCTAACCAAACGTTGTCATCATAAAAACGATCAGAGAGAGGTTGATTACTGATATAGGATGAGTAAGCGAATGGTTCTCTTCGTGTGTCGAAATACTCTTCCAATCCAGGGAGTACTTTATTTTCCAGAAGTTTCTTATATTTTTTGTTTCCAGTGCTCTCCAACAGTGCGTTTACTGCAGAGAATGTACCCGAGTACGGCCAAAGATAAGAATATTCATTATGTCTTTTTGCTTGTTCTTCTGACGCTAGATAAGTTGCTTTGTTGTTCTGGTCAGAAGGATAATTTTCGCGCAGCAAACAAGTATTGGGTGCTGCATAGTTTTTGTAAAGGGCATCCAAGCTTTGCTGGGCTCTTTCTGCGTTAGGATTTGTGTTCGCAATGGCGAAAGCACAAATAACATTGAGCAATAGGCTATTCATAGTTTCCTTTCATTAATTGATATTTATAAAATAGTCCAATTTTGTTTTTCAATTTATTGGGGAATTAATCATTGGAGAGCAAGTCCCAGGTATCACTGCTACTGTGACTCTACAAAAATACCTTATTCCGACTACTTATAAAATGGGTAGTAAGCGAATTGTAAATGCTTGTAGGATGTATCTGTTTGATAATTAGGTATATACGTGTTGATGGATATCACATAAATGTAAATGCTATTGTGTGGCTGATAGACTATTATTCTTGAATTTATTGCCCGATTCGAGCCACTTTTTCTTCAAATTCATTCCGATCTCCATTTGCTTTGATTCGCATTTTTGAACGGTAATTATAGATAGTCGACAATGAATATTGCAGGAAGTGGGCTATTTTTACGCTATCTGTAATTCCCAGGCGGATTAGTGCGAAGATACGTAATTCAGGCGTTAAAAGTTTACCCGGACCTGGAATAATTACATTTTCCGGTAAGAGCAATGCATTAAAATCCTCAACGAAATTAGGAAAAAGATTTAGAATTGCTTTATCAAAGTTATTATAAAATTCAGCCAGATCTTCTTCTGTGTTGAGTGAAGAGTGAAGGAATGACGTCACTTTTTTAATATCTTCGCTTTTGGCTATTTTAAGCGCCCTCTTTTTTAAATTGGCTATTTTGTTAATATAACTGGTATATTGTTCCATATATAGTCCTACATATTCTTCTTTGATTTTATTATTATCTGCTAATATTGAGTTCATTTGTTGTATCTCGTAAAGATGATAGGATAAACTTTCATTGGCTTGCTCCACTTTTCTTTTTTGTTTTTTTAGTTGTATGAACAAAGCACACAATAAGATACAGACAAAACACAATGCTACAAGCAATATGGTTATGGTGATAAATTTATTTTTTTCCTTTTCCTGAAATGCCTTATCTATAAAAAGGTACATGTCTGAAGCTTCAATAGTATTGATTCTCGCATTACATAAGATAGCATCCTCCATTGCATTTTTCATATATTTATATGCCCGGTCTATGTCTCCGCTTTCAAAGATCAATTTGGCGAGTATTTTTAGAGAGAGATTCTCTCTGGCTCCATTTAATACGTCGGAGATAGCGGATATCGCGAAATATTTAATCATATTTTCAGAGTCATTTTTGCCTTGATAGGCAGAAGCTAAAGAATATGCAATTATTCCGGCATCTCGTGAATAAGGTGCATAACTTTTGTAAACGCTGTCTAATATGTGAATAGCATTATCGTATTTTTTATGGAAGAGAAGAGTCGGTGCTGACATGAATGCTCGTACGTTTGAGGGGACTTCCTTGCATTGAAGAAGTGAATCGCGATAAATTTGTGCAATCAGATCGTTCTCTTGTGCATCATTCTCATTTGAGGCAAAAGTTTTCTGATGATTATAAATTGTGACTTGTCCGAGAAAATATTCAGCTTTCAGCCGCGGAGATAATTGCTCTTGTTGTGTTGAGTTGACAATCGCTAAGGCTTCTTTAAAAAAGCCCATAGAAGATAGTATTCTTGAATAATCTAATTTCGCCTCAATTAGTAGTTCTTTGTCATTACTTTTTTGAGCAAGGTTATTCATGTGGATGGCATAAACTAAAGCAGAATCTTTCTGAAAAGATGAATATTCAAAACAAAGGGACTGGGCAATTCCTATTTTTTCTTGAATATTGTCGGATTGCCTTAATACTATTTTTAAACTGTCTATTTGCCTTTGTTTTTGTTTAGTATAGACAGATTTGTGTTGTAGAGATTTATCTAATGTTTTTAATAATGATTCGATCTCATTATTTGCTTTTGTAGGCAAACTGGTAAGAATAAGGATTATTATTAATAGAGGCAGAATAAATCTTTTCATGTGTATTAAGTAAGATTGCGTATTAATTGTGGTGTTTGCAAAGATAAGAAAATCCATATTAAGTTAAGGCTTACTGATTAACTTAATATGGATTATATAATATAAAGTCTTTGTAGGATAGGCTGCTGGCTTATAAATCTTAATCTGTAGTTTTACCTGTATTTCTTTGCAAACTCCACGGATACCGAATTACTAAAACTTCTGCAAACCTCGGCTGCGAAGTCTTTTCCGCATTGGATTATTTTATCCCATATTTCTTCATTCAAGTTATTTAAATCGCGGTATCGAACATCATATTTGAGTAATCCATAAATGAGTCCTGCATTAAAATTGTCGCCGGCTCCAATGGTGCTGACTGCCTGTAATGGTGCTACCGGATAATCTTTGTTGACCAGATTGGTGCGCAACGCTACCTTTTCTCCACCTGCAGTACAGATGAAGCGTGGGCAATAGAACTTGATTTTATCCTTGTATATCTTGTCTATATCCTGCATGTTGTACATATAGAGGAAATCCTCTAATGAACCGCGTACGATATCTGCATATTCAAGATTCTCAATAATGGTTGGAGCCAGTTTCATGGCTTCGTTTTTATGAGAAGAGCGGAAATTCGGGTCGTAATAGATGATGGCTTTCTTTTCCCGTGCCTGATCGAGTAATTCGAGAACCTTTTCCCGCAGTACCGGATTCAATGCATAATACGAACCGACCATCACAATGTCATCTTCCTCTAATTTAGGGAATAGGACGTCCAAGCGTTGTTTGGGATAATCCTTGTAAAATATATATTCTGCATCGCTTTGCTCGTTGAGAAAAGCCAGAGATACCGGTGATTTTCCGTCCGGGAATACGTTGACATGATCCGTTGGGATATTATTCTCACGCATGAATTGCAGGATAATATTGCCTACACGGTCATTCCCGGTTTCACTGATGAAGCCGACGTTTATTCCCATTCGTCCCAATGAGACGATGCCGTTGAATACAGAGCCTCCCGGTACGGCTGCGGAAGGCTGGTCACCTCGAAAGATGATATCGAGGATTGTCTCTCCGATACCGATTACTTTTCGCATAGTGATCTTGATTTTTCTCCCAGATAACCACCATGATGGCGTTTTGAATATTCGGCGATCGTAAATCCGGTTTCTTTCATGGTTTGTACCACTAATATATCTCCGATCACTGTCATGGCAGTGGTAGAGGTAGTAGGAGTCATGCCTAACACACAGACTTCAGCCGGCTTACCGGTACTAAGACAAACATCCGACTCTTTTGCCAACGGACTGTCCGGATTGCCGGTAATAACAATAAACTTCAAATCCGGATCCAGATTATGAGCCAGACGGGTTAATTCCACAATCTCCCGTGTCTTGCCCGAGTTGGAGATCAACAGGAGTAAATCATTCTTTTGTAAAATACCCAAATCCCCGTGTTGTGCTTCGCTGGGGTGCAGAAAGACAGATGGAATACCGGTGGAACAAAAAGTTGTAGCAATGTTCATGGCAATCTGTCCGGCTTTTCCCATACCGGAAGTTACCAGTTTTCCCTTTTTCTGATGTATTTGTTCTACAATCAGTTTCACTGCTTTTTCATAAGCGTCTGTTACAGGGATGTTGAGCACAGCTTGTGCTTCCTGTTGCAAAAGTTGTTTGATGGAGTCTATCATATAATCAGTTTATTTTTTCTTTTAATTCGTTCAATGTGTTTGCTACTTCGTAGTAGGTTGAGAATGGTTGTCGTGCAAAACCTTTGTCCTCCAGTGTGTGGAGTGCTTTTAATAGTTCGTCATAGAAACCATATTCGTTGTAGAAGATGACCTTTTTCCGGTGATAACCGATAGAAGCAGCAGCTATTACATGGAAAATCTCATCGAGTGTACCGACGCCTCCGGGTAGTGCGACTAACACCTCCGACTTCTCCGTTATGATGTCTTTGCGGTCACTCAAATTGCGGGTATGAATTTCTTCGTCTAACAGAATGCTTACTTTGCCGTTCTCCTCCAGTTTGGCGGGAACAACTCCGATGACCTTGCCTCCGTTTTCTTTCACGGCGCGGGCTACACATTCCATCAGTCCGAGGCTGGCCCCTCCATATATCAAGGTTTTGCCTTTCTGCCCCATCCATTCTCCTATTTGGCGGGCACTTTCGAAGTACATTTTGTCAATGTTTTCGGAGGCGGAACAGAATATTCCTATCTTTTCCATATACGTTGTTGCTGTTATAGTCCACAAATATCTGCAATTTTCTATAAACAGCAATAAGTTTTATTGTATTTTTGTGGCATTAATTCAATAAGGAAGTATAAAACAATGCAAGGTAACGAATATACATTGCCAAATGGCTTACGTATTATCCATGAACCGACCCTCTCAAAAGTAGCTTATTGTGGTTTTGCGATCGATGCCGGAACGCGCGATGAGGCAGAGAATGAGCAGGGAATGGCCCATTTTGTAGAACACCTGATTTTTAAAGGAACGGAGAAGCGTAAAGCCTGGCATATCCTCAACCGGATGGAGAATGTGGGGGGCGACCTGAATGCTTACACTAATAAGGAAGAAACGGTGGTCTATGCCGCTTTCCTGAAAGAACATCTGGAACGGGCGCTTGAACTGTTGGGGGATATTGTATTTCATTCAACCTTTCCGCAGCATGAGATAGAAAAAGAAACGGAGGTCATTATTGATGAAATCCAGTCGTATGAGGATACTCCGTCGGAACTGATCTTCGATGATTTTGAAGATATGATCTTCCGCAATCATCCATTGGGAAGAAACATTCTTGGTAAACCGGAACTGCTGCGGAGTTTTCGTACGGAAGACGTTCTATCGTTTACCCGCCGGTTTTACCAACCGGGGAATATGGTGTTTTTTGTTCAGGGACAATATGATTTCAAAAGAATCATTCGCCTGGTAGAGAAATACCTCTTGGATATTCCTGATGTAAGAGTAGAGAATCGTCGTACACCTCCGCCTCTTTATGTGCCGGAACATTTGACGGTTCCCAGAGACACACACCAGGCACATGTAATGATTGGTAGCCGTGGCTATAATGCGTATGACGACAAACGCACGGCTCTCTATTTATTGAACAATGTCCTCGGAGGTCCCGGAATGAATAGTAAACTCAATGTGTCCCTTCGTGAGCGTAGAGGACTGGTTTATAATGTAGAATCCAATCTGACCTCTTACACGGATACAGGGGCTTTCTGTATTTATTTCGGGACGGATGTAGATGATATGGATACCTGTTTGAAACTGACCTATAAGGAACTGAAGCGGATGCGTGATGTGAAAATGACTTCCTCCCAGTTGGCAGCAGCGAAAAAGCAGTTGATCGGACAAATTGGAGTGGCATCTGATAACTTTGAGAATAATGCACTGGGAATGGCGAAAACATACCTTCATTATCATAAATATGAATCATCCGAGCTTGTTTTTAAGCGTATTGAAGAGTTAACGGCACAGCAACTACTGGAGGTTGCCAATGAAATGTTTGCAGAAGAGTATTTATCAACGCTGATTTATAAGTAGCTTTTTGATACTGCTACGATATACTGACAATTAATAAACTGTTAATATTAAACTAACCATGAGAAACTTAACACGAAATGTCTGGATTTGCCTGGGTCTGATAATGTTTCCCCTTACAACATTCGGACAGCAGAAGAGCAATTTTACCTATATGCCGGCTCAAGAGCTTTTATTGGTAGGAAAAGCGACTACCGAAGGTGAATATTTCCATCGGGTAGATACAGCAAAGTATTGTACGATGCCTCCTGCAGTAAAGAAGCTATTCACCAACTCTGCGGGTTTGGCTATTTCCTTCACAACGAACAGTCCGGTGATAAAAGCTAAATGGACTGTTCCTGACAATTACCAATTGCCAAACTTGACCAGACTAGCCCAGAAAGGCTTGGATTTGTATATCAAACGGGATGGGAAATGGCAATTTGCCGGAGTAGGGATGCCGGGTGGTGTGACTACGGAAAGAGTGATTGTCGATAATATGGGAACCGAAGAGAAAGAATGTTTGTTATATCTGCCTTTATACGATGAGTTGAAGAGTCTGGAGATAGGTGTTTCTTCTGATGCTCACATACATAAAGGAGAAAATCCGTTCAAAGAGAAAATAGTAGTCTACGGATCCAGTATTTTGCAGGGAGCTTCTGCCAGCCGTCCGGGCATGGCCTATCCGGCCCGCTTATCCCGTAGCAGTGGATATAATTTCATAAATTTGGGGTTGAGTGGCAATGGAAAAATGGAGAAAGAAGTTGCCGGGATGTTAGCGGATATTGATGCAGACGCTTTTATCTTGGATTGTATTCCTAATCCTTCTCCCAAAGAGATTACCGAACGGGCTGTTGACTTTGTAATGACCTTGCGGGAAAAACATCCGGATACACCTATTATTATCATACAGACATTGATACGCGAAACGGGAAACTTTAATCAGAAAGCCCGTGAGAATGTAAAGCAACAGAATGAGGCTATCGCTGAACAAGTAGAAGTACTGCGTAAAAAAGGCGTAAAGAACCTGTATTTCATTAAAGAAGACCGTTTCTTGGGAACAGATCACGAGGGAACCATCGACGGAACTCATCCGAACGATTTGGGATTCGACCGGATGCTAAAGAAGTATAAACCTGCTATCAGCAAGATTCTGAAAATTAAGTTTAGAGACTAATAACGGAAAGAAATAAGAAGAAATAAAGGTCAATTCATGGGGGTGAATTGACCTTTTTTTTGCAAATGTGTTAAGTTGTTCCTGAAAACAAGAAGCTCGCTACTTCTTTAATAAATAAGATGTTTCGAATGACTTATAGAGAAGATTGTTCCAGATCTCTCAATCCTTTTTCCTCCAAATAATGAATAAGTTCTTGTGGACGGTCTGTTTGTATCATTGTTGCTTTATGCTTTAACATCCAGCCCCAATGTTTATCTTTACTTTCCAATAGAGCATTTTCATCATCATGTCCGCCACATAGACTATCCCATAAAGTATTCATCCATATCCGACTACCTGATTTAGCGATTTCATCTATTATTTTTAGATTCGGATTTGCATCATCTTTGAAGCATAATTCGTAAGCAATTGGGGTAAAGTTTTTGATAAAAGTTTGTATAGTGGCAACTGCTTCTTTATCCCATAAATTAACGATAGGCATATAAAGCATGCTTTCATTGGAGCCATACTCTTTTTTCACTTTCTCTACAGGATAGTATCCTTTGATGATGACCTGTTTCTCCATTCCACATTCCTGGATGATAGGCATAATTTCTTTTATGTAAGTACCTCCTTTGTCTATATTGACAAGAATACGGCCTTTACAGACATTTAATGCTTCTTTCAGTGTGGGGATTGGTTGGCGGGTCTTGATTCCGTTGCCGCTGCGTAGGACGAACTTTTTCAGTTCCTCGGTCGTATAATCTTTTATCGGTCCCTTTCCCGTAGAAGTACGGTCGAGAGTTTCGTCGTGCATACAAATAAAGTTGCCATCTTTAGTCGGTTGTATGTCAAGTTCTATCATATCAACTTTCATTGCAATTGCTTTTTCGATACTTTGCAGGGAGTTTTCCGGCGCATTGCGCCAGTCTCCTCTATGAGCGATAACAAAGATATACTTCGATTCATTATCATGTAGATTTTTCAAAAGTTTATCAGTCCTTGTTTGTGCGCTGATGGAAAATGCGGTTAGCAGAATAGGTAGTAAGAAAAAAAGTTTTTTCGTCATAACTTAATAGAATTCATTAATGATGGTAAAAGTCACCCGGGGCATCGCCCCGGGTGCTCGCTATTATTTGACAGTAATGCGGCGAATCAGGTAATTGACGGCGCCTGCCACATACATTGTTTTGCAGTCCTCCGTAATTATGATTTCATACGGTTGGTTGAAGGTAGCCTTCAGTCCTTTTCCGTCGGAGAAACCTGCTTTCCCAGAACCAGCGATGGTTTCCAGCGTTCCTTTCGAGTAGTCTCCATTTGCGTCAGGAGTTAGTTTGCGGATGCAGTTGTACGTGTTATCCGAAAGATACAGGCATCCATCTGAACCGGCAGCTACCCCGAAAGTAGCACCCACTTTTGCACTAAGCGGATTACCGGGTTCTCCGTCATAATACTCTTGTCCTTTTACTCCGTCTCCTGCAATTGTTTTTTGCGTGCCATCTGGACTGATTTGAATCAACACATACCCATTAGAAGTACCAACAATCATATTCTTGTTTTTGTCGAACACAATATAGTTGGGAGATACGTTAAGAGTGGCGAAAGTTGTTTTTGTACCTGAAGGTGTGAATTTATAAATCGCCTTATTGTCGCGTGCCGATACATATATGTTATCTTCATCATCGAATGTAACATTCATTGGACTCTTCATTTCGGATGCTATGGTTGAAACAGACATACTGCCGGTTTCTATTTTCCGTAACATTCCTTTTCCTTTGTCGATGAAATAATAGTTTCCTTTCGAATCGAATCCACCTTGCCAGATAGCACTGCTACCGTCTACTGCCACATCGAGGAGTGAAGTGACCAGGAAGTCCGGAGAGATACGTCGTATATAGTTGTATCCTCGTTCTGTAAACCATAAACTGCCATCCGGAGCAAAAGCGATACCAGTGGGAAGCTTGGTTGTGGCTTCCGTACCGACTCCGTCTGTCATTTCGAATACTCCCTTCTGTCCAACGATTGTTTGAACGATATATTCCTGATCGGGTGTTTTCAGATAATTGAGCTCGAGGCCTGTCAATTCACCCGAGGGGGATTTGACGCGGATGGAATATTTTCCCGGAGCCATTTCAGGTAATATTATTTTCAGTTCGTCCTTGAAGGCTTCTATAACGGTTGCCTGCTGGTCGTTGATGAAAACAGCATTTTCTTCCGGCACCGTGCTGAAATTACGTCCCAGTATTGTAGCTATTTCACCGGAATAAACATTGGTGGGTTTCACGAGGACCAGCCTAAGCTCTGTCACTGACGCTTTGTAGTCATTATCATTGCAGGCTACAAACAATGATAAGAGTGGGCAGGCGAGCAGTAGTATGTATATCTTTCTCATAGTCTTTTATTTATTTACTGTTATGGTACGAATCAAATGGTTTTGCTCATCAGCGATATATACTTTATCCGAAACCAGTACGCTTGCAGGGCAATTGAATGTAGCTGTCAGGGCAGAACCATCAATTTTACCTTTCGTTCCCGGAATACCGGCTATTGTTTTTAATGTTCCTTTCGTATAGTCGCCTTCTGCATCCGGTGTTAGCGTACGTATGGTATGCATTGTATAATCGGTGATATAAAGTACCTCATCCGGGCCGAATGCAATGCCGAATGTTGCCCCCATGGTTGCTTTTGACAGGTCGTTCTGTTCACCATCAGAATAAGTCGCGGCAGTGGGTACTACGCCAGTTCCGAATACAGTTTTTAGTGTACCGTCCGTATCGAACATATGCAGCTGATAAGTACCGCCGGTACCTACAAAAATTCTTCCCTTCTTATCTACCGCCATACAATTGGGACCGGCTTTGAGTGAAGACATATCGTAGTTAGTTACAGTACTGCCGGATGTTATTTTCTTTACTGCCTTATTATCGCGGTCCGCGATATACATATTACCGTTACTATCAAAAGTGACGCTCATCGGACTTTTAAAGGTTGTTTCGGTGGAGAACACAGAGCAAGTGCCTTCCTGTGTAATCTTAATAATATTATTCAAAGCTTTATTGGCTACATAATATATACCCGAGAGATCGAAACCACCTTGCCAGGGAGCATTAAATGTAACGGTGCCACTTTGGGCAACAGTTGAAACATTATATTCCTGATCCATTTTTCTGATGACGTTATTTCCTCTTTCGGCAATCCATATGTCACCATTGGGTGCGAGAGCTAGTCCCTGCGGGAATTTGAAAGAGGCAGCCGTTCCCTTACCGTCAGTAGAGGTAGTTGCGGAGTTACCTGCTACTGTTGCAACTGTGTAAGATAAATCTTCGTAGGTGAAACTTAGATTCTCTACCGTTTTATCTGCGACAGTAACTTTGACTGGATAGGTACCGGAAGGATTCTCCGGAGCAATAATGGTTAGCGTTGTTGCGGTTACAACTTTTACGGTTGCCTGCTTTCCGTTTATGGAAACCATGTTCTCTTCGACCGTTGTTCCAAATCCTTCTCCTGAAATCACCACTTCCTCTCCGGCTTTTCCACGTGCGGGGGTTAGAGAAGAGGTCGTTAATGTCACTGTGTGAAGGTAAGTAAACAGGGGGCTTTCAGCTTCTTTAGTACCAATTCTCACACGGATAGGGTAACTGCCTTCCTCGGTGTCGGGAATGATAATTTTGAGTTGGCTGGAAGTCGCCTCTTTAACTTCAGCAGTCACTCCGTTGATTGTCACCTGATTTTCTGATACCACTGTGCTGAAACACTGACCGATCAGTGTCACTAAATCTCCTGCATAGGCAGAGGAGGGCATAACCTGTAATACAGCAAGTTCAGGTGGAGCTTGAGGTGTTGCATAAGTAAATTTGAGTCCTTCTACAACTTCCCCTTTCACACTAACTTTGATTGAATAAGTACCTTCCGGATTATTGGGAAGAGCAATCACTAAACGATTCTGGGTTGCATCGATAATTTCCGCTTGTACTCCGTTAATAAATACCTCATTATCAATTGCTGTTTCAGAAAAATGAACTCCTGAAATAATTGCGGTACCTCCTGTCGATCCAGCTTTCGGAATAATGGAAATGAGTTTCGGAGGAAATTGTCGGGAATCGGATTCGTCCGATTCCGAACATCCACAGAACAAGTTGCAACAAAATAGGATAGATAAAATAAATATTGAGTTCTTCATACTTTCTGCTTTTTAAGGTTCATTGACTGTTACCATCCACGTATTTACGACAGGTCGCTCCTGTCCATCAGAAGGCCGGTTCCGTATTTGGAATATATCCGCTATCGGATGTCGTATAAGCATTTGGGTAGAACCGCCACCATCCAGGTTCACAGCCCATGAGCATCCTAATGCTTTCATTATTGAACCCATTTCCGGATAAGTAAGTCCGTATGAGTAGAACTCTACACGTCCGTCAGCCACCATGAAGTAGACATGACCATCATCTGAATATCCAAGACAAGTACGCGGATCGATACCTGGATAAGTCGCGCCGGATATTTCTCCATCCCGTAGCACGATAACTCCGCTCCCGGTCACTTCTTTGAGGTTGTACTGCATACCACGATACTCCACAGAGTCGGCAATTACCATTTTGTTGTCTTTCGTCAGCGCGATAAAACTCAAAGCTTGTTGGGGAAGTGTTTCTTTAAAGATGAATGAGTTTTTTAAGATCACTCCATTGCGATGAATGGGCCCCCTGATATCCATTGTACTGACATCCCAAAAATCAGCATTAATCATGGCAGCTACCCGGTGCCACGGACGGTCGGCGTAATCTGCCATTTCTGTTAGTGTCTGCCGCTGGAAGTTGTTGCGTACATCCGCATCATACGGCATACCTACTTCTAATGAAACCCCTGGTTCATTCAAATCAATGTCGATTATAAATATATGAGTAGAGCGGCTGTCTGCCTTTTGAAAGTGGACATCTGTTTCCGTAACTCCCAATGCAACAACAAAGCTGGTATCGGTATATACACGTGCCACTGTTTCACTACCCGCTAATAGTTTTTGACCGATTTTTGTTTGCGGGGTATAATGTACGTCTTCAATTGTATCGTTTGAGCAACTTAAGAAAGCCACTGGTAATACAAATGACAGAATCTGCATGTATTTTAATAAGTTCATCATTTTCATTGTTTTAGTTAGCCCAATATGAATTTTGATTTAAAAGTTTATTGAGAGACCTTTCTTTGGCAGGAATAGGTAATTTGTTATACTTGCGCTCAAAGCCGAGATCACTTTCCAGGCGGTTGAGGCGGACAAGGTCGAACCAACGGAAACCTTCTGCCAGTAGTTCCGTATGTCTCTCATTGAGAATTGCATCTATGAAGTCTTCTTCAGTGGCAGGGTGTACAGAAGGAAGACCACGAAAGTTCCGAAGCTCATTCAAACGGGTAAGCCCTTTGGAAAGTCCTTGTGCTTCAGCACTGATCAGGTACATTTCCCCCAAACGGGTAATAATGATCGGATCGGTAGTCACCTCTCCACCGGGATATTTATTAATGACTTCATTTGTTTCCTGCATATCAATTGATATGGCGGTTCGTTTATCATCCGGTTCGAACATATTCATCACTTTTGTCGTCGGCGCATATGTATAGCTACCTCCATTGGCAGAAGCACGTGAATAGAGGGAAGCACTCAAGTTTACGCTTGATTCATTGAGCAGATTGACAAATGAGAATATTTCTTCTCGGTTTGCTTTTCCACGGAAGATCTGGTCGAAGTCGGCAAGTGAGAAATTGGCATCACCTATCACTTCTTCAGCAAGTTTGGCAGCTTCAGTCATTTTGCCTTGTGCAAGTTTGGTTCTTGCCATTAAAGCCTTTGCCGCTTGTTTTGAGACGTAATACTTGTCGGAAAAAGTAGGAGCATAATCTATTGCTACCTGAAAATTCTTTTCTACAAAACTCCATCCTTCTGTTTCGGTAGATGCTGCGATGTCTCCCGAGAAAGGAGCTTCGAGAATGGGAACTTCTCCATAGCGGGTAACCAGGTGATAATAAATCAGACCACGGAAGAAACTGGCTACTCCCAGTATCTCGTTTCGTGACTGGCTGGCTGCTAATTTGTCAACTGCGACAATCAGTGAATTTACTTGGTAGAGAGCAGTATAAAATCCATCCCACGGTCCGCTGACGAAACCGCTTTCAGGGGTAACCAGGTCTTTTACCAATAATACCGGATCTTTCAGTCCTGTCGCTCCGCCGCGGACAAGATCTCCGCCGACAATGTCTTGTGTAAGATAACCATTGACTGTTGGTTTGTTTTGTATATAAAAGTAGAGTCCGGTAAGCAGTAATTGAGCATCCTCCTCGGTGAGGTTATCACTGGATACGGCATTATGCGGATATTGGTCCATTTCGTTGCAACTAGTGGCAAACACCAATAATACTGTTAATAACGATATAATAAAATTCTTCATATCTGTTAGAATTTAAGATTGACACCTATTGTAAACGTACGCGGTTGGGATGGGTAGAGATAATCATATCCCATATTGGTTGCAGAGAGGCTTACATTTACTTCCGGATCCAGATACGGCCACTTCGTTAATATGAAGAGGTTATCTGCCTGGAAATATATGCGTAGATTATCGATATGTATCCGGTTAATCCAACTTTTTGGGAGGGTATATCCAATAGAAGCTGTACGGCAACGGATATAAGATGCATCGTGTAACATTCGGGTATTGACAAACTTGGTTGAGTTCCACGTATAACCATAAATGGCACGCGGATTTTCGTTAGTACTGCCTGGTCCCGTCCAACGGGATTCTGCAGATGATTTCAGTATCGGCCATGTACCGTTACCCATTCGTAAACCTCCGGTCCACAGTTCATAGAGCTTGTTGCCTGACGAAAATGTAAAGAACAGGCTCAAGTCAACGCCTTTGTACTTGAATGTGTTATTGAAACCACCGGTGAACTTTGGATTAGCCGAGCCGACAAACTGTTTGTCGTTTTCGTCTATGACATCGTTACCATCCACATCTTCGTAAATACAGTCTCCTGCTCTTACGCCCTGATCGTAAATCTTGGCAGGAATTTCATCATCCGACTGGTAAATACCTTTCCACTTAATCATATAGAAGGACCCTATCGGTTCGCCGACTTTAAGGGCGTGCATCGAGCTGGTTGTCAATATCTCATTATTGTCGAGAAGCGCAGTCAGTTTATTTCTGATAAAGGAGATATTGAAATCTGAATGCCATGAGAATGAACCTTTGCTAAGGTTGGCTCCTAAGGTAAATTCGAGTCCTTTATTACGCATTGATCCGATATTACATACCTGGCTGGTATAACCCGATGTAGCAGGAGTTGGCTTTTGGTAAAGCAAGTCCTTGGTATCTTTGATAAATGCATCTGCTGTGAATGTGATCGCACCTCTGAAAAAAGAAAGGTCTACTCCGACGTCAGCTTGTTGGGCTTTTTCCCATTTAAGATCGCGGTTGCCTGCAGTAGTCAGTCCTAAACCGTTCTCACCGTTATAGTTGTACCCTCCACCGGCTAATGCTTGATAAGCATAAGAGCCGATACCTCCCTGATTACCGGTGCAACCCCAGCTTGCGCGGAACTTTACATCGGTTTGTGGATATTTCCACCAAGATTCTTCTCCCAAATTCCAACCGGCGCTGACAGACGGGAAATATCCGTAGCGATTGCTGGATATGAATTTGGAAGAACCGTCAGCACGCATGGTTCCCGTTAGTAAATAGCGGTTCTTGTAGTTCAGACTTAAACGGCCGAAGAATGATTGGAGCAGGAATGAAGAAAGTCCTGTACTTATATCCGAGTATTCGGCAGCAACAGAGTTGACGTCAAAAGAAGGAGAGGGGAATCCGATACCCGTTTGTGCGGCTGAGGAAGTTACATCCTTTTGTATAGAATGCCCCAGCATGACGTCCAGAGAGAAATCTTCTTCAAAGGAGTGTTTATAAGTGAGCACGTTTTCCCATAAAGTACTCGCATAAGATTTTCGTCCGTCAATAAGCTTTCCTACTTTATTGCCATAGGGGTGATCGGCTGTGTAATAAATGTGTTCTTCCGTATAGTTGAAATCCTCTCCGAGTGTAGTTTTGAAGTTCAAGTCTTTCGTTATGTTAAACAGCATATAGAGTGAACCGAGGGCACGGTAATTATCGATATATACATCTTCTTCGTTAAGAGCCTGTATCGGGTTATGGTTGGCCAATTCCTGTCCTCCGACAGCATATTCTCCGTCGGGACGATAAGGGGAATCCCATGGACGTTGTTCGATGGCGCGGGTAATGACACTGGTTCCTATATTATAGCCGGTGGGAACGCGGTTATTACGCGAGTAACTTAAATTCAGGGCGGTTCCTACCTTGAGCCACTTTTTGATTTCCGTGTCCAGATTAACCTTCAAATTGTAACGTTTGAGCTGATTGTTGATAATTACACCTTCGTTGTGTTTGTAATTGGCGGACAAGTAATAATTCGTTTTATCTGTTCCGCCTGACACAGACGCGGTAGTCGTGTAGGTAACAGCCGTACGAAGTACCAGATCGAGCCAGTTTGTCTGTGCTTTTCCCGGTGCAGGGTTATCAATACGTGCCTGCGTACTGTTGGTTTGCAGATTATAGTTGTCGATAGCTTCGTTCAGAACTTCCAGAAACAGATCAGTGTCGGTCATATCCAGTTTGTCTGTTCTGGTCAGGTTGGAGAAACTAACATTCGTGTCAATGTTTACTTTGGCCTGTCCCTTGCTTCCTTTTTTAGTTGTTATCAGGATAACACCATTTGTTGCACGTGAGCCATAAATAGCAGCGGAAGCTGCATCCTTCAAAATCTGTATAGATTCTACGTCGGAGGGATTGAAATCATTCAGACCGTTCATTGATTGTGCTCCCCAAGCACCAGTATCTCCTGACGTATTGTTGATAGGTACTCCGTCAATTACATATAGTGGTTCGTTACCTGCGGTAATTGAACCGATTCCACGGATACTGACCCGATTTTTACTTCCCGGTACACCGGATGCTGACGTTATATTCACTCCGGATACGCGTCCCTGCAACAGTTCGTCAACACCTAATACCTGGCGGACATTGACTTCTCCCGGTTTATAAGTTCCAATGGAAGAGGTAACATCCCGCTTGGTTTTGGAGCCATATCCGATGACGATAACTTCATCCATGACGTGTGCATCTTCTTCCAGCGCTATGTTGATTGTTGGTGAAGCACCGATGCGGATAGATTTCTTTTTGTATCCGATGTAGGATATTTCCAACGGCTTGGATAGGTCTGCTGTGACGGTGAAATTTCCTTCAACATCTGTAATTGTTCCGATGCCACCTTCCTGTATTACATTGGCTCCGATAATCGGTTCGCCTTTTCCATCTGTCACAGTACCTTTGATGGTTTTCTTTTCGTTTTTTTTCTGTTGTTGCACTTCTTGCTTCACTAATACTATGGTATTGTTATTAAGCGAATAAGAAACATTTAATGGAGTGAATACTTGTGACAGTACTTGATCAAGAGGCTTATTTTTACAGTTGACGGTCACTTTCGATTGGTCGTTGAGGACATTGTTCCGATAAACGAATGTATACCGGGTTTGTTTCTCGATCTCCTTTATGAATGTTTTCACCGTACCATTATTGATGTTTACCGACACATTTCCTTTTTGTGCCAATGCTTCTGTTGTGGATAGTAAAATCATTCCAGTGAGCAAAATGGTAAAGTTTCTAAAAATAAGGAGATTATGTCTCCTCTTTTTAAAGGAAAAAATTAACTTTGTGTAATTCATAGTTGATACTATTTTTTCATGTTTTAATGGATTAATTTTATCGACTTTCATACAACCAAAGGATTGGGCGATTCTTTGGTTGTTTTTCTTTAAATAGCTTATATTATATCTTTCATAGGCTCCTTTCTTTTGAGGTTAATAAATAATGATTTTATCTTTATGTATCTCATATTTGAATTTATACTGAAGGCTCAATGAATGGATAACATTCTGTATATTTTCATGGCGGAAAGAACCGGACAGTAAATCTTGTGCAATCTGTGGATATTTTAGTTCTATTTCTACTCCATACCACCGTTCTATTTGCTCTATAACATCAATTAAAGGCTCGGAGTCGAAAATTAGATAATCATTACACCAGCCTGTTTCTACATGCACATCAGCTTTTGTAATTTTGAGGGCTTTGTCTACACTGGAGTAGGTTGCTTTTTCACCGGGAGTAAGCGTATATTCGTGCGGGAGAGAGCCGCCGGATATTTTAATTTTTCCGGTAAGCAGAGAGGTTTCGATAACATCTTTCTTATATGTATTCACATTGAAAGAAGTTCCCAATACTTCGATCTGGAAGTCATTTACCATGACTCTGAAAGGACAGTCCGGGCTTTTGGCTACATCGAAGAAAGCTTCTCCTGATAGATGTACGAGTCGTTGTTCTGTATCATTGACGTCATATCTGATGGTAGTGGCACCATTCAGTTGCACTTTTGTTCCGTCCGGCAATATGATCTCTGATTTGCTGCCGGGTTTTACATTGGCAGTTATCATTTGTTGCGAACTTGGAGTATCGAATAAGGAATATATGCCGAAGGAAGAGGTGACGAGTAGAGCGATGACAGCGGCATATTTCGCAAATTGATACCAGCGTCTTCTCCAGATGATTTGATGAAGTTCCTTACGTATCTGCTTTTTCATCATGGGGGGCATCCCGATTTCCGGTGCAGAATCTTTTTCCATGTTTATCATGGTATTCCAAAGTTCTTCATCCGGTATGTGGTCAAGTTCTTTTTTGAACTCTCTCAAGTCAGAAGAAGGTAGTCCCTTCTCCATATATCGGCGGTATAAATCTTTAAAATGTGTAGCCATATTATAGGTGTTTCTATTGGTTATACGTGAATGGAATAAGAGAGTACTATGATTTCTTTGTGTTTTATAACATAAAAATCAGATAGAGATCTTTTTTGTGGGAGAAGATATTATTGCCTTCCCCTTGTGATGTGTTGCAGTGACGATATTATAAGAAGAAAATAAAGAGAATATTATATTTCATTATTTCGCTGCGAAGGATCTTCAGAGCGGAAGTCAGATAGTTCTTTACTGTTTGCTCGGAAAGCTCCAGTTGCTCGGCAATCTGTTTGACTGGAATATGTTTTTCTCTGCTTAGTTCATAAATCTCTCGTTCCCGTTGTGACAGAATATTCTTTGATTTCTTCAGTTGTTGCAGGAATTCATCATACAATAATAGGTCTTCTGGAGATACATCGCTCTCTTGGTTCTCGCAATACTCCATAAAGTCTTCGAATTGTAGTTCGTTGACTTGTTTGCGGAAATAATCGATTACCTGATGTTTGGCAATAGTGAAAATAAAGGCTTGCAGGTTGCCAAAGCTATTCAGTTGGCTACGGTTGTCCCATAGGCGTAAAAAGGTATCCTGAACAATATCTTGTGCCAGGGAACGATTTTTTAGTTGTTTAAGAACAAAGCTGTAAAGTCGGTCGGCGTAGGCTTCATAAATCTGGGTAAAAGCCTGGTAAGAGCCGTTGCGTAGTTCTTTTATGCACTGTATTTCGTCTATTTTCATCCTTTCTGTAATAGAAGTAGGTCAGGCAAATGTACTGAAATAATTTAGAAATAAACAAATCTATGTGAATAAATAAAGAGAAACCGATGTCCGGTAGTTGGCAGATGAATTTTATTTTGCAATCATATTACAATCATATATTGAGCTTTATTGTACCGTCTCTTGCTTTCCGCTAATTAATTTTGTATCTTTACTGTTTTTTACCCTTGCAAAGACAAGTGGTCATCTTATGCAGTGATAAATATCACTTTATAAGGTGATATTTGTTTTTCTATAAGGTGACTATTGTCCCGTTACAACTGGACAACTACCCGAGTGCATAAACTATGATAAATCTCTGCACTGAAAATCTTTATTCTCTGCACTGAAAAGTCTTAAATATAATAATAAGATTATGGCCTTTTACAATTTAAAGAAGAAGCCTGCCTTGACTACTAAGGAAGGAGAAACGGAAACAATGTATGCCGACATTGTCTACAGTGGAACGATTCCGGCAGAACGATTGATCCGTGGCGTTGCTAAGAGAACCGGATTTAAGGAAGGAGTGATAGAAGGTATCCTTATAGAACTGAAAGAGGATGTATTGCAATATCTGGGTGAAGGATACCGCGTTGAATTGGGAGAGTTCGGTTTCTTTTCAGCCAAAGTGAAAGCTTCCCGATTGGTAGCAAATAAGAATGATATTCGTTCTGAATCCGTAGCTTTCAACGGGGTGAATTTCCGTGCTTCCAAGAGTATGCGTGTAGGTATTCGCGGAGATTTGGAGCGCAGAAAGTGTGTCGATTTCAATACTTCGCGTAAGTGGGACAGGGAGAACCTGAAGAAACTCGTCCTGCAATATATCGGAGAGCATGGCTTCATCACAAGAACCACTTATACAGAACTTACCGGGCGTTTGAAGAATACTGCATTGGACGATCTTAAATCTTTTGCGGCCGAAGGCATTATCAAGCGGGAGGGACGGGGTAATCAGATGCATTTTATAGCACTGCCACGAAAGGAACCGGATGGCGAGTAGTGAACTCTGATTGGATATGTTTAACTTGCGTTCGTGTGTCTAAAACATACTGTTATCGTCCATCATTAAATGATATTATGGCTAGAAATTTGTATCTTAGCGCCCATGTTGGGTTGCTAATCCGGTAACCGTGTATGTTTGTTTTTATAATACTTCTAAAATAAAAAAACGATGTTTCAGAAACTTGTAGCTATAGAGCCGGTCAGTCTGGTTCCGTCGGCCGAAAAAGCGTTGTATTCATTTGCCGGTCAGGTGGTGATGTATCCTGATGTACCCGCGAGTGATGATGAAATCATTGCCCGTATCGGAGATGCCGATGCGGTGCTTTTGAGTTATACCTCCCGTATCAACCGGTATGTACTTGAATGTTGTCTGAATGTGAAATACATTGGAATGTGTTGCTCGCTCTATTCTCCCGAAAGTGCGAATGTCGATATTCGCTATGCCAATGAACGGGGTATCACGGTAACAGGTATCCGGGATTATGGTGATGAGGGAGTGGTAGAATATGTCGTCAGTGAGTTGGTGCGCTGTTTGCATGGCTTCGGGCAGGAATCGTGGGAGGAGTTACCTCGTGAGATCACCGGCTTAAAAGTCGGAATAGTCGGATTGGGTAAGTCGGGCGGCATGATAGCGGACGCTTTGAAGTTCTTTGGTGCTGATATTTCATATTATGCCCGCAGTGAGAAAGAAGCGGCTACTGCCAAAGGATATTGCTTTTTGCCGTTGGAGAAACTCCTTGCAGAGAGTGAAGTCATTTGCTGTTGCCTTAATAAAAATACGGTTCTGCTGCATGAAGAGGAATTCAGGCAGATGGGTAATCGGAAAATCTTATTCAATACCGGTTTGTCGCCGGCATGGGATGAGGCAGCTTTCGCTGAATGGCTGGAAGGTGACAACCTTTGTTTTTGTGACACGATAGGCGCGTTGGGGAGTGAGCAACTGCTCAATCATCCGCATGTACGTTGTATGCAGGTGTCTACTGGCCGCACGCGTCAGGCGTTTGACCGCCTGAGCGCAAAAGTATTGGCCAATCTGTCAGAATACAATGGGTGATGTGATATTAATCAGGGTGCTCACTACTGACCACCCTGCAATATCCGATGTAGCACTATAAATGTCTACTACGGCATGCACCTGGTCATTTTTGATTTCTACCCTTTGCGTATCTCCCACAAATCCGGGGGTAGATTGTATGGATACCTGCATGTTCTCCGGACCGACAGAAGCTCGTGAGGCGGCAACTGTAACATTCACTTTGGTTGGAAAGAGGCGAATAGCTTCCGCAGCACTTCCGGAGAAAACAGTACGTTGCTCCGTTTGCAAGGAATCATCATAAACGGGAGTTCCTTTGAGTCCGTTAGGACCTTTTTCATTGAAGAAGCGGGCCGTCGTATTTCCCATCAGAGAGGCAGTTCTTAAAACATCGAATCCACCGGTAGCTCCGGATGCGATATAGATTCGTGTACCATTTGCCTTGGCTGTTTCTGTCACTTCCTGATAGAATGTCTCGTCTGCCAAAGCACCGATAGACAAGGTAATGACAGAGGTTCCCTTTCTCAATGCCGGCAAAGCCAATTCCCGCATAGCGGCAGGAGAGGCCGATTCCACCAGATAATCTGGTTTTAATGCTAATAACTCTTCCAATGTGGCGCAAGCAATGCAGGGCTTGCCATGTTGCTGCATTTTATGAACGATGTGCGCTGTTTTTGAAGCCGTACGCGAATAGACACCTACCAAGTCATAATCTGGTAATAAGCCTTTGACAACTGCATCCGCAACGATTCCTGCAAGTCGTCCACATCCTACAATGACTAATTTTTTCATGCAACAAAGATAATACTTTTATTGGTAAGAGCTTGGATTGGTAATATGGTATTTATTTTCATCAGGTCTGTATCTGGGAATGGATTTGTCTGATAGAGTAAGACTCATTTTTATTAATAATAATGTAACATATACTCTGTCTGGCTTCTGTTTTTTCTTTATAATAGTCTGTTTGTTCCTTTAATTTATGAGCCATTTATAGTTAGGTTACGAAGATTTTCTCTACATTTGTCCGGTTAATCTCTATCATCTCATACTCACTAAAGTCTATCCGCCCAATGAAAAAGAACTGTCTACTCTGCTTTTTGCTCTTCTTTTCCTGTTATTCGGCTTTTGCTGGTGAAAGCCTGGATTCATTGTTGAATGTGCTTGATAAAACGATTAAGGAAGCCGATATTTATGTACAGATCAAAGAGAACAAACTCCATGAACTGAAAAAAGAAGCACGAAAGACACCTCCCGTTTCTGTCGAACGCTATCATCTGAATAATGATATTTATCTTGAATATAAAGCATACAGTTCCGATTCCGCACTCCACTATCTGAATGAAAATATGCTGCTGGCTCGCCAGTTGAATGACAAAGAGCGGGAACTTAACATTCAATTGGAACTATCCTATCTGTTATCCTCTATCGGAATGTATATGGAAGCAGCGGATATACTTAACTCGATTGATCGTCAGACATTGCCATCGTCACTTTTGGGATATTACTATACTTGTTACGAGCATGTATATTTCGAAGCAGGAGCGGCACAACCCCGATATAAGATGTTTGCTTCCCGCTATGCAAAATTGAGCCATGCCTACCGTGATTCGATGCAGGTCACTTTAGATCCGTCCTCGGCTACATACCTGTGGTTGCGTGAGACGCAATTAAGAGAAGCCGGAAAATACGATGAGGCTCTTGAATTCAGTGACCGTCGGCTTGCGGAATCTTCTTTCGGAACGCCTCAATATGCACTGGTAGCCTATCAGCGTTTCCGCCTTTTTGAGAGCATGGGCAAGAAAGACGAGCATTTGTATTATCTGGTGCTTTCAGCCATTTCAGATGTGCGTTCCGCCATTAAGGAGCAATCTTCTTTGATGGTACTGGCACAAGAACTGAATAGAAAAGGAGATTTGAAACGTGCCTATGACTATATCAATTTCTCATGGGAAATATCACAATTCTATAAAACGCGGTTGCGGAGCTGGATGAATATCACCCCGCTTTCTATGATAAACGGGAATTATCAGGATATTATCAAGCAACAGAACCGGGAATTACTGATCTATATTGCGTGCGTAGCCTTGTTGGCATTACTGTTGGTGATCGCATTAATCTATATCTACCGGCAGATGAAAGCCCTTTCCATCGCGAAAAAAGGATTGCAGGAAGTAAACGAACGGCTTTTCTCGTTAAATGAAGAACTCGAAGAAGTGAACCGTCATCTTCGTTCCACCAATCTCGAGCTTTCCGAGTCCAATCTCATTAAAGAAGCCTATATTGCCCGTTTCTTCAAACTGTGCTCTGTATATGTAGACCGTTTGCAAGCGTACAGAAAGCTGGTAAACAAGAAACTGCAACGCGGACAAGTGGCAGAATTGCTCAAGATGACACATCTTAGCAATGACATTGTAACCGTTGAAGTGCAAGAATTATATGCGAACTTTGATTCCGCTTTCCTGCATCTCTTTCCTAATTTCGTGGAATCTCTCAATGCCTTATTATTGCCGGAAGAACAAATCGTTTTGAAACCGGATGAATTACTGAATACCGAACTGCGTATTTTTGCTTTGATACGTTTGGGAATAAAAGACAGTTCGCAGATTGCGGAACTTCTGCATTACTCAGTGAATACAATCTATAATTACCGTTCGAGAGTAAAAACAAAAGCACGTGTTTCACGAGACGATTTTGAAGATTTGGTGGCAAAAATCCGTTAATAAAATCTGTGCCCAATCTACCTTTTAATGTGAGCTTATTTAGAAATAAGATATTAATAATCAAGTGGTTATTTCTTTGAGAGAATTGTAGATTTCCACTTATATTCCCTTTGCTATTTTTTATCGGGGCATTTCCCTCTATTTTTGTCATAACCGAACGGAACGAACAGGTTCCGCCTTCGGGAGTTTCTTTTTTTATTAACCTTTATAGAAATACAAATGAAAAATGAATTACTGCATTTTTTTGTTCCGGAAAAAGGAAGAAGAACAAAACGCCAGCCGATAAGCTGGTTATGCTGTTGGGCTATTCTATTGGGAATAGTTTGCAACGCTTGCTCTGACGATGATCCTGTGAAAAAGAATCCTTACCTGCAAGTAAGTACCCGTGCCCTGCTGAAAGAAGTGGTGGAGGTCAAATTCAACAACATTGATGGAAATACCGATATTACTGTCGATTTTGGTGACGGGACGGTCAAGGAAGGAAAAGCTGCTACCCCTATCACTTATGCCTATACCCAAAGTGGCGACTACACATTGCATGTTACAGCAGGTCAGTATGAGGTGCAGAAGAGAATCCGTATCTATAATCTGTTGGCACTGACGGAGGCGATGAAGCAATTCAGAGAGCCGGACAACAAAAAAGTATGGGTCATGACACACCGGGCGCACACGTCGGACAGGACTGTTCCCGAAAATTCAGTCTCTTCCGTAGAAGATGCCATTGATTCGGGCGCGGAAGTGATCGAGTGTGATACTCATGTGACAAGCGACGGAGTGGTAGTGGTATGCCATGACCAAACCATTAATGCCACTACGGATGGCACAGGCGACATCACAAAAATGACCTATGCAGAATTACAGAAGTACAACCTGAAAGACCGGAATGGCCGGGTGACTGATGAAAAAATGCCTACTCTGGAAGAGTTTCTGAAAGCAGGACGCGGTAGAATCTATTACAACCTCGACTACTCTCCGCGCACGGCTACTTCGCAGCAGGTGGTGGATATCGTGATGAAGCTGGATATGATGGAATCTGTATTCTTCTATTGTAACAGTGCGCAGAAAGCGGAAGAAGTATTGGGTATTACTCCTAAAGCACATGTGTATACATGGACAGGAAGTCATAAACCGATGATAGGGCTGCCGGGTAATTACTTTGTGCAATACAGTTACCTGACAAACGGGAAAAGCACTCCTTTGGGAAGTTCAATCAATGACGGAATGCTTGCTACGGTAAATATGCTTCCGACAAGTGGCAGTAGCGTATCCGAATGGACACTGAACGAGGATTATCTGAATGAACTCTTGCAAATCTATCCGATGGTATGTATGATACAGACGGACTTACCGGACTTGTTGATTCCGGCATTACAGGCAAGAGGGCTTCGTTAACTTTATCATCTAATATAAAAATCATCTATTTATGAGAAATATTCATTTCAAAACGTGTACCTGTCTGTTAGGTATATTGCTGATGCTGTTTTCCGGTATCCAGGCAAGAGGAGCTTCCTTAGAAGTGCAGCAGGAACGTAAAATATCCGGTACGGTGATCGACGAAAAGGGGGAACCTGTCATCGGAGCTTCGGTGGTAGTTGTAGAGACGAAACAAGGCACCATCACCAATATCGACGGTAAATTCCAGGTGAATGCTCCGCAGAACGGACGTTTAAAAATCTCTTATATCGGTTATGAGACACAAGAGGTGGCTATCAAAGACCGGCAGTCATTGAAAATCGTGTTGAAAGAAGAATCCACAGCGTTGAATGAAGTGGTAGTGGTGGGTTATGGTACGATGAAACGGAAAGAAATGACCTCGGCTATTTCGCATGTCGGTGCGAAAGACCTGAATCAAATCTCCAGTCTCGATGCTTCCATGCTGTTGCAGGGAAAAGTATCCAGTGTATCTGTTTCCAATACGGCTTTGGCCGATCCGAACAGTACGGGAAGTATCCAGATTCGTGGTATATCTTCGCGTAATGCCGGGCTGGGCCCGTTGATTGTTGTAGACGGAGTGCCGGGAGGTGATATGACGAATATCAATCCCGCCGATATTGAATCGATCGATGTGTTGAAAGACGGTGCCGCTTCCGCTATCTACGGTACACGGGGTAGCAACGGTGTGATCCTTGTGAATCTGAAAAAAGGAACCCGTGACGGGGAAGTGCATACGACTTACAGCGCTGCCGTCACCTTCAATAAAGCAAAGAAAGAGCTGGACATTATGAATGCGGAAGAATATCGTGCTTACCGCACGGTTTCTAATCCACTTTCCGATATGGGAGCCAGTACGGATTGGTTTGATGCCGTTACCCGTTTGGGAGTGACACACATGCACACGTTGACCTTCTCCGGAGGTAATGCGAGAACTAATTATCGCGTAACAGCCGATTATCGAAAAGCGCAGGGAATCGACTTGCGTTCCGACCGTCGGGAATATGGTGCGCGTGCTACCATCAGCCACACAACGAAAGACGGCCTGTTTACCTTTGCGGCTAACATGACTCCCCGTGTCATCGACCGGAATAAGTCAGCCAGTGTCTATGGCAGTGTCATCAAGAATAATCCGACAATGCCGGTTTATGATCCTGAATCAGCTAACGGATACTATCGTTTTCCGTCCGGAGGCGACAGCTCGAATATTGTTGAACAATTGAATGAGGAAGAGAATGGTACAGAGATTAAATTGCTGGAATGGAATGCTACTGCTGCCGTTAATTTGTTGCCGTTGTTCAATCCTAATAATCCGAACATGGTCTTGAAATCACAGGTTACTGTTTCACAGTATCAGGTGGATAAGTTCAACGGATGGTTCATTCCGTCTACTTATGGTCCCAATGTCAATTCGGGTGTTGCCGGAAAAGCGAGCCGTGACTTTGATAAAAACACTAACAACAATCTCGAATGGGTGACCAACTTCTCTACACGCATCAAGGATCATCAAATCCGTGCAATGGTAGGTTATAGCTACAATTATGGGGTAAGTTCGGGTATGGGAGCCGAGAACTGGGACTTCTCTTCCGACGGATTGACGTACAATAATCTGGGCTCCGGTCTGGAAGCAGCCAAAGAAGGAAAAACCATGATGAGCTCTTATAAAAATGACCATAAATTAATCAGCTTCTTCGGACGTGTCAATTACGATTGGAAAGAGCGCTATTTGTTCACTTTCTCTTTACGCCACGAAGGTTCCTCCCGCTTTGGTGAGAATCATAAATGGGGTAATTTCCCGGCGGTATCTGTCGGCTGGCGTATCTCGGATGAGAAGTTTATGAAAGGATTCTCATGGATTGACGACTTGAAAGTGCGTTATGACTATGGGGTGACAGGTAATCAGGAAATAGGTAACTACCAGTCTTTGGCAACCTATAGAGCCTATGGCTGGTATCAGTATGGCGGCAACAACTTCCATGTATGGGGACCGAGTAAGAATGTCAACTCGGAACTCCGTTGGGAGAAAGGGCACAATCAGAATATCGGTTTGGACTTCTCGCTCTTCAAACACAAAGTGACCGGTTCATTTAACTATTTCCACCGTAAACAAAGCGATTTGCTCGGTAGCTATTCCGTATCGGTTCCGCCCAATTTGTTCTCTACCATCTATGCCAATGTGGGTACATTGCGCAATACCGGTTTCGAGCTTGATATAACTGTAAATGCTGTCCGGACAAAGGATTTCACTTATAGTTTCACTTTAGTGGGAGCCACTAATAACAATAAGTTTGTCAGCTTCTCCAATGATGTGTACAAGGGGCAGAAATATTACTCCACGTGTAATATGGCGAATCCCAACAATCCAGGATATTTGCAGCGGATTGAAGAAGGCGAACGTATCGGCAACTACTTCACCTACCGTTATGCGGGAGTGGACAAAAAAGGTGACTGGCTGATTTATGACAAGAAAGGAAATGTGATTCCTGTTGCGCAGGGTACGGAAGAAGACAAGGCAGTGACCGGAAACGGTTTGCCGAAATTCACCGGTTCTATGACGCACAACTTCACTTACAAGAATTTCGACTTGACTGTTGCCCTCCGCGGTGCTGCCGGGTTTGACCTATTCAATGTGCACGATTTCTATTTTGGCTTGCAGAGTATGAGTACCAACCAGTTGACTACCGCCTATTCGAAGAATGCGCATATCACGACGGGTAAGAATGTGATAACCGACTATTTCATCGAACCGGGGGATTACCTGAAGATAGACAACATCACTTTAGGATATACGATGAACCTGAATAAGAAGTATATTGAAAAGATACGTTTGTTCGGCACAGCCAACAATCTTTATACATTCACGAAGTTCACCGGTGTAGACCCTTCTACCTACGAAGTGAACGGACTGACACCGGGTACTTTCGGAGGAGGATACAACTATTATCCGTCTGCCTTCCAGTTTATTTTAGGTTTACAAGTTAGTTTTTAAAAAAAGAACCATTATGAAAATAACAAAATATATCATAGGATTAAGTATGATGGCGGGCACAGTGTTAGGCTTACCGTCTTGTACGGATCTGTCGGAAACGGTGTATGACCAGGTGATGTCCAAGAACTATTATAACACGAAACAGGATGTTATCAACGCCGTTTTCCGTCCCTTTGAGCACATGTATTGCTGTATCTGGATACGTCATGAGAACGAGGAACTTCCCGCAGACCAGTTGATTACTCCCACTCGTGGCACTTGGTGGTACGATGGAGGTTTGTGGGAAATGTATCACCGTCATCAATATGATGATATCAATCAGGGCGACTGGTTGAGCGAATGGGAAAACTTTTATGTAGGTATTGGCCAATGCAATATGGTATTGGACGACTTGAACCAATTGAATCCGTCCAATTATGGTTTGAGTGACAGTGAATTTGAAAGTTTTAAAGCGCAGTTGCGCTGTATGCGTGCCTGGGGTTATCTCCGTCTGTTGAATACCCATCGCAACTGTATTCTCACCACTACATCAGACCAGGCTGTGAACGAACTGCCGGAAAATCGGAAGCAAGTCTCTCCGCAAATCATGTTCGATTTCATCGAGAGTGAATTGAAAGATTACTGTCTGGCGGCCTTGCCCTCCAAGAGTGGACAATCCGGGAATGGTAGCCAACAGGGACAGTTCACGAAAGCTGCTGCGGCATCATTATTGGTGCGTCTTTATCTGAATGCGGAGGTATGGATCGGTCAGGCGAAATGGCAGGAATGTATCGATATGTGTAAACGTATCACGGGAGGAGAGTTCGGATATTATGCGATTGCGGATAACTGGTATGAACCTTTCGACTGGAACAATGAAATGTGCAATGAGGTGATCTTCGGTTTTCCCGGTTCTTACGGGCTGACCAGCTGGCATCTGCAAAATGACAGAAGAACGGTTTACGGACGTGGTTTGCCTTATGGTAGTGCGTATTACCTGAAAATAGAGGGAAACGGCGAACGGAATCCGAAATACGCGCTTTCACCGAGCTATGACAATCAGCAGCCACGCGAACTGTTCGACTATGGATTAGGAATGGTTACCCGGAAGTTTGCCAAATATCAGGGAGACATACGTTATAAGCAATATGTAAACACCGGTAACAATACCCGCGAAGGTATGTTTTTTCTCGAAGGTAAGATTGCCAACTCCGCTGTCAGTGGAGGATATGCCAAGAACCCGGATAATCAATATGTGATTTATTTGCGTGACCAGGTCGGACGATTTGAGGGAAATGCAGAGTCAGGTTATATCTCTAATCCGGCTTATAAGGAATCTAAATTGGGTAATGGTGACTTCAATTCCGGACTTTACTGTGTGAAGTATCCTTTCTATCCGTTTACCGGAGGTTATTATATTGAGTCCGACTATACAGAGATTCGTTTGGCAGAGATTATTTATTCTCAAGCTGAAGCCCTTCTCCGTCTCGGACAAGCAGGTGAGGCTGGCAAATTGCTGAACAGCGTGCGTAAGCGCAACTACGAAAACTTTACAGCGAATATCGCTTACCAGCCGGAAGGCAACGTAGTACTCGATCAGAAAGAAATGCTGGATGAGTGGGGACGGGAATTTCTGGCGGAAAGCCGTCGTCGTACAGACTTAATTCGTTTCGGCAGGTATCAGGAAGCATGGTGGGACAAACCACGGGATGCGGACAATCATTATGAACTGTTCCCCTTGTCGCAGACACAACTAGAACAGAATGAATACCTGAAACAGAATCCCGGTTATCCGGATATTGCCCGGTGAAATCGGTGAATTTGTGATTATTCTTATCTAATGTACAAGTTAAAAAAGAAAGAAAATGAAAAATAGTTTATTCATAATATCGAAGCTATGTATGCTGGCTTTCATTCTCCTGTTGGCACAGGGATGCCAGGAAGACTATGAGATGATAGACCCGCCGATGATGACCGACTACGACGATGATCTGGACGAAGAAGTGATTATGCAGAAAGGACTGGAGAGTTACTTCGTGACTCAATTCGGTGAAGGGGAAATGGATGGTAGTTCCTGGGAACAGGCGTTGGATGTGGCTGGCTTCCGTAAGTTGTTGAGCGGTTCTGTCGATCTGTCCAAGAGTACGATTTACATGAGTCAGGGGAAATATGTCATGTCCGAAGAAAGTGGACTTGGTGTAATCGTTCGTAAGAATATAAAGGCGATTAAGGGCGGATATAGTCAGTTTAGCGAAGGGACCGATGTTTCGGCACGTGATATAGATGCGTATGTGACTGTTATCAGCGGCGATGTGAACGGAAATAAACAGGCGGATGCCGGTGACTGTGGTTTGCTATTGGTGAAGAAAGGGCATATTGTCATTGAGGGAGTTACTTTCCAATATGGATATGTGTCTGAAGCGGATGCCAGTACAACCGAATGTGGTAGTGGAATTTACGTGAGCGGCGGTGTTGGTGATACTTCCATCGAGTTGACCGATTGCGTGATTAGAGATTGTACGTCAGCAGTAACGACTTCTGCCAAGCAGGGTGGTCCGGCAGTCTTTGTCTTGTCGGGACAGGTGCGGCTGAATAAGGTGAACTTGCTGGATAATAAGGCTGTCGGTCGTGGAGGCGCTGTTCGTTGTAGTAGCAAGACAGCGGTGGTGTTTATGAATGGTTGTCTGTTGAAAGGCAATTCTCATAACGGTTCGTGGGGAAATGGTATTCAGATGTCGGAAGGACATATCTGTATTAACAATACCACGCTGATAGATAATATGGGGACAGGTGCCGCTCTGAACGGAGGAGGAAGTATCCTGCTGACCAATAATACAATCATTGGAAATGCGAGCGATAGTCATGGAGCGGTACGTTGTGAGACAGGTGCCGGTGGTGATACGAAGTTTATTAATAACCTGTTGATCTCTGAAAATCCTTCGGCTCCGAGCTTTAATCTGAATGGCAGTAACTTTGAAGCCTTTTCGAAGGGATATAATGTGTATCAGCGCGTGACGGGAATAACGATGAGTGCGTCCGACACGGCTTATCCCAATCCGGTGAATGGCATGCTGAATGAAAAGGGAGTGTATGTGTGGGATCTCAATCAGATTGGTTCGGTAAAAGGATATGCTACCAAACAGGCGGTGATAGAAGTTGCGAAAAGTTTTAATCCGGTGACTTCGCCTATTGCTGATTTGGGAGAAGTGTTTGTGGAATGGGTCGGTGAAGATGCTTTCGGTATAGACCAACGCGGAGTGACTCGTAATGCGAACAAGATGCAAGCCGGTGCTTATGATGCGGTTCTGACAAATTAAACTCTAAAACGACTGTAACATGAAGAAGATATTTTATATAATAGCTTTGGGTATCGCACTAGCCGGATGCTCAAACAACGAGGATGAGTTACTATCAATGGGCAGTTTCCCCGAAGATCATGTCATCCGCGTCATTACCGAAGTGAATGAACCTCTGTCGCGTGCAGGGTATGACGCCATGAATCTGGAACGTTTCGGATTAATGATCCGGAACAGCGAAAATGCTGCTTATAACTATCATAAACAAATGGTTGGTTCCGGCAGTGCATGGAGTACGTCTGACGGTCAACAGATGCTTTGGGATGCAGAAAGAACACCTGTGACGATGATAGCGTATGCGCCATTTATGAGTGAAGCCACTCCGGACGCTTCGTTGACGGTCAATGCGTTAACCAACCAGTCTACCGAAGAAAATGTGAAATCCTCTGATTTCCTGTTGATGAAAGCGACAGTTGACCCGGAGCAGGATTTAACGGCAGATGGGAAACTGAAAATCTCTTTGAATCATGCCATGAGTAAGTTGATTATAAAAATCACGGTCAATGGTACGACGGATGCTTCCATGAGTAAGTTAGGAGATATGGCTATCAATGGGGCTGTTGTCAATGCCACTTGTGATTTGTCAGCAGCGGCTCCGGTAGTTGTTCCTGCGGCGGATGCAGTAGTGGCAACTGTGGCTCCCTATAAAGGGACGGAATCTTGCGAATGTATCCTGCCTCCTCAAAAAATAGCAGAGGGCTTCTCTGTCAATTTCAGCTATGACGGGAAACTGTATATCTGGACTGCAAAAGAGCCCATTGAACTGGAAAAAGGAGTGGAACATACCTTAACTCTCAATGTAAACACAACAGTCCGACTGGCTGCTAAAATGGCCAGAAATTGGGCAACCGGGCAACTTATCGACCGGAATTAAAGAAGGAGGAGATAAACGATGAAGATTACAAAACTGATATTGGCTGCGTATTTACTGACGAGTATGGCGGCCTGTGATACAGATAAGAATATAGCTATGTACGGTGAAGATTCCGGTGCTATCCGGATTGAAGCCTCTATTAATACTGCCTTTACCCGCAGTAATCCCGGTGCGGCGGGAGATCAGCAGAAACAATTTAATGAGGGTGATGAGATTCAGTTAAGTTGTGAGGATGGGTATTTGAGTTATGTACTCTCGGAAGGAAAATGGATACCGACGGATAACTATTATTTAAGGTGGGGTGCGGAGCCGGTGACTTACTCGGCTTTCTATCCGGTGGTGAGCGGAGCCAGTACGGCCAACTTTACACTTCCCACCAACCAGCAACGTCTGGAAAACCTGGCCAAAGCCGACTATATGACATGTACTGTGGAGAATGCAACAGATGATGGTTCCCGTATTCTTCGTTTGGGTATGAACCGGAAAATGGCAAAAGTGATTATGACGCTTGCAGATGTAGGCGGACAAGGCAAGGTGCAGGGAGTAAAGATCGGTTCTTATCAGGGATACACGAATGGTGAAGTGGTATCGGGCACTTCTTTGATATCACCGTTCATTACAGTTCCCAAAGGTGGTAAGGCAGGACAGAACGGTTGTACTTATACTGCCATCGTAGCTCCCGGAAAAGCCGGAACCACCGCTACCTTTGTCTCTTTGAATTATTTGGGAGAAGATTTGGTATTACCCGGTATTCCGGAATTGAAGCCCGCAAAGTGTTATGAATTCACGTTGAAAGTGGAAGGCTCGATTATAAGTATTAGTGAACCCATTGTTTCTCCGTGGGATAGCGGTACTTTGTCGGGAGGAGATGTAGAAGAATTGCAGCTTGCGGCTTATTACGTAAAAGAACAGCCTGCCGGAAACGCAACCGGTATGGATTGGGACAATGCTATGGGAGTGGATGCGTTGCGCAACTTGTTACAAACGAATGGTAACAGTGACATCTCCAACGCTAATGCAGTCAAACTGGATGGCAAGAAGATTTATGTAGCTGCAGGCTCTTATGAGATGGCGAAAGAAAATTCCGGCGTGAAGATAGAATATAGCGGTTATAGCAAGCAAGTGGAAATAACGATTGAAGGCGGATATGATCCTTCAAGTACGGGAACGGATTTGACGAAGCGTGACATTAGTAAATATACGACTGCTTTTGTCAGAAATACCGGTAGTGGAGCGTTTGCGACATCCAACTCTTTATTAGTGCTGGGCAATCAGACAAATATTATTTTCGACGGTTGTACTTTCAACGGACAATATGGATTGAACGATGCAGGAAGTGTCCGTGCCGTATTTGTTGCGGCAGGTGGAGGTGATGCAACCCTGCAACTGAATAATTGTGTCATCAAGAACTTCAATCGCGGAAGTGATGGTGGAACAGATGGTGGAGCAGCCGTTAAAGTATCAAAGGGAAGAGTCTTGCTAAATGATGTAGAGATGGTGAATAACAAGGCGACAGGGCGGGGAGGAGCCATCACTACCACCGCAGCAAACAGCTTTCTGTTTATGAACAACTGCTTGTTGCATGAAAATTATGCACCGACCGCTTGGGGAACTGCCATTCATGCCGGAAACGGATATGTCTGCATGAATAATGTAACCGTACTTGGTACCACCGCTACTGGAGGAAATAGTATCACAGTCAATGGAGATGCCTATTTTATGCTTGCCAATACTACCATTGTTGGTAATTCAGGTAATCCGAACGGTGTGTTCCGTGCAGGGGGCAGGGCTTCTACAGTGGTAAATTCATTGTTTGCTAAAGGAGCCGGAAGCAGGACGATTTATGCAGGTAATATTACTTCCGGTGGATATAATGTATATCAGGCTGCGGATGCAGGTTGGGGAGCTGTTTCTACGGACACGGACTATTCATCCCAAACTCTTCCCGCCGCAACTTTGACCGATGGTGTTTACCAATGGACGGTAACCGGTACTATTGATGAATTTGCAACGAAACAGGCTGTAATTGATGCGGTGAAATCTTTCGACGCAACTGTGGGACAGCAATTTATCAATTGGGTGGGTGAAAACGGCTTTGGAGTAGACCAACGAGGAGTTGCCCGTAATGTCAACAAGATGCAGGCTGGTGCTTATGATGCCGGGTTGTAGCAGTGAGGCAATAGGTAGTTGAACAAAATTGAGCAGAAAGATTAAATAATGATAGATATGAAGAAAAGCAGGTTTATAGTGCTTTTGTTACTTTTCTGTTTGCAGCCAGGTTTCCTGGCTGCACAACGGGCGGAGGCCATCCGCAAGGATGTATTGAATCCGTGCCTGGACAAAGTATTGGTGGTGGCGCACCGTGGAAATTGGAGTATTGCCCCCGAAAACTCCCTGGCGGCTATCGATAGTGCTATTCGGATGAAAGTGGACATTGTAGAGATTGATATCCGTAAGACGAAAGATGGTCAGCTGGTACTGATGCATGATGATACGGTAGATCGCACCACCAATGGTACAGGAAAAGTAAAAGATAAGACATTGGCTGAAATAAAGCAACTTCGGTTGAAAGATAAAGACGGCCGGCTGACGGAACATACTGTCCCTACTTTGGAAGAAGCTTTGCTGGCTGCCAAAGGCCAGATAATGGTTAACCTGGATAAGGCTTACAGCATTTTTGATGATGTATATGTGATATTGAAGAAAACCGATACTGCAGATTTAGTGATAATGAAAGGTGCCCAACCCGTGGAGACGGTGAAGCGGGAGTTCGGTTCTTATCTGGATAAGGTAATCTATATGCCCGTCGTAACGATTGATGAGGAGAAATCGATGAAGGTGGTCGAGGACTATATGGAACAGTTGCATCCGGTTGCTTTTGAGTTGTGTTACCGGAATGTTGCAAGTCCGGTGCCTGCCCGGATGGAACGCAGGCTGGCAGGGAAAAGTCTGATTTGGTATAACACTTTGTGGGCTTCTCTGGCAGGAGGACATGATGATGAGGCTGCTAGGAAAGATCCGGACGCAAGTTATGGGTATCTGATAAACAAGTTGGGGGCAAGAATCCTCCAAACAGACAGTCCGGCTTTTATGCTCGATTATTTGAGAAGTAAAGGATGGCATGACTAATCACTAAGACTAAATTTATGAACGATATAAAGTTTTCTTTATGGGCAGCGGGATGGTTGTTCATCCTGCTCCTTGCAGGCAGTTGTAAGTCGGCGAATGAGTCGAGAGCTCCGGTTGCTTTAACCTGGGAAATGGGAAGCTACGATGGAAATGGTAAATATTATGAGAATTCTTTTCTACTGAAGAATGTTTCGGATGCTCCTATTGGAAAGGACTGGGAGATTTATTATTCGCAGTTTCCCCGTTCGATCCGGCAGGATGCTTCGTCGCCGGTTAGGGTAGAGGAAGTAAATGCGACTCTATTTAAAATATATCCGGGAGAAGGATTTAGTTCACTGGCTCCGGGAGATTCATTGAGAGTGATATTCCAGTGTGACGGGAAAGTGCCGAAGAATTCACATGCGCCCGAAGGGAGCTATTGGGTAAGTCAGTCGGGGACATCGAAAGGTAAGCCGCTGCCTGTGACGTTACATGCCATTCCATTGCCTGTTACTGAATGGCAAAGGACGGCTGCACGGAAGACGTATGAAACCAATCTTCGTTTACTAAATGCAGATACTCCGGAGTTCCGGATGACGGATATCATACCTTCCGTAAAAAAGGTGCTTGCTACCGGAGGGGAAACGGTGTTGGAGAAACAACTTGCTTTGACTTTCCATGAGGATTTTGCCAATGAAGGAAAACTGTTGAAAGAGAAGCTCACTGCATGGCATGGATTGGAAATTGTGCCGGAAGCCTCGGTAACCATTGTCTTGGACTATCTTTCTGACAGGAAAAAAGCAGTCAATGAGGAATATTATGAACTGTGCATTGACGGTCAGCAAATAAGGATTAGTGCCGCTACTCCACATGGAGTTTTTAATGGTACACAGACCCTGTTAGGATTGCTGAAAGGGCAGGAAAGCCCGTTCCGGTTGGAAGCAATGTCTATACAGGATTATCCGGACTTATTATATCGGGGACAGATGCTCGATATTGCCCGGAATTATACAACGGTGGATAACTTAAAGAAGCTGATTGATATGCTCTCTTCTTACAAACTGAATGTGCTCCAGTTCCATTTCTCGGATGATGAAGGCTGGCGGCTGGAAATTCCGGGATTGGAGGAGTTGACTGCAATCAGTTCGCGGCGGGGACATACAACCGATGAAAAGGACTGGTTGTATCCGGCTTATGATGGCGGATATGATCCGTATGCTGCAACATCGGGAAATGGTTATTATACCCGGGAGGAATTCATTGATTTATTACGATATGCGGCGGAAAGACATGTGCAGGTCATCCCGGAAATAGAATCCCCCGGCCATGCACGTGCGGCGATTGTGGCAATGAATGTACGTTATAAGAAATACATCGATACCGATCCGGAGAAAGCGGAAGAATATCTTTTGAGTGACTTGCAGGATACTTCCCGATATGTTTCGGCACAAGCCTATACGGATAATGTTATGAATGTAGCCTTGCCCTCCACTTATCGTTTTATGGAAAAGGTGATTCAGGAAATAGTGGCTATGTATAAGGAAGCCGGTACACCGCTGGCTACCATCCATTTGGGAGGTGATGAAGTGGCTAAGGGCGCATGGATGGGTTCCCCTTTATGTAGGGCGTTAATGGAAGAGCAAGGCATGGAAAAGGCGCATGATCTGGCCGAATATTTCATCACCCGGGTAGCTGATTGCCTGCAACAGCATCATTTGTCTTTTAATGGCTGGCAGGAAGTGGCTTTGGGGCATCAAAAAGACACTCATACTTATTTATCTCAACGGGCAGCCGGTATCAATTCGTGGAAGACTGTTCCGGAATGGAAAGAGGATGAAATACCTTATCAGATAGCCAATAACGGTTATCCGGTCATCCTCTGCAATGTGAATAATTTCTATCTGGATTTGGCTTATGATGCTCATCCTGATGAACCGGGACATTTCTGGGGAGGATATGTGGATGAATCCAAAGCATTCTCCATGCTTCCGTTCGATGTCTATCGTTCTTCACGTACGGATATGGCGGGCAATCCGGTGGAAATTGGTTCCGCAGGAAAAGGAAAAACGACATTGACTGCCTCCGGCAGGAAACAAATAAAAGGGGTACAGGCACAACTGTTTGCCGAAACAATTCGAGGATTTCAATGGGTAGAATATTATATGTTCCCTAAAGTGATGGGACTGGTAGAGCGTGGCTGGAATGCGCATCCGGATTGGGAAACCCTTTCCGGTGCAGCCGAGCAGCAAACCTTTGACCGGGATCTGGCACTGTTCTATGAAAAAATCAGTGTAAAGGAAATGCCTTATTGGAGCCGGATAGGGGTAAACTTCCGTTTGCCTCATCCCGGACTCACCATCCGGGACGGACTTCTGTATGCAAATACTTCTATCGAAGGAGCACAGATACGCTATACGACGGATGGGACTGAACCGACGGTTGAGTCGGAGCTATGGGAGACTCCCGTAGCCTGTCAGGCTGCTGTTGTAAAAGCAAAGTTGTTTTATAGGGATAAGCAAAGTGTGACCAGCTGTTATTGGCAGTAATTAGTGGAATAGTAGAATAGATGTACTTTTAATTTCTAGCCGTTTTATTCTTTAAAATACGAAGATTTTCTCTACATTTGTCTTTATTAGTCTTGTAATCTTCTATTAAAGTTTAATACTCCGATGAAAAAAAGGTATTTGTTGTTTCTTCTACTTCTCTCTTTTCCACTATATACCCGGGCCGATAAGACCTTGGACTCACTGTTGAATGTGCTTGATTTGACGATTCAAGAACATGAGACTTATGTCGCTCAACGTGAATCACGTATCAAGCACCTTAAAGAACTGACACACGGAATAGAACCTAATTCCGCGGAACAGTATAATCTGAACAGTCAGATATACAAAGAATATAAAGCCTTTATCTGCGACTCTGCAATCCACTATTTGAATGAAAATATCCGGATTGCAGAGCGCTTGCGTGATACGGACCGGAAGATAGAAAGTCAGTTGCAGCTTTCGCTATTATTATCATCAACTGGAATGTATAAAGAGTCTCTTGATGTGCTGGAATCGGTAGACAGTCGGAAAATCATTCCTCGTTTAATAGCCGATTATTACACCTGCTTTGACCATGTGTATGGCGAGTTGGGCGTTTATACACAGGATAAAACCCTTTCGGGACGTTATTGGAGTATTTCACAGGCATATAGAGATTCATTATATGCTATATTGCCTCCGGAATCGGAAGAATACCTGCTGATGCGTGAAGCATCATTTCGCGATCAACGCCAGTATGAGGAAGCCCTGAAAGTGAATGATCTCCGGTTGACGAAAATAGAACCATATACTCCCCAATATGCGATGGCTACTTACCATCGTTCTTTGATTTACAAGTACAGTAATGATAGTTTGGGAGAGAAACGGAATCTTTGTCTTTCTGCTATATCGGATATTCGTTCTGCCATTAAGGACCATGCTTCGTTGTGGATGCTTGCCCAGCTACTTTACGAAGATGGTGATATGGAACGTGCGTACCAATATATGCGCTTTTCGTGGAATGCGACCAAGTTCTACAATGCCCGTCTGCGTAGTTGGCAGAGTGCTGACGTGCTTTCATTGATTGATAAAACCTATCAGGCAATGATTGAAAAGCAGAACGACCGTCTTCAACAGAACCTGCTGCTTATCACTGCACTGTTGGTGTTGTTGATTGTAGCTTTGGGATATATCTACCGTCAGATGAAAAAGCTGGCAGATGCAAGAAATCATCTTCAGGTAGCTAATAAGCAGTTAAACGGATTGAATGAGGAGTTGAGGCAAATGAATAGTTGCCTGTCTTCTACCAATATCGAACTCTCGGAGTCCAATCAGATCAAGGAAGAGTATATTGCCCGTTTCATCAAGTTGTGTTCTACTTATATCAACCGTTTAGACGCTTACCGGCGGATGGTGAATAAGAAAGTGTCTGCCGGACAAATTGCGGAATTATTAAAGATAACGCGTTCCCAAGATGCTCTTGACGAAGAGCTGGAAGAATTGTATGCAAACTTTGATACAGCCTTTTTGCATCTCTTCCCTAACTTTGTGGGAAAATTCAATGACTTATTACAGGAAAATGAACAGATTTTACCGAAGAAAGGCGAGTTATTGAATACTGAACTGCGCATCTTTGCTTTGATACGTCTGGGTATTGAAGACAGTTCACAAATTGCGGAGTTTCTTCGTTATTCGGTGAATACAATTTATAATTATCGGGCGAAAGTAAGGAATAAAGCCCGTGGATCGAGAGAGGATTTTGACGATTTAGTGCGAAAAATTCGCTAATTCGGACTGTAAATCAACCACTTTTTTAGGTATACGTTTTGAATGTAAATGGGTGAAAATAAGTGGATTATCGTTTTGTATGATCCACTTATTGCCCCCTTCTTGTTAGCTCACTTTAATTTCTTTATACTTTTGACCTGTGCTTCGAAAGTAATGAGAGTAGCCCATTGCTGACGAGCGTCTTATTATTAACTTTAAAACTTAGTACGCATGAAAAA
This sequence comes from Bacteroides sp. AM37-9, assembly GCF_003603455.1. NCBI lineage: Bacteria > Pseudomonadati > Bacteroidota > Bacteroidia > Bacteroidales > Bacteroidaceae > Bacteroides > Bacteroides sp. AM37-9. The sequence continues at coordinate 52,868 of NZ_QTNF01000008.1, read as the reverse complement.
AAACAGGCGAAAAATCCTTTCGGGGAGTCGCAAGATTTTCTTTGCTATCTTGGCAATGTTTTTATCTTTGAGTGCATCCGCACAGCAAATTACTGCATCCGGTCAGGTCCTGGATGCTCAAAAAGAACCGCTAATCGGTGTTAGTGTACAAGAGAAAGGTACGTCTAACGGAGCAATTACCGATTTAGATGGCAACTTCACATTAAACGTTAAGCAAAACGCCATTTTGATATTCTCTTATGTGGGTTATAAGTCGCAGGAGGTAAAGGCAGCCCACCAGATGAAGATCACACTTCAGGAAGATAATGAAGTGCTTGATGAAGTGGTGGTCATCGGTTATGGTTCGGTGAAACGGAAAGATGTGACTACCGCTATCTCTTCCGTATCTACCAAGGATTTGGATATGCGGCCTATCGTTTCGGCAGGGCAGGCCATTCAAGGTAAGGCAGCTGGTGTCTCGGTGATTCAGCCTAACGGTACGCCGGGCGGTGAAATGTCTATCCGTGTTCGTGGTACTACTTCAATGAATGGTAGTAATGATCCGCTGTATGTAGTAGATGGAGTGCCTGTAGACAATATCAAATTCCTTTCTCCGAATGATATTGAGAGTATGCAGATATTGAAAGATGCTTCATCGGCATCTATCTACGGTTCGCGTGCCGCTAACGGAGTCATTCTAATTACTACGAAGGCCGGTGCATCCGGTAATGCCAAAGTTTCTTTGACAGCCCAGTTCGGTTTGAACAAAGTGGCTGATAAAGTAGAATCCCTGAATGCAGCACAATATAAAGAATTGCAGGATGAAATCGGACTAGTGTCTTTGCCGGACGGATTACCCGATCGCACCGACTGGTTTGATGAAACGTATACGACCGGAAAGACTCAAAATTATCAGGTAGCTGTATCCAATGGTAATGAGAAAATGAAATATTACCTTTCTGCGGGTTACCTCAAAGAACAAGGAGTGTTGGACATCTCTTATTATAAGCGTTACAATTTCCGGGTAAATCTGGAAAATCAGGTTCGTAAATGGCTGACAGTAAGTGCTAATATCTCTTATTCAGATTATACAAGCAATGGAGGCGGAGCAATGGGAACAGGCTCGAATCGGGGTGGTGTTATTCTGGCTGTTATCAATACACCGACTTATGCGCCGGTGTGGGATGCTTTGAACCCTAATCAGTATTACAATAACTTCTATGGAGTGGGTAATATCACCAATCCATTAGAAAATATGGCCCGCGCGAAGAATAACAAAGACAAAGAAAACCGCTTGTTGGCATCGGGTAATATATTGCTGACTCCATTTCCGGAACTGAAGTTTAAGTCTACTCTTACTCTTGACCGTCGCAACGCCGTTAATACCACTTTTCTTGATCCGATTTCTACTGCTTGGGGCCGCAATCAGTATGGTGAGGCTTCGGACAATCGGAATATGAACACAGTGCTGACATTTGATAATGTATTGACTTATAATAAAAACTTCAAGAAACATGGCTTGGAAGTAATGGCCGGTTCGTCATGGACGGATTCAGACTATTCAAATAGCTGGATCAACGGTTCACACTATCGTAGCGATCAGATTCAAACATTGAATGCTGCCAATAAAATATCTTGGGATAATACAGGTACGGGTGCATCTCAATGGGGGATTATGTCATTCTTCGGACGTGTAGCTTATAACTTCGACAGTAAATACCTGGTAACGGCTAATCTTCGTGCCGATGGTTCTTCTAAATTGCATCCCGATCATCGTTGGGGCGTATTTCCTTCATTCTCTGCAGCCTGGCGTATTTCTTCGGAGAAGTTCATGGAGAACCTGACATGGATTGACGATTTAAAATTGCGCGGTGGCTGGGGACAAACCGGTAACCAGTCGGGTATTGGTGACTATGCATATTTGCAGCGTTACAATATCGGTCGTATCGAATGGTTTAAGAAAGGCGGCGAAGGTGATTCTACTGATTATGCAAATGCTGTTCCTACCATTAGCCAGGCCAACTTGCGTACATCTGATTTAACATGGGAAACCACGACACAGACCAATATAGGTCTGGATCTGACCATATTGAATGGACGGTTGACGTTTAATGCCGACTATTATTATAAGAAGACCAAAAACATGTTGATGAATGTGTCATTACCTGCCGGTGCCGCAGCTGCTACGTCTATTGCCCGTAACGAGGGTGAAATGGTAAATAAGGGTTTTGAGCTTTCTATTAGTTCGAAAAATCTTCGTGGAGGAGCATTTACATGGGATACAGACTTCAATATCTCTTTTAACCGGAATAAATTGACAAAACTGGAATTACAGAAAGTTTATTACGATGCTAAAACTGCGGATGTGGTGAATGACTATGTGGTACGTAATGAGCCGGGCCGTGCTTTGGGAGGTTTCTACGGTTATATAAGTGATGGGGTAGATCCTGAAACCGGTGAATTGATGTATCGTGATTTGAACAATGACGGTAAAATATCATCTTCCGACCGTACCTATATCGGTGATCCGAATCCGGATTTCACCTATGGTATGACTAATACCTTTTCATGGAAAGGCTTTAATTTGAGTATCTTTATCCAAGGTTCTTATGGAAACGATATTTATAATGCTTCACGTATTGAAACGGAAGGTATGTATGATGGTAAGAATCAGTCGGCCCGTGTACTGAATCGTTGGAAAATACCCGGACAGATAACAGACGTGCCTAAGGCTAATTTCAAATTGCTCAATTCTACCTATTTTGTAGAAGATGGCAGTTATCTAAGATTGAAGGATGTTTCCTTATCCTACAACGTTAAAGGTAAACTGTTGAAGAAATGGGGAATTACCCGTTTGCAACCTTACTTCACGGCTACTAACCTGCTGACATGGACCAGCTATTCGGGAATGGACCCGGAAGTAAACCAATGGGGTAACAGCGGTACGGTACAAGGTATCGATTGGGGTACTTACCCGCATTGCAGATCATACGTGTTTGGTATTAATGTTGAATTCTAATGAAAGGAAAGATTATGAAACTAAGAATTATATTTTACGGATTAACCTCCGGCTTGCTATTGGGACTTTCTTCCTGCTCGCTGAATTATGAGCCATTAGACACTTATTCGGATGTGACGGAAGGAGTGACAAGTGATGGTACAAAAATCGTATTCAAGGATAAAGCTGCAGTTGAAAGTCATCTGACAACGCTTTATAATCAAATGCGTGACCGTCAGGAACATTGGTATGTGGATTTACTTTTGATTGCAGACTCCCATTCGGATAATGCTTATGCCGGTACTACCGGAGCGGAAGTTGTCCCGTTTGAGAATAACTCGATTGAAGGTTCCAATTCTGTGTTGGAACGTGACTGGAACCGTTATTTGGAGGATGTGGCCCGTGCCAATAAACTCATTTGTAATATTGACCTGGTGACAGATAATTCGTTGACTACTGCCGAACGGGCGCAATACAAAGCAGAAGCGAAGATATTCCGTGCCATGGTAATGTTTGACATGGTACGTCTGTGGGGTGATTTCCCTGTGATTACAACGGTGGCTGATGATATTACTTCTGAAAACATTGATGAGGTATATCCACAATATTTCCCCAAACAAAATACGGAACTTGAAGCTTATCAGCAGATTGAAAAGGATTTGTTGGATGCAGTATTGTATGCTCCGGACAATACGCCGGGGAATAAGACGTTGTTTTCCAAATCTGTAGCTCGTACCTTATTGGCTAAAATATATGCCGAGAAACCTTTGCGTGATTATACGAAAGTTATCCAATATTGTGATGAGGTGAAAGCAGACGGTTTTGATCTGGTAGATGATTTCAGTGATTTGTTTGGAATGAATGCTGCGGGAACAGATGCAAAGATGCGTAATACAAAAGAATCGATTCTTGAAGCACAATTTACATCCGGAGCAGGTAACTGGTGTACATGGATGTTCGGGCGTGATCTCGTGAATTGGAATAACAATTTCACGTGGGCGAAATGGGTGACTCCGTCACGTGACCTGATTAGTGCTTTCAAACAGGAAGGGGATGAAGTCCGTTTCAAAGAATCAATAGTCTATTACGATTGTAATTGGAGCAACTATTATCCGTCTGATAATTATCCGTTCATGTATAAATGCCGCTCTGCCAACAGCAGTATCATCAAGTACCGTTATGCCGATGTCCTGTTGCTGAAAGCAGAAGCGCTGATTATGCAGGATACGCCGGATTTGGAAGGAGCCGCCGATATAATAGATGAAGTGCGCGACCGTGCCAAATTGGGAGCACTTCCCACCTCTGTCCGTTCAAACAAAAACGTCCTGCTGAATGCTTTGCTTAAAGAACGTCGGTTAGAACTGGCTTTTGAGGGACAACGATGGTTTGATCTGGTCCGTCTGGACAAGGTAGAAGAGGTGATGAATGCAGTGTATGCTAAGGATTCAGGACGCAAAGCGCAGATTTACACTTTTGATAAGAACTCTTATCGTTTGCCAATTCCGCAGTCGGTAATCGACGCGAATGATAAGATTCACCAGAATCCGGGTTATTAATTCAACTAAAAACATAGAAAACTTAAGATTATGATAGACATGAGAAATATAGCATTGACCTTTTTAGGATGCTTCACCATATTAGCTGCATGCAGCAACAGTGACGATGCGGAGAAACCGGTTACACCTGTTCCGACCGGAGATGTGACTATTTATGCGACCACTAGCAGCCTGACTCGCGATTTGACCCGTGATGCCGTTAATTTCAGCTCGAAAGATAATTTGGCACCTACTTCAATCACATTGAATCCGACTGAACAATATCAGACAATGGATGGCTTCGGAGCTGCTATCACAGGCGCCACTTGTTTTAATCTTCTGCAAATGAAACCGGAAGATCGTCACGCCTTCCTTACGGAAACATTCTCTGACGACAAAGGCTTCGGATTTAGCTATATCCGTATCTCCATCGGCTGCTCCGACTTTTCATTGAGCGAATATACCTGCTGTGATACGAAAGGTATTGAACATTTTGCTTTGCAAAGTGAAGAGAAAGACTATATCCTTCCGATTCTGAAAGAGATTTTGAGCATCAATCCTTCTATTAAAGTCATTGCCGCCCCTTGGACTTGTCCAAAATGGATGAAAGTAAAGAGTCTCACAGACCTTACTCCGCTGGATTCATGGACAAACGGTCAACTGAATCCAGCCTATTATCAGGACTATGCCACTTATTTTGTGAAATGGGTACAAGCATTCAACGCCGAAGGCATTGATATTTATGCTGTAACTCCCCAGAACGAACCGTTGAACCGTGGTAATTCCGCTTCGCTTTATATGAGTTGGGAAGAACAGAGGGACTTTGTGAAAACAGCACTCGGACCTAAATTCAAGGCAGCCGGACTGGCTACGAAAATTTATGCATACGATCATAACTATGATTATAGTGATATTGCAACAGAAAAGAACTACCCCGGTAAGATGTATGAAGACGCAGCAGCTTCCCAATACCTGGCCGGAGCTGCTTATCACAACTATGGCGGGAATCGCGAAGAGCTTTTAAATATACATAAAGCCTATCCTGAAAAGGAACTTCTTTTCACGGAGACTTCTATCGGAACATGGAATAGCGGACGTGATTTGTCGAAACGATTGCTGGAAGATATGAAAGAAGTAGCATTGGGTACGATCAACAACTGGTGTCGGGGAGTTATAGTGTGGAACCTGATGCTTGATAATGACCGTGCTCCTAACCGTGAAGGCGGTTGCCAGACTTGCTACGGAGCGGTGGATATCAGTAATAGCGACTATAAGACAATTATCCGCAACTCACATTATTATATCATCGCCCATCTCTCAAGTGTGGTGAAACCGGGAGCGGTACGTATCGGTGCATCCGGCTATGCTGATAGCAATATCATGTATTCTGCTTTCGAGAATCCGGATGGAACATACGCTTTTGTACTGATGAATAATAATGAAAAGACTAAAAAGATAACCTTAAGTGATGGTAAGCGTCATTTTGCTTATGATGTTCCGGGCAAATCTGTGACTTCCTATCGTTGGGCAAAGTCGGAATAAGAACTTTAAAACGATCAAGACAATGAAAAAAAACAGTTATATTATAGTGGCTTTGGCAGGAATGTTATCCATGAATTCCTGTAATGATGACGAATTCTTGCCCGGTAATCCGAGTATGGAAATCAAAGCAGAGAATGCAGATGCTCTTTTTGGTGACAGTCTTCCGTTTACGATTAAAGCCTCGGATGTGGATGTGCCTCTTTCTACGTTGAAAGCACAGCTTTTTTATGGAGAAGAACAAGTGTCTGAAACGGTCATCCGTACAAAGACAAGCGGAAATGACTATACTGGTAAAATCTTTGTTCCTTATTATGCTAATATTCCTAATGGAAAGGCAACTTTGAAATATATTCTTCAGAACATTCATTTTACTACCACAGAAATGACGAAAGAACTCGCTCTGGCACGACCGGACTTCCCCTACCTGACATTAGTGGATGAGGAAGGAAAAGAGTACCGGATGGAACGTCAATCCATGTACAAGTATAGTGTGACAGGAGACTTCTCGCAAAAGATGAAAGCGTATATCAAGACTCCGAAAGTGGGAGAGAATGGGAACGAATTGACCTTCGGCTGGGAGAATGGAACGATTGAAGCCGGTTCTACTAATGCTATCTCATTTTCTAATACGGAACCGGGAAATTATGCTATCAAGTTTAATACGTTGACTTACGAGGCAGAACCATTTGCCAAGTTAAAGGTGAACGGTGAAGATATGGAATTGGTAGAGAATGATATTTATGCAATCAAGTTGACTTTGAAGAAGAATGACATTCTAGCGTTTGAAGGGGTGCCTGATTATGATAATTGGTGGATAGACCAGGATTATTTTGAAAAGCAGGAAGATGGAACATTGAAATTCCTGCCGATTGACGGAAGTTACCAAATAACAGCCAATGGTAAAATGAAGTATTTCTCTGTCATTGCTTTGAAGAATGGTGAGGCAGCCAAGTTGCAGGATGATGGAACAGGTGCTATCTGGGCTATTGGAACAGGAATCGGTAAACCGTCGGTGGCACTTTCTGAAGTCGGATGGACTCCGGAAAACGGTCTGTGTATGCCACAGCTTACTGCGAAGAAGTATCAACTGACATTTATAGCTGGCGTTACCATGAAAGTGGATGATATTAACTTTAAGTTCTTCCATATCAATAAATGGGACAACGGCGAGTTTAAGGGTGATGCTATTTCTACAACGAGTGAATTGGTTAAAATCTCATCGGACGGAAACTTGGGACTGGAAGAAGGTCAGAAGTTCGAAAGAGGAGGAATTTACAGGTTTACAGTTGATGTGACGAAAGGCAATACCAAGGCTGTGTTGACAGTGGAGAAAGTAGGGAAGGTAGATTTACCTGCACCGGATATTTTCTTTGGTAATGATAAGATGGAGGTGACAGATACTGATATATATAAGTCGGATCAGGCGTTTACACAAGGACAAATGATAACTGTTACAGGCATTGATAATTTGAATGAATGGTGGATCGATCCTGACTTCTTTGAGAAACAAAGTGATGGTGCATTGAAGTTCCTGCCGATTAACGGAGATTATCGGGTGACAGCTAATGCTGTTTTGAAGTATTTTTCTGTAATGGCTTTGAAAGATGGTAAACCGGCCAAATTGCAAGATGACGGAACGGGTGCAATCTGGGCTATCGGGAAAGGAATCGGTAAGCCTTCTGTTACGTCTTCCGAAGTAGGTTGGGAGCCAGGTAAAGCGCTCTGTCTGGCGCAAGTTGCTCCTAAAAAGTATCAGCTAACCTTGAAAGCCGGGGAAACGTTGAAGACTAGTGGTGACTGGGAGGCGATTAGCTTTAAGTTCTTCTATCAAAATGATTGGGGAGGAGAATTCGGCAATTATGCAAGCTCTATTTTAGTGGAACAGCTTAAACTTGCAGATTCCGGAAATTTGGAAATGCAGGATAATAAAGCATTTGAAGAAGGAGCTGTCTATCGATTTACCATTGATGTAACGAATGGCAATGCAAATGCTGATCTGAAGGTTGAGAAAATAAATTGATCTGAAGATTGATGCCGGATTTTTATTGAAACTATCCTGAAAGGGTATGATGAATTGTACCCTTTCAGGATTCATCTTTGGTCGGAATAATGTAAAAAACATTAATAAACCCGTCCGCAACTAGGAAATATCCCCTGTTTGGGAGTCTATATAAATAAAGTATTAATTCATTTCTTATATCATCAATAAACATGAAACTCAAAGCAATGTTACTTGGCTTGTCTGTGATGACTGCGTTTCCTGCCTTTGCGCAGAAGCCCGTGTATCTGGATACTGGTAAGCCTATCGAAGAGCGAGTGAAAGATGCATTGAACCGGATGACCCTTGAAGAAAAGGTGAAGATGATTCATGCACAGTCTAAATTTAGTTCGGCAGGCGTTCCTCGCCTCGGAATCCCCGAAGTATGGGCTACCGACGGTCCTCACGGTATCCGTCCGGAAGTGTTGTGGGATGAATGGGATCAGGCGGGATGGACAAACGACTCCTGTATTGCCTATCCGGCACTGACGTGTCTTGCTGCTACATGGAACCCCGAAATGTCGCATCTTTATGGGAAAAGTATCGGTGAAGAGGCGCGTTATCGCAAGAAAGACATCTTGTTGGGTCCCGGTGTGAATATCTACCGTACTCCCTTGAACGGACGTAACTTCGAGTATATGGGAGAAGACCCGTATCTGTCCGCAACTATGGTGGTTCCTTACATTAAAGGTGTACAAGAGAATGGGGTAGCTGCCTGTGTGAAGCATTATGCATTGAACAATCAGGAGTTCAACCGTCATACCACCAATGTGCAATTGAGTGATCGTGCTCTTTATGAAATATACCTGCCTGCTTTTAAAGCGGCTGTTCAGGAAGGTGGAACATGGTCGATTATGGGCTCTTATAATCTTTATCAGGGACAGCACGCTTGTCACAACAAGCGTCTGCTTAAAGATATTCTTCGTGATGAATGGGGCTTTGATGGTGTTGTAGTGTCCGACTGGGGTGGTGTGCACAACACCGAACAGGCTATTCACAACGGCATGGACTTGGAATTTGGTTCCTGGACGAACGGACTGTCTGCCGGAACGAGAAATGCGTATGATAATTACTATCTTGCTTTCCCTTACCTGAAACTGATAAAAGAGGGTAAAGTAGGAACAAAGGAACTGGACGAAAAGGTTAGCAATGTCCTTCGTCTGATATTCCGTACTTCAATGGATCCGCACAAACCGTTCGGCTCTTTAGGTTCTCCCGAGCACGGACAAGCCGGACGTCAGATTGGAGAAGAAGGCATTGTATTGTTGCAGAACAACGGTAACGTATTGCCTATCGATTTGAATAAAACGAAGAAAATAGCAGTAATCGGTGAAAATGCGATAAAGATGATGACTGTGGGCGGTGGTAGTTCTTCTTTGAAAGTGAAATATGAGATTTCTCCGTTGGATGGACTGAAAAGCCGTGTGGGCTCAAAAGCGGAAGTGGTATATGCCCGTGGGTATGTAGGCGATCCGACAGGAGAGTATAACGGTGTGAAAACCGGTCAGGATTTGAAGGACAACCGTTCGGAAGATGAACTGCTCGCAGAGGCTTTGCAAGCGGCTAAAGATGCCGACTATGTTATCTTCTTCGGTGGCTTGAACAAGAGTAATCATCAGGATTGTGAAGATTCGGACCGTGCCTCTTTGGGTTTGCCATACGCGCAGGATAGAGTGATAAGCGAACTGGCAAAGGTGAATAAAAACCTGATTGTTGTCAATATCTCCGGCAATGCAGTGGCTATGCCTTGGGTGAATGAAGTGCCTGCTATTGTTCAGGGGTGGTTCTTGGGTTCGGAAGCCGGAACAGCTCTTGCTTCCGTATTGGTGGGAGACGCTAATCCTTCAGGAAAACTTCCTTTCACTTTCCCTGCAAAACTGGAAGATGTAGGTGCTCATAAACTGGGAGAATATCCGGGTAATAAAGAAGAACTGGCACAGTCTAAACATAGAGGGGACACCATTAATGAAATCTATCGGGAGGATATTTTCGTAGGTTATCGCTGGGCGGATAAAGAGAAAATCAAACCGCTGTTCCCGTTCGGACACGGATTGAGCTACACTACTTTCGCCTATGGAAAACCCTCGGCCGACAAGAAAACAATGACAGCAGATGATACCATTTCTTTCACAGTCAATGTGAAGAATACAGGCACTCGTGAAGGTCAGGAGGTTGTTCAGCTTTATATCAGTGATAAGAAATCCTCTCTCCCTCGTCCGGTAAAAGAGTTGAAAGGTTTCCAAAAAGTGAAATTGGCTCCGGGAGAAGAGAAAGCGGTAACGCTGACGATTGATAAGAAAGCATTGAGCTTCTTTGATGATGCCAAACACGAATGGGTGGCCGAACCGGGCAAGTTTGAGGCAATCATTGGTAGTTCATCCAGAGATATTAAAGGTATTGTGCCATTTGAGTTGAAATAGGTAGATGTTTGGTTAGAGATCTTTTTTAGGAGATGAAGGCGGTTCCGGGTACAGGAGCCGCCTTCTTTGTTTATAGTCAGGATAGAACTTACTACCATTCACCCTTAATTTGTATTATCTTCCCATATAGGAAAAAGTAGCTTTAAGTTCGATGAGAAAAGGATAAAATCGAATTTGTCCACAAAATGTGGACGATTTGCCTGTTCCGTACAGAATCGAATAATTTTTTCCACTGGATATTTATTTCCCACCTTTTCAACTCCCCTTTCACCTTTTCTCTGTTTCCTCGATGAATAAGGAGTTTACGGGTGAAGGGCAACAACTTCACTATCTCTTCACCAGTAGCGATTAGTTTCAAGAATTGTTTCAAGGCTTGAAACAATCCGTTTCTCGGTGCGAAACACTTCGTTTCCCTGCTTGAAACACTTTGTTTCAAGCAGGGAAACGAAGTGTTTCAAATAGGGTTGAAACTAATTGCGAAATAGCTTTATAAATCTTGCTCAATGGTCTACGAGTTTGAGGCAGTCATCGGTAGTGCATCCAGAGATGTGAAAGGTACTGTGCCGTTGTTTTAAGTATTAATACTTGAGTTATAGGCTATTAATACTTTGTATCTAGGTTATTAATACTTGAGTTGTTGGATGTATATACCCAAGACGCAGGATATATATATCCAACGTGTAGGATATATATGCCCAATACATTGGATATATATACCCAACAAATTGGATGTATACACTCATTAATTTATATGATGTAAGCATTTCCACAGTGCTATCTTGTCATTTATCCCTCGGCTTTTTATCTTTGTGAAGGAGGTGAAGGATGGTTCTTTCTGTATTTTGCATCCTCTTTCACCATAAGGTTTTGATTTATAGTCATTCAGCTAAAGGTGAAACCGGTGAACCTTCAAAATGAATCTTATAGTTGCAAGTAGTCTTTAGACGGTTCTGTCTTAAGCTTATTGCTGTAAACTTCAATTAATACTGATTTTCTTTTCTCTTTTCTGATTTTATATTCTATCTTTGTAGTGCATTCCATTTTAAACCACGGCAGAGAACCTGCCGTATCAGTGTGGCGGGCTTTTTTATGTCCGTCTCATTAATCCTATATGGCGGTTTCGCACCCCCATGTAGGATGTTAGTGCACCTACTGCTGTCGTGGATAGTGGAATGCAATGGGACAGGCGGAACCGCTTCTTTTATTCCTTAAAACTACCTTTCTGTATCGCCCCATTAAACTTAATTTATTCACCATTTAATTAAAATTCTTATGGAAGAAGTTTTAAGCAACCAGGAGGCCCGTCCGGGGGACGCGACGCAACTCATGCACGCTATCTTTTCATCCGATGATGAAATGATGTCTTTTTATCTGACCCTCAATTGTTTTATGAATCCTGAAAGCTATCTAGTGGAACGAACAGATCGAAAGAGACTGGAGGATTTAGCTAATACGCTTTATAGTAATGTGGCGGCCTTTGAAGCCATCCGTACTTATAAGTCGATAAGTGTGAAAGAGGTGATTAGAGGATTCGGCGCGCACATGATGAATACGCAAATCTCCAATACCAATCGTTTCCAGAGTGCTGATGCAGTGGGAACGTTAATGAATTGTATACTGAATACCACTAAAAACAGTTGGCAGTTTAAGAAAATGGATCGGAATAACAATATACATCTTCAGAATGTACGATACTTATTGAATCGGTTGGATGCGGCAGAATCTAATGAAGAGAAGAATCGTGAAGAAGTAGCGGTATAAACAGCTTTATAGAGCTCATTTAGTGATTATGGTTTAGTTGAGAGTATGATACGGGTTATAGCATTATGATGTATGATGCTATCGCTAAACCCTGATCACTTAGTCATCTGCTCTATTGGGGCTTTTGACTAAGCAACTGAATCGATTCTGTAAATTCCGTAATGACTTCAGACAGATGCGGATTGTCATTACGAAGAATGATTGTTGCGAAGTTCACAATGCCATCTGCATCCACAATAGAAGATGACATCATTGTGAAAAGGGCTTTACGGTTGTAAGTCGAGAACCAATATTCAAATAGGCGACTACGCATACGTTGTTTGTCATCACCTGTTTCACAGATATAAAGCAATGTAGAATTGTTGCGATTGAAGAATTCGTCAACGATAGAAACAATGGTATCACGTACTTTGCTATCACGGGGGGATTTGTGATTATTAAGATTGGCAATAATTAATTGATATGAATTTTTCACGAACAGAACATCATCTTCCATGAAACCAATGAAATAATGTACACCTCCATCGGTAAAGAACTGGTAGAATCCAACTTTGTCGGTCGGTTCTACCTGATAAGACGATTTCTCGTTAATATGTTCGAGTGAAAGAGATTGCATTATAGTGCAAAAAAGTTTTCAACCTCCTTGCCTGTACGTTTCTTGTATTCCTCTTTCATCGACTTTTCCAATTGGACAAGACATTCCTTTTTCTTCTCCTTTGCAGTCTGAAATTTGGTGAGGACTTCTTCTCTTGTTTTCTTTGCTTTCATATCATATACTTTCTTTGCTTTCTGCAAAAATAACAAATTCTCACTGATAATCAATTACATTCGAGCATTTATTTATTAGTTGTAGAGAATTTGACATTTAATGCATGTACCTATTTCCGTAGAACATATACATTCCTTGTATCAGAAAGTTGATGTATGGATAATGATAGATTGAAGCGGTCATTGCTTACCCAGTACCAACAGACTTTCCGGTCCCATATTGAATAACAGGTCTATGATACTTAAATTAGGCAGGAAACCCAGTTTGGACTCGAAAACCTGATAGTAAGGTTGCGGAACAAATTCTTTATCCACTTCCCTGAAATCCTTTTTCGGATGAATCACTTCCCGAAAATCGGATTCTCCGGGAGCAAACTCCATCTTATATTCGGAAGTACGCTCAATGGTGGGGTGAATATCAATCAGTTCACAGACCATCCGGCAGAGTTCTTCGTTGAAATCGATTAAAAACTCGTATTTCTTTTCATAAAAAGGGCGGAAGTCATCCTTGTAGTACTCGAAGAAAGGAGTATTGTTGTAGGCCGATTCGATGGCGTTCCAATGTAGATGTCTCCAGTTGCCGTGATCGGAGATGCGGATATCCTTCATTGGGCACTTCAATGTATCGGGCTTTACGGTTGGGATGGAAAGAGCTAACTCACCCGATGGGCCGGCAATGGTGCACCGGTTGCGGTAGGTTTGTTTTATATAGTGGTCGTATTGTTCTACAAATACCTTGTCATAAGCCAGTAGTTTGGTATAATATTCAACGGGAGCGAGATAGGCTGAAGATAAATAAGCGATATTCATTTCTTTCATTTTAATTCGTTTAGGAGGCTCTGTTATTAAGGATATTATGAGATATTATGAAGGGGTTGTTTCTTTTATGATCCGGAAGATTATTTCACTGTTCTGAAGAAACGGTTCCATCGATATCCGTCAAACAACCCTGTATCTTTTTCTTTGGAGAACCAAATGATGGAGGCTTTTCCGATGATATGGTCTTGCGGGACAAATCCGAAGAGCCGTGAGTCGGAGAAGTTGACGGTATTGTTAGACCCCATCCAATAGTAATCTTTGGTGAAATAACAGTGTTGTGTGGGTTTTCCGTCCACGTAGAGAGTGTCGTTCTTTATTTCTGCCTGTTTGCCTTCGTGCATCACGAGGGTATTCCGCAGCAAGGTCATGTTCCAGGGATAGACCCGGATAAATTTCCCTTTTCCGGGGACAATCAGCGGATTTGGTTCGGCATCTTCTTTGTTTGACAAAGGTTGAACGAAACTCTCTTTCCCATTCATGGCCTGTTCCAGCAGATAATATTCGTAGCGGCTGAAACTACGCACATGGGTGCTGTCATTACTTCCCATCAATCCGTCGTTGGTGATGGAAAGGGTATGCATGAGTGACGTAATCAGATTTTCTTTTGAAGCGGGGTACGAATAAAGTCTTTTCTTATCCGGGTTAAACTGTGCCTCCGGAGAAATAACGGAGAAAAGAGAATCGACCAATAACGTATCTCCCGGAACTCCGAGACAGCGGCTGATATAGATTTCCCGACGGTCGATGACAGGTTGCCGGATTCCGGCAGGATTATTGAATACTACGATGTCTTGCCGACGCACAGGACTCTCGCACCAGCGGTGATAAGAAAAAAGCGACATGAAAGGAACCCGCAGCCCGTAACTCCATTTGTTGACCAGGATACGTTCACCCTGAAAAATGGAATTCTCCATGCCGGTGGAAGGGATAAGGCAGGATGTGAAAGCAAATCCCCGGAGCAGAAGCACTACGGCTACTGCTCCGGCAAATGCTAGTATCCATTTGAATTTACGAATGTTCATCAACTTTTATCACCTTATCACTCTATTCTATCCGTACACTTATCAGTCTACCCACTTGAAGAGCCGGTTCCAGCGAATCTTGCCGTCGAACCATCCACGGTCTTTGTCAAGCGATAGCCATACAACAATCGGTTTGCCCACTACGTGATCTTCGGGTACAAAACCCCAATAACGGGAGTCGGCGGAGTTGTGACGGTTGTCACCCATCATCCAGTAATAATCCATTTTGAAGGTGTACTCGTTGGTCTTTTCACCGTTGATGTAGATACCGTCCGGTTTCACTTCCAGCTTATTGCCTTCGTAGGCTACGATGCAACGCTCATAGATAGGCAGGTTGTCTTCTGTGAGGGTAATAGTAGCTCCTTTGGCAGGAATCCAGATCGGACCGTAATTGTTGCGGTTCCATTTGGTATAAAGATTGAGCGGATACATCTGTCCGGCATAATCTTCGGGTTCCATTACTATTTTGCTGATTAGCTTTTTGTTGCCCAAAAGCGTTTCATACATCTTCTTGGTTAGCGGGAAATGATATACCGGATTCAGTTTGCCTTGTGCATTCCGGCTGTCCAGTCCCATTTCCAGCAGTCCGCTTTCCCAGCCGGAGTCTTCTATCAGCATGGTGTCGTCCTTGCTGATACCCAGTTCACGAAGCATATCTTCGGGAATGTACGGACCAGTGGTCTGTACGAAATAGTTGAATTGCAGGTTTTCGGGGTTCTCAATCGCTTTACCGTCAATCATCACCTGTCCGTCTACAATCTGAAGGGTATCACCGGGCAGGCCGACACAACGCTTCACATAATTCTCGCGACGGTCTACCGGACGCCAGAGGACTTCTCCGTAAGTGCGCGGGTTGTTCATTATCTGTTTACGTCCGGCAGCATAGTACAAATCATAGATGGCACGTTGCTGGGCGCGTGTCAGACTATCCATTTCAATCTGTTTGGAATAGATGCGTTGTCCTTCGCCGTAAGCCAGCGTATAGAAGTCCGTTGTCTGTTGGTAGTTCACTGCTACGGTATCTCCTGCGGGGAAATTGAAGACAACAATGTCATTCAGTTTCACTTTGCCGAAGCCCGGTACCCGTTTGTACTTCCATTGTGGCCACTCGATATATGATTTAGTATTGAAGACAGGTAATGTATGCTGCGCCAACGGCATGGAAAGGGGAGTGTTCGGTACGCGGGGACCGTAACTCATCTTGCTCACATACAGGAAGTCGCCTACCAGCAATGATTTTTCCAGCGAAGAAGAAGGAATCTGATAATTCTGGAAGATGTAGATATTGACGAAGTAGACAGCAACCAACGCAAACACGATGGCGTCTACCCAGCTCATGATACTGCGGACAGCCGGATTCTTCGACTTCTTCCAAAAAGACCAGGGAATTTTCTTTGTGATATAAATATCGAAAATGAAAGGAACAACAATTAAGCCCCACCAACTCCGTACCCAGATTAGGAAGATGAGGTAAAGTAGAATAGCAGTGGCACATTTGATCCATTGTGCGCGTGTGGCTTGTCTCATAATGTTATATTTGTTTAGAACTAGCTTCTGATATTTTAGTCATTTAAGAACGGGAATAAATCACTCATACCCAAAAAACCTTCGTGTGTAGCAGTATATTCGGCTGCCAATACGGCTCCCAATACAAACCCGCCGCGGCTCTTGGCATCGTGGGTGATAGAAATGGTGTCTACATCGGACTCATAACGGATGGTATGAAGTCCGAAAACTTCGCCCTCACGGATCGAGCTGATAGGAAGTTCGTTAGGAGCATAATCGTTGGTTCCGCTAATGGCTCCGTCCGGCGCAAGGAAAGTCCCTTTCACCCATTTGTCCTTACGGTCTATCTTTTCCAGAATACCTTCCGCCAGTGTAATAGCTGTTCCGCTGGGGGCATCCAGCTTGTGGATATGATGTGTCTCGCTCATGGTGACATCGTATGCAGGGAACTGATTCATGATTTTAGCCAGATACTTGTTGAGAGCGGAGAAGATGCTGACTCCCAGGCTGAAGTTGGACGACCAGAAGAGTGTTTTGCCCCCTTCCGTGCAGAGCTTCTTGATTTCTTCGCCGTGCTCGGCCATCCATCCGGTACTGCCCGATACCAGTTTCACACCGGCTTTGAACGCTTTCATATAATTGCTGTAAGCTACCATCGGATTGGTAAACTCAATGGCCACATCGGCCGATTTGAATGCTTCCGATTCGAAGTCATCCTGATTATTGATGTCAATGATGCAGACGATTTCATGTCCGCGACTACGGGCAACCTTTTCTATCTCTTTGCCCATCTTTCCGTAACCGATCAGTGCTATTTTCATTGTTTTCTGACTTATATTCAAAATAATAGTCGCAAAGATAAGATTTTTATTACATTTGCAGTGCACATTAACGTCTTGTTAACATGGAACATCTTCTCCACTACGTGTGGAAACATAAATTATTTCCCCTGAAACTACTGCAAACCACCAACGGCTTACCGGTAGAAGTGATTGACCCCGGTCTGCAAAACCCCAACGCCGGTCCCGACTTTTTCAACGCGAAACTAAAGATTGACGGCGCCTTATGGGTGGGAAACATCGAAATACATACACATTCTTCCGACTGGTTTCGCCACGGACATCATTCTGACAAAACATACGATTCTGTGATTCTTCATGTAGTAAGCGAAGCAGATACGGAAATAACCCGTTCCAACGGTGAACAGATACCGCAACTGTTACTTACCTGTCCGGAAAATGTGCAATTGCATTACCACGAACTTTGTGTCGCGGATCATTATCCGGCTTGTTATTCCATCCTTGCCTCTCTTCCCAAACTTACCATTCATTCTTGGCTGACCGCTTTGCAAACGGAACGTTTGGAGCAGAAAGCGCAATTAATCACACAGCGTCTCAAACATTGTAACAGTAATTGGGAAGATGCTTTCTTTATCACCCTTGCCCGTAATTTCGGTTTTGGCTTGAATGGAGATGCTTTTGAAACGTGGGCGGGATTATTACCGTTTCGTGCGATGGATAAGCACCGGAATGATTTGTTTCAGATAGAGGCTTTTTTCTATGGTTTGGCTGGATTGTTGGAAGAAACGTTTCTGAAAAAGGAACAGGAAGACGAGTATAGTCTCCGTCTTTGCAAGGAGTTTCGTTATTTGCAGCGGAAGTTTGAAATCGGGCAGGGGATGGACGCTACGTTATGGCGTTTTCTACGGCTTCGTCCGGAAAACTTTCCGCATATTCGCCTGGCGCAGTTGGCTTATCTCTATCAGAAAGGGGATAAGTTGTTTTCACGTTTGCTGGAAGCGGAAACTCTGGCGGATGTGAGAAACTTACTGGATGCCCGTACGTCTCCTTATTGGGAAAATCATTATTTATTCGGACGACTTTCTTCACAAAAGGAGAAGGCGATGGGAGAGCGTTCCAAGGATTTGATAATCATAAATACAGTGGTTCCTTTTCTTTATACATACGGCTTGCATAAGGCAGATGAACGAATGTGTGAACGTGCCGGACGTTTTCTGGAAGAATTGAAGGCGGAGAGCAATCATATTATCCGTTCGTGGAGCGATGCCGGGCTTCCGGTTGTCAGTGCGGCGGATAGTCAGGCGTTGATACAGTTGCAAAAAGAGTATTGTGATAAGCGAAAGTGTCTGTACTGTCGCTTCGGTTATGAATATCTGAAACATACATAGATTTGGGAAATTGATTATATAGGCGCAAATATTTAGTTCTTAAAATAACCAAGATGCCAAACTTGTCATTATCTTTGCGCCGTCAATTAAACTCTTAATTTGTATAGTGTTATGAGAGCTAAAAAGTTTGTATGCTGCTTGCTGGCTATGCTGCTGCTCGCCGGTGTTTCGTTTATCTCCTGCGGTAATAGTTCCAAGGCAAAAGCCGATAGTGAACTGACTACGCAAAACGGTGAAGATTTCAAATCGTTTCTGGATAAATTTACTTCCAGTGCAGCCTTCCAGTATACTCGTATCAAGTTCCCATTAAAGACTCCGATTACTTTATTGGCAGACGATGGTGAAACCGAAAAAACGTTCCCTTTCACCAAGGAAAAATGGCCGTTGCTGGATAGTGAAACCATGAAAGAAGAACGTATCACTCAGGAAGAAGGGGGAATCTATGTCTCCAAGTTTACGCTGAATGAACCGAAACACAAAATCTTTGAAGCGGGCTATGAAGAGTCCGAAGTGGATTTGCGTGTTGAGTTCGAATTGCAGGCTGACGGGAAATGGTATGTGGTGGATTGCTATACAGGCTGGTATAGATATGACTTGCCGATTGGGGAGTTAAAACAGACTATTCAGAATGTGAAAGAAGAGAATGCTGCTTTCAAAGAAATACATCCGTAGAGATAAGTATCAATATCAAGTATTAAGTATTAGCCAGTCGTTTAATACTTAATACTTATTATTAGGGTTCTCCTACATAATATCCTAGTTCGGATTCTTTTCCGTCTACCATCTCCCTGACAATGCCGTTTTTAGTGTTGAAATCCTGATAGAGTTCTTCATAATCACGTGTATAATCTGCGTCGGGGACTACGTTAACATCAAATTTTAGTTCTGCTTTTCCATTTGGGAGCATATTGCCGAAAATCCGGATGCGGTGAACCACTTCGCCTACATTCTTGATGCTGTTGTAGGTTGCCTTGAATTGCCTGATACCGTCTTCGGGAATGATGATATGCGAACTTTTATCCAGAATGATACAGCCACAGGAAGGTTGCATTTCTGAAATGATTAACGGAGCGTCTCCCGTGTTGGTGATGGTAAACATGATATCGAGTTGCTGACCTTGCTTGATAGGGTAATAGTGCCTGACGGAATCTTTTATCGTCATGCTGGTGGGACGTACTTCCTTCCTGCACCCTGTAAAGCAGAGCGGAAGTGCCGTCAGTAGTAAAATATAGAATATAGATTTATTCATTGTTGCCATTTATTTTTGTTATATCACTTTTTCAGCATTTAAGGGATGAATGCAATTTCATCGATACCCATTTGCGTTCCCGGTTTCTTTAAACAACTGATTTTTATGCTTAATTGTTCTGTTCCGTTCAAGTCTGCCGGAACGGTGGCTTTCATCATTTCTCCTTTTTCTTGGGAGTCTTCCGGTTTCAAGTCTATTGTTTTATAGGCTACTCCGTCTTTCAACAGTTGAACTTGCTGTGGAGCATAGATACGGTGGCGGGGAAGATTCAGAAAACTGATATAGAATGTTCCTGATGCATTGAGTCCTTTAACCGGCAGGTCGATGGTACATTCTTCTCCCGGAATGATAACCCAACCGCAATGATAGTCTCCGGGTAAACCGTGAGTGCCGTCGGTCAGTTTCTTTGAATCATTTTTATTTAGTTTAGGGGTTGCGGAAGGATTCATTCCTAGAAACAAACTTTTCTTTATGTCGGAAGCAAGTATATATTGTTCCCATTCCTTTATATAATAGTCAATCTCATAGGCTGACTCGTTATAATATTCCATTCCGGCAAATGCTTGATGCTCTTTGAGTTGGGCGATCCATTCACGGGTTTGGGGGAGCGGCTGAATATCCTTTCCATTCCGCTTGGCATATCCGTAAGCGTCGAAACCGTGGTCACGTGCTAATTCCATGCGCGTGAAAGACAAAGCGGTCTGAAGTTCGTGCAGCTTTTTGCGCTCTTTCCCTTTTGCTTCGGAAACAAAATCTCCCATTTCATCATAGAATTTGATAAACTTCTCCGGATAGAGGAATCCTTTTTCCGATTCTCTGATACCGGCGTAAAGTCCGAGCCGCTTTCCGGATTGGGCGTTGTTTTCTAGCTCTGTGTAGTAATCGTACAGCCATTTTTTGGATGCCGGGTATTCCTGATTGAAATAGCTTTTAATTAACTCATCAACCGGAAGTTCCGGGTTGATAAGAAGGGCTGATAATACAAAAGTCCTCATTTCATCGAAGGAAGAATAGCTGTAACCGCTTCCGTTGAAAAATATGCCGCTGGCTCCGTGTTGTTTGAAAAGTTGGAGTCTTTGCTGGGCTATCTTTAATATGGGGAAAGGAGTGAGGTAGTCGTCGAAGTTGTTGATATAGTCCCATATATAGATGTTATTCGTTACTTTCTTCCAGTTGTCGAGTTGTTCCGCAAATTTCTTGTCTTGCTCGTCCTTGCCGTCTGTCCGGCGGAGCGGGTAGTTGATAGCGCTGACAATTACCCCGACGTTAGGCGGAAGTTGCTTGTCTGTGACTTGTTGCGTAGTCAGGTAGGAAGTCGTAAAGAACGTGTGCTTGGGAAAACGCTGCGACAGGCGGAGGATCAGTTCCGTAACGGCGGGAGTTGCGTTCTTCTCTGTATTTCCCAATGCGGTACAGGTGGCACACGTACAGGCATACGGAGTATCATCCGGTGCGATTACAAAACGGAAATTCCCCTTTTCACCGAAGTTATCTACGATATAACTTTCTATCTGGTGATACATGTCCTCGGAAGAGAAACACAGTTGTGAGTCATCTGTTTTCCCGTGAATGGTGGCATATACTTTCTCTGCATCTTTTCCCAATACTTTTCGCAGGTTGTGTCCCCATATTCCCCAGCTGTCGTCAAAGTTGTTCAGACCGATAACGCCTGTATGATCGGCGTTCAGGCCGTATGGAGAATAAATACTTTGATAGTCAAATGCAAAAGCTCCGCAAGTATCATTAAGGTTGATAAGGGCGGGAGGAAGATCCGAACCGTCTATGCGCGGGTCTTCTTTACTGATCTTCTTTATCAGCTGGTATTGCAGCCATAACATTTGTTTGTCGTCACTTGCGGTCAGTCTGATATCCGAACCTTTGCAGGCTACTTTGAATCCTCTCTGCAATGTCGGGTCTATCTGTATGATGATACGCCACATATCCATCTCGGAGACACCGAAAGCGACCATTTCATCGTCGTTTGCACGTTTCTTGAGGTGCTCGTACAGGTATTTGGCCCATCGGGTATCTCTGTCCGTCGGATCTTCGCCGATTGTGATGAGGTATCCTTCTTTAGATGGGAACATCTCCGTGCGTGCCTGCATGCGGCAGCCGGATAAAAGGCAGCAAATACATATCATTCCTGCCAATATGGGGCAAAGCGTGTCAGAATGAAATATAGACTTGTGCATAGATGTTATATAAGTTTTTATAGCGTGTCGATATGGATTCTATCGGGTTGAGCGGACTGCTCCCTCGCACGGTGTTGGTCTGGTTATAATAGGTATTCCAGGTACCCATCAGACCTATGGTAATATTAGGACTGACCATGTATTGGCCTCCCAGTCCTACCATTGTATTGGTGTGTGAGAAAGAGCCGGGCAGCGCGTAATCCAATACAGCCGTTTCCGGGGCCGATCCGATACTTGCCATGGCGTTGATATTCGTCTTTCCGTCATTAGCCGGGAAGTATTTGGCACCAATCTGTGCATTGTAGTAGAAGTTGGAATTGAAGAAATGCATATCCAGCTTCGTGTTGAGGCGAACGACTTCGATAGTTTTGGCTAATTCTCCACCTACGGTGAGCAGGTTGGTCTTTGACTCATTCCAGCCGGTAAATAGATAACCGTTATCTCCGGTGCCTCCTGCAAAGAATTCGTCGTTCCATTCATAACGTTTCGTATAGGCAGCTACACGTCTGTATCCCACATGTGCTCCTATTTCCCAGTCATTCTTGAGATAATGCCGTATGGCAACATCGGCGGTAATATCCGGGAAGTATTTGGTAGCAAAGGCGGCATTGACCGTAGTGCTCCACTTCGGTGAGAAGTGATGCGTCCATTCTCCCTGTACCTGGATGCCGACCCCTCCCGGTGTCTGTTCTTCAGCCTCCATGCTGTCGCTTGCCGAGCCGCTTCGTCCTGCATAGTTGAGACGTCCCGTGTAGCTGTTCTTCTGGCCTTTTCGGGTGTATTCGGCGGTGGCAACGGAGGTAATGATGTCTTCTTCTCCGTAGCGTGCACGCAGGTAGGTCAAAGCGATCTCATTCTTGAGCATCATGCTTCTAAGGCCCGATAAGTGCCGTTGGAAAGAACGGTATTCCATGATGGAAGGCTCGTAATACTTTTGATAATAATAGGCTGAATCCGCTTGTCTGTTGGCTTCATATACCACGCCTTTGGTGTATTTCAACGACTTGTTCTGGCTGTCGTAAAGCAAAGCTGTATCAAGAACAGCGAGAGCTTTTTCGGGTTCTTTCGCCTTTGTCAGTTGCAGGGCACGATATTCGCTGCTTTGTGAGAATGCGCCTATAATCTCTTTGTTGCTCGGGTATTTATTGAGTATCGGTTTCAGGAATTCCAAAGAAGCTTCGTATCTCTTGTCGCGTTCAAGAACAGTAGCCCTCTTTGCCTGATAGAACGGTTCTTCAGGATAGTAATTGATTCCTTGCGCTGTATATTTCTCGAATTCATCGTATTTTCCGAGTAAACCGGACGAGTTAATGGCATACCGTAATCCAAGATCGCTCGATGGATTCAGGCTGACCAGTTTGATGGCTTCTTCGTATGCTTTCTTCGTAGCTCCGGCTTCCATGCACTTTTTGATGTAGGGCACTGCCAGTTCCTCGTATCCGATGACGTAGAAGATACGCATATCCTCGTCGCTCTGCTCGATGGCAGACAAATATAGTTGCAAAGCCTCCTCGGTTTTGTCCATTTTATCGAGAATAAAGGCCCTTTTCAACGTACCGTTCTCGTAATCCGGGAAGTGAAGGGTGATGGTATCCAATGTGGCAAGTGCTTCATTGTAACGTTTCATATTGATATAGCAACTCAAGGCTTTTTCCCATGCGGCACCGTTCACGTCGTTGTCTACATGTTTTTGAGATACAAACAATACGTGCGGCAATGCTTCCGCATACAGACCGAGTTCCATCAGTTTTTCAGCTTTCTTCATGTGCTGCGCGCTCATGGCAAGCGTAATGTCATAATCATCAGGATACATCTCGTACATCTTTTTCAGCGTTGAATAGGCAAGATCATCCTCATTCATCTGGCGATAAAGCATATATTCTTTATAGAGAATTCCTTTATCATTGTTGCCATATTGTTTTTTAGCCTCTCTGATATAGAAGAGGGCATCGTCGGTATATCCGCGGGTGACGGAAGTGTTCAATAAATAGTCTAATGCTTCCTTGTTCTTGTTGCCTCCTTCATAGGCCATGCCATATAATACATAAGGGTCCCGCTGTTTCTCTGCACGGGCAGCTTCCATCAATAAGTCGTTGTACATACGCCGTATGGCAGGACTATTGTTTCTCTTCATTTGCTCGCGTATAAATGCCAGTGCTTCCGGATAACGCGCCAATTCACTGAGGATACTTGCCCTTTTGACGATGAGGGCGCCGCTTCCCGGTATGGCAGCCAAACCATTGGAGGACCAGCCTAGAGCAGCCTCCCGGTTTCCTTCCTGCAGATGCAGGTTGATGATGTCCAGGTAATATTCTTCGTTTTGCGGAGATACCTTGATTAGCTCCGTCAGTCTCTCGATCGCTTCTTTCCGGTTACCGCCTTTTTTCATTTGTTGGTAGCCTACTTCCATGCTGTAGATGTAATCCTTCCTTAGAATGGTATCGTTCGGGTAAATCTGATTGATTCGTTTCAACAGGCGATCCGCTTCCACATCGTTGTTCTGCTTGCGGTATAGTTCAATCTTCCTTCGCCATAAGCCTCTCCAATACGGATTCACTTCCAGCAACTCATTAACGTAGCAAATGGCACTGGAGTAGTTTTCGGTAATATCTTCCACGTCTACCAGCAGGTGTTTGGCATTGACGTTGTTATAATTGTCGTCTATTGCTTTAACAAGATGATAACGCGACTGGTCATAATTCTTTTCGTGAAACCAGTATTTGCCCATGAGCCATTCAAGGTCAGAAACATTCGGGTATTTCTGAAGGCCCTCCTCCAACAGCTCTTTTCCTGCTTCCCATTCCTCGTTCGCAAAATGCTCCTGCACAATTTGGGCATATTGCTCCGGCGTCTGGAATCCATTATCGGTTCCGGAGGAAGAGGTTATCAGCAAAAACAGACAACCTAATAAGGTGATCTTATGGAGAAATTCTCTGTTCATTCTATCTTGTCTTTAATCTTTCTTTCTTGTTTAAATCGTAGCCGGTTCAGGCTTCATAGCCGCTGTTTCAGCATCATCCGTATTTTCTTCTTTCTGCTTGAATCCTTTACGTTCCATATTCTTCCACTTGAAGTCTCTATTGGTCAGATAGCTAAGGTATCCTCTCAATGAACAGAAAGTGATGATGGGATGATAGAAGATGGGCTCCAATATGGACGCTATGATAATCCACAGATATTCGTATCCTCTTTTATAAAGCATCCCGACGTAATAGTCGTAGGTAATAACGACGATGGAAAGGAACTGGCAGAACGTATAGATCGTCAGGTAAATCATCCACGCCGTATTCCAGTTGACCGCTCCTGTAAAGGCCAGATAGATAAATACGATCAAACCGGTAAGCTCGATGATGGGTGCCAGAAACTCAAATACGAACATATAAGGCAGAGTCAGCAATCCCATCTGTTTATATGTTTTCTTGAAGATCATCTTATGGTGGATACTAAGTGTCTGGAACAATCCTCGTGCCCAACGGGTACGTTGACGGTAAAGCATCGCCAAGTTGGGAGGTCCTTCTGTCCAACAGCAAGTATCAGGAATCTGAATAATCTTATAAGGACGGGAGAAGTCGCACATATATCCTACCATGCGGGTAATGAGGTCCATATCTTCTGCAAAGGAAGTACCGTCGTATCCTCCGGCTGCAATGGCTACGGAACGGTCGAAAAGACCGAATCCACCGGAAACATTCGGCATACCATTGATTGCAGACCATCCCATCTTACCAATCAGGTAGGAACGCATGTATTCGAGGTTCTGGAAAAGCGGAATCGGAGTACGCGGAGTTCTCACGTCTACTATCTGCCCGTCTTTCACTACGCATCCGTTTGCCATCAACATCGTTCCGCTGACTGCGATTACCTGTTTATCGGAAGATATGATGGGCGATATACAGCGGTAAAGAGCATATTTCTCTAAGATACAGTCTACGTCCGTACAGATGAAATAAGGATATGAAGAAACATTGATACCTGCATTGGATGCATCCGCCTTGGTTCCTCCATTCTCTTTGTCTACAACGATGAGCCGACTGTATTTCGGACTGGTAGATTTGAAGAGTCTTCTGAACGGTTTGGTTTTGATTCGCTCAATATAGGCATAGGGAACTTCTATCAGTTCGTAATGTTCAATCATCTTCTTCAACGTACTGTCCGTGCTTCCGTCATTTACAATCACCACCTCGAAAAGTGGGTATTCCAATGCGAGCATAGAGTTCACGTTATCAATGATTGTCTTTTCTTCATTGAAAGCAGGGGCAATTACCGAAATACCCGGTGTATAGGGAGATTCTTTAATTGTTTTCCGCATATAACTTTCCACATAGTAATCTTTTCTCCGTTTCAGAGAAATGAAAGAGAGGAAGGCGAATGTGACGAAGAATATCGCCAGCATACTCGTATAAAAGAATACGAAATAATTGAAGAATGTAAATATTATATCTCTCATATTCTCTAAATTAACTGGTTGATTAACGGATGCTTGGTATGGGCAAACAATATAGCTGTGTGGGAATCAGCTTTTCTCTCCAATTGATCGAATGTTTTTCTTCCCATTGCACTGTATTCATAGAGGGCTTTCAGGATGATACGTTTTGTCCCCCAGTTGTCTGCTTCATCATAAGCATTGTAAAGAAATCCTAATGCTTTATCTGTTTTCAGGTCTGCAACAGCCGAAATGATTTGTCGTTTGACTTCTTCCGGTTGCACATGATACATTTCAATCAGCTTGGGCTCGATCTCTTTATATTTTAGTTTTCCTAAAGTTCTGATCGCTTCGCCCCGGATTTCGGTAGAGCGTGCGTTGATTTGTTTAGCCAGAATGGGAGCACTATCGGTTTCATTATATAACCGGATTTCGTTGATAAAGAATATCTTAACATTCTCTTCGGCCGAAGTATTCACCCATTTTATAAAGCTCGGTGTGTTATATCCCACCTTCTTGCGGTGTTCCAAGATGGCATGCAATTCCATCATATCCCATTGTCTCAACTTCATGCCGATGTCTTCGTCGAAGAAACGGAACGGATCTCCCTGGCTTAGCCACATATAAGTGTAGCGTGCAGAGTTCCTCAATTCTATTTCACGATGATAGAGGAAGCGCACCAATACCGCTTCAGAGGCATATCCGTTGATGGATTGAATAAGTTTCAGCGCTTGTATCTTTGCTCTTTTGGAGCCGAATTGAAGTTCGCGTTCAAGGAAACGCGTGATCTGGAATACGGTTTGAATCGTTTGATAGTTTAGTTCATGGATGTCATCTTCATGTACACTCTTGATTTCTGTTAATAGTTGAGTGATAATACGTAATTCATTAGGCTTGGGACGTTTTTTCGTATCATACTGTAATCTGTCTGCGATTTCCTCTTCACTTAATGTGTTAGAATCTAGCGAGATAGATTTCATTTCCTCGTAATATTTGTCGAAAGCTTTGTTGTATCTTCGCTTCTCTTTCCGCCTTTTGAATATACCATATATAATATGGAATAGGAGAAACAAGTACGCAATAATACAAAACATTACCGCAATTGAGCATATTCTTATGATTAAAGGATAGCCAATAAACTTGTAATATATCCAATAGAAATAATATTCTATGTAATCTATACCATACAGTACTTGATCCATTTCCCTTGATATTTAATCTATAAAACTTGTATATTCAAAACAAAAGTTCTATATTTGTTGTATTGAATGTTCTGTCTGATGCAAATATACTAAATAACTTGTATATATTATCCATTGTTTATGAACAGGGCTTTTGAGCTATATTTGAGCTCTTGTGATTATTTTCGATGGAAAGGATTGAAATTACGAATAAGGACGTCTAAAATACTATTAAGCGTTAATTATATTTTCGATAAGTTAACATATAGGGTTCGGATATGGGTGTGATAAGGTAGAGCTTTCATGGGAAACTAAAACAAACAATAAATTTAAAAATTAGATTAAGATGAAAATTAAAAGTTTGATGTATGTCCTTATGGGGACGATGTTGGTTGTTGCTTGTACAGACAGTAACAATGAAGAGGGGATAGTGGATAATGGAGGAGGAGATGATTACCCACAGTATGTTATTCCGGCAGGGTTTGATTTTGCAACTAGTCGTACTGTCTCTGCTAAAGTTTATTCAAGTAAGCCTGTAGCGGTTGATTTGTATTGGGATTCAGAAAATCAGGAAAGAAGTTTGTTGGTGAGTGGCCTGCTTGTTGATGGAGAGAAAGACTTGGAATTGAATGTGCCTATTCACTGTGCCAATATTTATTTGAAGTATTCTGATGGAACAGATAAAACAGCATCATTTCCGATAAATAGCGTGACTCGGAGTGGCGAGACTGTAGCAATAACTGTACCTGAAGATGCGGTGGCGGTAACTAGTGAGGAAGATGATGGATGGTTTTTCTATCATAATACAGGCGTTGCTATGTTTGAAGACAATTGGCCGATTGAACCAGGTCAAGACAATGATTTGAACGATGTTGTTTTTGAGTACGATTTGAAAGTAACCGAATGTCAGGCTGAAAAATGGTTCGAAGCTGGTCAGGGATATAAAGAAGGATTGAAGTTGACTTTGGATATTCGTGCTAAAGGCGGTAGATATCCTATTAAATTAGGTGTAGTATTAGGTGGCTTGGATAAAAAGTATATAGAGACTGTTGCAACCCGTATTCTTTTGAAAGAAGGACAAGGAAAAGAAACCGAACTTGCTACTGGGGAAATGAAAGCAGAAATGCCTCAACAGCAACTCTTTGGAAAATCGCAATTTTGTAAAGTTACGGTAGACACGGAACACGGTAGTCCGGTTATCATAATGGATGGTTTGAGTGCTTTGGGTGATAATAC
This sequence comes from Bacteroides sp. AM37-9, assembly GCF_003603455.1. Taxonomy (NCBI): domain Bacteria; kingdom Pseudomonadati; phylum Bacteroidota; class Bacteroidia; order Bacteroidales; family Bacteroidaceae; genus Bacteroides; species Bacteroides sp. AM37-9. Next base: position 24,011 of record NZ_QTNF01000008.1, on the reverse strand, counting down.
TAATTTCTTCCAGACTACAAAAGGTTTTATAAATCCGGGACAAGGCATGTTGCGTGCAGAAATTATTTTGGGAGCTAAGGTTCGTACTAGTCTTACTGAAGATTTGGATCAATTGAAAGCTTATCGTGCTCTTATTACTGATACTCATAATCAGAATTTCTTTATTGTGACAAATACGAATAAAGAGATTCACATGAAAGGCTATAGACCTTCTTATCTTTATACTAATTACGAAGCTGATTCAGCCGGTGAAATGATGGAAGGTGTTCCATATTGTAATAAGAATGGTTTTGTTTGGGGAATTAAAGTTCCTGTTGGCGTAAAACATGCTTATGAAAAGGTGCTTTTTGATAACGCTTATCCTGAATTCCGTGCTTGGGTGACTAGCAATGGAGCTGATAACAAGGATTGGTATTTGCATCCGGCTGCTGAAAAAGTGGTAGAAGCTTGGTAATACAAAATCCCGGTCAATACATTATTTGAGATATTTTGTACAATTTGAGCCCCTCTTTTTTCGAAAAGAGGGGTTTCTTTGTATCCGGAAGAATTATCTTTAAACTAATACCGTAATGACGAAGCGATTTTTTATTAGCTACAGTTTGATTACTTTATTTCTCTTGGATAGTGTAGTGCTGTTTGCACAATGCGAAAATGCGTTTGCACAACAATGGAAGATAGAAGATGCATCCCATGCCTTGCAGGTGATAGAACGTACAGATACGTTAGAATTGATCGTGCCGGATGGATTGACTATGTGGTATCAGCAGCGATTGGCGGGGAATTATGAGGTTAGTTACCGCACTTGTATGGTGATGCAAGGAGGGAAGTACGATCGCTTGAGTGACTTGAATTGTTTTTGGGCTGCCAATGACCCTAAATACCCAGATGATCTTTTCACTCGTAGTCAGTGGCGCGACGGCATCTTTAAAAACTACAACACATTAAACCTTTTCTACGTTGGATACGGGGGAAATGATAACTCGACGACTCGTTTCCGTCGTTACAGAGGAGAATATTATGGAGTAGCAGATGACAAGGTGAAACCCTTATTGAAAGAATATACTGATGCCTCTCACTTGCTTGTTCCCAATCAGTGGTATCAGATTCGCATTAAAGTGGAAAAAGGAATCACGACTTATTCTGTGAATGGTGAAGAACTGTTCCGCTATGTTCTTACAGGCGGCGAAGGTGACGGACACTTCGGTCTTCGTCTCTTGCAGAATCATGTCCTGTTTACAGATTTTAAAGTGACTACTCTCTGACTTATATACTGAAAAACCTAATAAGACGATATATCCATGATGAAACAACCTTTTATTAAATTTGGAGTGACAACTCTATTTTCTCTTTTGTGTTCAACATTCCTTCATGCGCAAGTCGTAACAGATGAGCGGATGTTTTCTTTTGAAAAACCGCAAATACCGGATTGTATCACCGCTACCCATTCCCGCCTGTCGGTATCAGATCTGCATTATAAAGATGGAAAACATTCGTTGGAATGGACATTTGAACCGGGTGGTATATTGGAATTCAAGAAAGACCTGAAGTTTGAGAAGAAAGATCCGACCGGCAAGGATTTATATCTTTCGGCTTTTATTGTGTGGGTTTATAATGAAGTGCCTCAGAATGCGACTATTGAGTTTCAGTTTCTGAAAGACGGCAAACGATGCACATCTTTCCCTTTTGGTATTAATTTCAGTGGTTGGCGCGCTGCATGGGTCTGCTATGAACGTGATATGCAAGGCACACCGGAAGAAGGCATGAATGAACTCCGAATTATTGCTCCAAATTCAAAAGGAACCCTTTTCATCGATCATTTGATTACGGCTACTAAGGTTGATGCACGTCAACAGACGGCCGATCTGCAAGTCCCTTTTGTCAATGCCGGAACCACCAACCATTGGCTGGTGATTTATAAACATTCTCTTTTAAAGCCGGATATTGAACTAACTCCTGTAGGCAACAAGCAACGGGAAGAGATGCAACTGTTAGAGAAGCGTTTTCGTGATATGATCTACACGAAGGGCAAGATCACAGATAAAGAGGTTGAGAATATTCGCAAGAAATATGATTTCTATCAGATCACTTACAAAAACGGTCAGGTTTCGGGAGTACCTATCTATATGGTACGTGCCGCCGAAGCTTATGAACGAATCATTCCGGATTGGAACAAGGATATGCTCACTAAGATGGGTGTGGAAATGCGTGCTTATTTCGATCTGATGAGAAAAATAGCTGTTGCATATAATAATAGTACGGCGAAACCGGTGATTCGGGAAGAAATGAAGAAGAAGTTCTTGGCAATGTACGATCACATAACCGATCAGGGCGTGGCTTATGGTAGTTGTTGGGGAAATATCCATCATTACGGGTATAGTGTTCGCGGCCTGTATCTGGCATATTTCTTGATGAAAGATGTGCTTAGAGAAGCAGGCAAACTCCAAGAAGCCGAACGGACATTACGCTGGTATGCGATTACTAACGAAGTGTATCCCAAACCGGAAGTTGACGGAATTGATATGGACTCTTTCAATACGCAGACCACAGGGCGTATTGCCAGTATTCTAATGATGGAAGATACACCGGAGAAATTGCAATACTTACGGTCTTTCTCTCGTTGGATTGATTATGGTTGCCGTCCTGCACTGGGGTTGTCCGGTTCATTTAAAGTGGACGGAGGTGCTTTCCATCATCGCAATAACTATCCGGCTTATGCCGTAGGCGGACTGGATGGGGCAACAAACATGATTTATCTTCTTAGCCGGACGGAATTTGCTGTTTCCAAGTTGGCTCATGAAACGGTGAAGAATGTATTGCTGACCATGCGCTTTTATTGCAATAAACTGAATTTCCCTCTTTCTATGTCCGGTCGTCATCCGGATGGAAAAGGTAAACTGGTTCCTATGCATTTTGCCATGATGGCTTTAGCCGGTTCTCCCGATGGAAAGGCGGAATATGATAGTGAAATGGCTTCTTCTTATCTTCGTTTGATTTCAAATTCGGGCGTTGAGAATGATGCTCCCGAATATATGCCCAAAGTTTCAAATGCTGAAGAACGCAAAGCGGCAAAGCTTCTGATAGAGAAAGGTTTCCGTCCGGAACCGGATCCGCAGGGGAATATAGCAATGGGCTATGGTTGTATCTCTGTTCAACGTCGCAGTAACTGGTCTGCCGTGGCCCGTGGACATTCCCGTTATTTATGGGCGGCTGAACATTATTTGGGAGCGAATTTATATGGTCGCTATCTGGCACACGGCAGTTTGCAGATATTGACTGCTGCACCGGGGCAGACAGTGACTCCGGCCACTAGTGGTTGGCAGCAGGAAGGTTTTGACTGGAACCGTATCCCGGGAGTTACATCTATTCATTTGCCGTTGGAACAATTGCAGGCTAAAGTACTCAATGTAGACCGTTATTCGGGAATGGAAGAAATGCTTTATTCGGATGAAGCTTTTGCAGGCGGATTGTCTCAACAGAAGATGAATGGTAACTTCGGAATGAAGTTGCACGAGCACGACAAGTATAACGGATCGCACCGGGCACGTAAATCTTACCATTTCATCGATGGAATGATTGTCTGCCTTGGATCGGATATTGAAAATACAAATACGGAATTCCCCACTGAAACGACTATCTTCCAATTGGCAGTCACAGATAAGGCGGGACATGACTATTGGAGAAATTATCAGGGAGATAAGAAAGTATGGGTAGATCATTTGGGAACAGGTTATTATGTTCCGACAGCCATTCGGTTTGAGAAGAACTTCCCTCAACATTCGCGAATGCAGAATACGGGAAAGGAAACAAAGGGTGATTGGGTTTCTTTGGTTGTAGATCATGGAAAGGCACCAAAAAACGGAAGGTATGAATACGCTGTTTTGCCTCAAACGAATGAAACCGCGATGAAGAAGTTTGCAAAAAAGCCAGCTTATAAAGTATTACAGCAAGATCGGAAGGCGCATATTGTAGAGTCCGCTTCTGAGCAGATTGTTTCTTATGTATTGTTTGAAACTCCTGAAACAACGTTGCCGGGTGGTCTGTTGCAACGTGTGGATACTTCCTGCCTGGTTATGACTCATCAAGAATCTGCTGATAAGATTAAACTGACGGTAGCACAACCTGATTTGGCTTTGTATCGCGGTCCAAGTGACGAAGCGTTTGACAAAGACGGGAAGCGGATTGAACGTAGTATCTACTCTCGTCCGTGGATTAATAATGGAAGTAGTGAAATACCAGTGACTGTGACCATAAAAGGCCGATGGAATGTGGAAGAAACTCCCTATTGTAAAGTAGTCTCTTCCAATGAAAAGCAAACAATCTTGCGATTCAGTTGCAAAGATGGCGCTAGCTTTGAAGTGGAACTGAAGAAATAAGAGTTATACAGTTAGGAGATATCCTGTTTGCCTTTGTAGAAACAATAGTTTCAAAGCTTTGAAACTGTTGTTTCCAGCCGCGGAAACTTTGGTTTCTACAAGGAGAAACTTTGGTTTCAAGCGTATGAAACTTTAGTTTCAAGGCTTGAAAACAAAAGTTACGTGCCTTGAAACAAAGGTTGTATATTAATGAAATAAATATAACTGCTTGAACTCTCGGAATGAATGTCTCCGGTTTATGAAATGTAGTTAGTCTGTTTGTAAGCGTCTCCGCAATGCCGTCTTGCCTTTATTTCCAGTGACAGCAATATTGCTGTCATAATGCTGTCACCGATTGCTGTCACAATGTTAATCGTTTATAATCAAATTATTAGGCAGTGATCGGTGACAGGTGACAGATATATAATCAAAATATTTGTGTAGAGGGTTAGAACATAAACATGGCAACAGCAACAATACGGTTGTTGCATACGGCATGAGTATCTCTGATTTTTCCATTGGAGGCATTAAGTGAACCATACCATGCAGAGCTTAAGGTATATTCCAATCCGAATTTCCAATGGGGAACATTGTAGGTCAGTTCAGCGCCTGCTGTTACTAACTGGTCGAGGTTTGTTCCCGTTCCATACACTTGAGCGTCAGTTCCGTTCGGGGCATATAGTGCATCGCTTGTTCCCAGATTTTTAGCATATCCTACAAAAATACCAGGTTTCCATTTCTGTCCGTAGACAACATTCAACCAAGAGCTGGAGAAACGTATTGGAGTATATTTCTGTTCTCCGGTGTGCTCGTTGACTGACTTAATGCCGAATCCGCCTAATCCGGAAGCTTGTGTAAGATTGGAACCCAATACACTTTTTGCGGCAATGAACCAGGCTTTATGGGTGTATTTCGCATGGGCCTCGTAAGAAAGGGTAGTTATGCGTTCGTCTATTTTATATTTATCTCCGTTTGCTCCCAAGGCATTTGTGCGTGGCTTTAATGATAACAATTCAATGCCGACACCTGCCAATAAACCGTCTTTCTTGTAGTCAGCTCCTACATATATCTCCGGAATGCAACCATTTTTCAAGTATTCATGACTTTTTTTGCTTTCTTTCGGTTTGTCAGGATTGATACCTTGTGAGGTGTATTGTGATTGCCACACTGCTGCTCCGGTAAGTTGGAAATTTTTGTTTGTATAGCGATAACGAATTTGTGGCGCACGGCTGAAAGGTTGGAACGGTGCTCCTACGGAAAGATTAAGAATCTGCGGCGATACATCTCCAAATAACGGATGCCAAGTTTGCCCGAGCAATACAGCCGATTTTCCCCAATCCAGATTCAAATAAGCATGGCGGAGTCTAATGACCGAATAAGAAGTCCCTGTACCACGGAAGTCGACCTCTACTTTGGCAGATGTCTTGGCTGTTCCCAGCTTCGGACCGGCAACGTCTACTCCGAGACGTGAATACAAGGTATAGAAGTTACTGTTAGGAGTTGAGTTCAAATCATTCCCGTCCGGATCACGTACCTTATCTTTCGGGTACATATAGAACAACCCGTCTACGGTCTCTTCATTGGCACGACTATTGTAATAGAAATCAGTACGAATTTGTCCGTAGAATTTGAACTTGAAATCCTTCATTTGTGCGAAACTGCCTGATACAGTTATCAGACAAAGAAATAATAGAATGTATTTTTTCATAATGTGCTTGTTTATAAACGGGCGCAAAATTACATAAAATTACCGGTTTATCAGTTTATCGTTGATTAAAAAAGGCTAGAATCGCCTGATTATATTTATTGAGACTTCCGCTTTTATGAATTGCTTTCAGTAATTTTCTGTCTGCTTGTGGCGTCAGATATTCCCAGAAAGTTTTCATCTTGTTTAGAAGCTGTTCGTCTCCTCCTTCCAACTGTTCTGCATATTGAGTGTATACAGATGTATGCATCGAATGAAATTTTTCCCTCATTTCATCGGCGGTTAAGATTCGATTCTCTTTATACTCCAAAGCCAGAGCCGGATTGGCAAGCAGTCCCCGCCCAATCATAATGCCTGCCAATGCCGGAAATTGTTTCTGGATACGTTGGATATCCTCCAAAGAATGAATGTCTCCGTTATAGATAAGCGGATGCTTGCATACCTCCTGGAAGGCGGAGAATCCTTCCAGGTTTACTTCCCCTTTATATTGCTGTTTCCCTAATCGGGGATGCATGGTTACTTGCCGCAAAGGTAAGTCGTTGATGATAGGTGCCAAGTGAAGACATTCATCCGGATTTTCCCATCCTAATCTCATCTTTATTGAAAAGCTGATTTCCGGATACTTCAAAACAAGATTGAGCAATTCCTTCACTTCTTCCGGATAAGGAAGAATGCCGGAACCATTGTGGCGTTTGGTTAATATGGGAAAAGGACATCCCATATTAATGTCGGCTTCCTTATATCCCTTTTCAATGAATAGGGATAAAATCTTCTCAGCCTTTTCAGTAGAAGGGGCTATCAGCTGGGGAATCAGATGCGAAACCTGATTATTCCCGGGTTCGATTCCCCGGATGTCTCTATGGCGGAAGCTGCCTTTTTCGAGTCGTACAAATGGAGTGTAATAAGTGTCTATACCTCCAAAGCAGGCAGCATGAGCATTACGGTAAATTACGTCGGTGTAACCTTGTAATGGGGCAAAATGAATAGGAAGAGTCTTTTGCATTGTTTTTATTTTTGTGCAAACTTATATATAAATGTTGATTTATACGCCAGTTGAATAAAGAAAAATATTTCTCTGTGAAGAATGAAGATATGGAAAAAGTAAAAGAGAGGAACCTCGCGGACCCTCTCTTTTTAATGTTAAATTGATTAAAGTCTGATTTTTATAAACGTTTTCTATGATTGAAGGTTAGAAAAATTGGGGGATATACTATTATTCTACAACGTTTATAGTCAGTTCACGTACTACTTGACCACCTTGATGGACGTAGTTTGCATTGTTGGCTACGAAGGTAGCGGTGTATGTTCCGGCCTCCTCGTAGGTATGTGAGTATATCTCTAATGATTGCGAGATATTCTTGATGGCTACACCGGCGTCAGGATCGCAGGAACCATTGAGTAAGAGTGGTTCGGAGATTAGCCAACTATTTTTTAGTGTAGTTCCAGCCGCAGAGCTGGATACTATTATTTCCGTCGGTATAACTGTTTTCCAAAATCCGGGTACACCACCATCAACTGCTCCATACTCTCTGTCTTTAACTTTGTCCGATTGCTGGTCACTTTCATTATTTACAATGTTTAGTGGTGTGAAACCTAGATTTTTTGCATAGACAGTTTCTGATTTATTATTATTAAAAGCCAGTTCTATGCGTATATTGTTAAAAGTAAATTTAGGTTGTCTAACAGTACCGTCCTGACCGCCTTTGTAATGGAAAGCAATGGTGATTTGTTTTCCAAGATAAGACGCTAGATTTTTAGTGTATGGATATGATTTAGTATTGCTTTCTACTTTCACCGGCAATTCGTCTGTTGGTATTAAATATGTCCAGTCAAATCCTTCTACAAGTTGCTTATCTGCTTCAAAGTTATTCTTGGCCATTCCCGGAAAATTATCGGAAATGAAAATGTCTAATGCAGTTTGCGGGGTGTTTTTGGGTGGTGCGTCATATTGGGCGATCATATCGAAATTAATTTCACATTTTTCAATATCCTCTATTTGCATCTCTGTCCGATTGCGGAATCTATATTCATGGTCAATTTCTCCACTGAAGAATGTTATAAAATCAGGGTCACCATCAAAGCTGAACGTTACAGGGCTTCCTTTCTTTACAGTCACAGTTTTGCCATCGAAGCTGACATTGCTGTCTGTCACCACACCCACTTCCATTGCTGTTTCTTCTTTTAATTCCTTGTCGCATGAAGCCAGGGATAGTCCGGCAAAAGCGATAGTCATCAAACTTTTATATATTGTTTTCATGTCCTTTTCTTTTTAAAGTTATTAAGAGAATTACCAACCCGGATTATTCGTCTTGATAGCACCGTTTGATCCTATTTCATTGGCAGGAATCGGGAAATAATTGTAAGACTTCGGAATATTGAAGTAAGTATATACATTGATTCCGAACTTCCAGGATTCGTCAGCCTGTGCCTTGTCCACTTGTTCTTGCATCAGTTTGTAATAGTCTCCCCAACGGATCAGGTCGAAACGGCGTGTGTACTCGAAACAGAGTTCCATTGCACGTTCGTCTTTGATAGCTTTGCGGAAGCTCTCTTCATCCAGATTTGCTGCAAGTTTTTTGATTCCTGCACGTTCTCTTACTGTATTGATACATTCATAAGCCAGATCATTAGGACCATGGTTGACTTCATTTTCAGCTTCTGCAATCATCAGCAAAATGTCAGAGTAGCGGAGAAGAGGGAAGTTGATGGAAGTATCGTTTTTGCTCTTCTTGTCTGCTTCATATTCTCTACGATATTTGGCGGCAGCCCTGTTGCGGTTCTTATTGGCATCGTTCTTCGATTCACGATCACCGTAAGTAGAACCCGGCTCTGTTTTACCATAGCTGAAGGATTTGTCCCAGTATTGTTGTTCCACCTCATCTCTTTTTCCTTTTACAAATTCACGACCGTCTACCGGAGTACCTTCTCCTGCTGACTGGGTGTAAGTGAATGGAGCGATGTTCCAGTTGCAACGGTCAATGTCACCGTTTGCTTCATACAATTCGAGCAGTTTAGGAGTATTCCAGATAAAAGCGTATGCATAACCCGGGTCACCTTTACCGGTGATGGATGCTTTGGAAGAAAGATCTTTACCCTGAATACCAATGATATTACCGATTCTACCTTCTGCACGTACATCCGTTGAACGGTTACCTGCAAATTCTACTTCCCAAATACTTTCATTAGCCTTGGCACCATCCTTATTGAGAGCTGTGTTATACTTATCAGAGCAAATGTCGATAAAGAAATCCCAATATTTGGCAGTCAGTGAATGTCCTTCGTTTCTGACTAACTGTGCATAGTAACTCGCTTTCTTGAAGTATTCTGTAATCTCTGCACTTGTCGTACTGTTGGCTAAACCTACTTCCTTGTCGCGCTTAGGTTCGCCGGCTCTGAACATATATACCCGTGCCAACATACCCCAAGCTGCCGATTTGGAAACACGTCCCGGCAAGTAGTTCAAATCTTGGGCGGATTTGAGATCCTCGGCAGAACCGTACATCTCTCTGATGATGAAATCATAGATCGTCTGTTTGTCTGTACGCGGGATGGCGAGGTTATAAGCATCTTCTGTAGAATTAGTTTTGAAAGGTACATCTCCCCAACATTCTACCAAAGTGAAATAATAGAATGCGCGTAAGAAACGGGCTTCGGCTTTGTACTGCTTGCGGGTATCGTCGTTCATATCGGGCACTGCATCAATATTTTCCAGGAAAATATTGGCTCTGTTGATGCCGGAGTATAATGTGTACCACAATGCTGCAACGGCCGGATCACTTGTATTGGCATTGTTACAGATCAACCCACTTTTGTTAGGTCCGCGGTTGGCACCACCATAGTGTCCCAGATCGTCACCTCCTACAAGGTATAAGAATTCATTTCCGTAGAAGGAACTTTGTCCCAGAATGGCATAGGTTCCTGTCAGCCAAGAGGTAGCGTCCGCTTCATTTTTGAAGAAGTTTTCAGGAGTGGTGTATGTCGGGTCTTTTTCCAGGAAATCGCAGGAAGTCAAGTTAAGTCCGACAAGAAGTGATATGATGATTATTTTTATTGTTTTCATATACGTAATTGTTTGAAGGATGATTGATTAAAAACCTAAGTTTATACCAAAACTGATAGAGTAGGCTCTCGGATAAGCGGAGAAGTCCAGTCCCGGAGTCAGTGCGCCTTCACGGATAGATACTTCCGGGTCATAACCGGAATACCCTGTACATGTCCATAGATTTTGACCGGCAACGAATACACGTGCATTGTCTATCTTCCATTTCTTGGTCAGCTGTTTCGGCAGTGTATATCCTAAAGATACGGTTTTCAGACGAAGGAAAGAACCATCTTCGATAATGCGTGTAGAGAACACTTTGTTGGAACCGGAGTCGGTAGCTCTCGGAATATTACTTTCCGGGTTTTCCGGTGTCCAACGGTCTGCATAACTTGCGTACTGGTTCAAGTCACGTGTCTTATTGCTGTTCTCGAAGAACAGGCGGTTGGCATTCAATACATCGTTTCCATACGACCATTGGAAGAAGATGCTTAAGTCAAATCCTTTGTATTCGAAATTGTTGGTAAATCCGCCCGTATGTTTCGGCATACCGTTACCGATCATAGTACGGTCGTTATCGTCGATGATACCGTCATCATTCAGGTCTGCGTATTTCGGCATACCCGGTTGTGTATTACTTTCGGAAGAGAAATACGGAACATTGCGTTTCAGTGTATATGTATCACCTGCTTTGTCGAAATCTTCGTATTTGTATGTACCTTCGTAGATGAATCCGTACATCATTCCCATCGGATAACCCACTTTGGCAATGTAGCTGTATTGGGAGTTATAGTTCTGGTCAAATTTGGCTGCACTCAATAGAGAAGATTGGTTTTCGGCCAGTTCTAATACTTTGTTCTTGTTGAATGCAATGTTAAAGTTAGTGGTCCATGAGAAATGACGGTTCTTGATATTGGTCGTGTTCAATGTGAACTCGATACCTTGATTGCGTACCTTTCCTACATTCTTCATGGCACTGAAATAACCGGAAGAGGTGGGGAGTGCAGTATTCAGCAACAGGTCACGAGTCGTTTTACGATACCAGTCTACGGTTAATCCGATGCGTTCGTCCAGGAAACCTAAATCCAGACCCAGGTTCCACTGTTCGGTAGTCTCCCATTTCAGTTTTCTGTTTCTTAAGGAAGTGGGCACTGTACCTACACTTGTCAGACTGTTTTCGAACGGATATACGCCACTGGGGAGGCTACCGATCGAAATAAAATCTCCGACTTTATCCTTCAATATCTGATATAAAGCATACGTATCATACTCGCCTACACGGTTGTTACCGGTCAATCCCCAGCTTGCTCTTAATTTACCTGAAGAAACAACAGACTTCAATGGTTTCATAAAATCTTCCTCCATGAATCCCCATGCCAATGAACCGGAAGGGAAGTAGCCGAAACGGTTATCACCACGGAATTTGGAAGAACCGTCGGAACGGAAAGAGACCGTTGCATAATACAATGATTTATAGTTATAGTTCAAACGGCCTAGGAAAGAAAGCATAGACCAGGAACTCTTTAATGATTTAGTCGTACTGGGAGTTCCTTCACTCATTCCCGCCATGCCGAGTGCTTCGTTCGGAATCTGTACCGTTTTGTATGAATAGTATTCATAGTCGGAATTCTGCAGGGTTACACCTACCATGCTATTGAAGAAATGCTTCCGTTTGATATTGGTCTGATAGGTCAGAATATTTTCATTCAACCATGTTGCACGTTGAGAATGGTAGATTTCTGCATTTACCTTATCGGATGATTTCGGATTACCATAACGGGTCTTTGAGTTGTTGAATGTTTCCCCTTTGCGGGTATCGAATGTGTAACCGCCTGAAACTTTCAACTTCAATCCTTTGATAAATTCATATTCTGCAAATCCGTTGAACTGGATATAGTTCGCATACGTCTTGCGATATTCGTTTTTCAAGGACATGATAGGATTGAAACGATAATCGTTGGTATTGTTTATCGCGTCGTCCATGATGTTATCCATCAACGAGTTTAATGGTCTGTCCGGTTCGGTCACGGGGCGATATCCCCATACACTATAGAACAGGTTATTCATACCACTGTATGAGTTCTGGGAAGGAGAACCACCAGTGGTTGTAGTGCTTGAATAGTTGGTTGTCAGATAGATTTTCAGTTTCTTCTTTTGGATGGTAGTACCCATACGGCCTTGTACACGTTTGTAGTTTGATTCCAATAAGATACCGTCCTGGTCATAATAAGATAAAGAAGCATTGTAGCGAACTCCTTCCGAACCACCGGTCAGGCTAACATTGTGGCTTTGCATCCATGCGCTGCGGAAGATTTCATCCTGCCAGTTATATTGCGGGATATTCCTATAATCTTCCAGTCCCCATTTCTTACCGTCATAATTCATGAAGTAGGTAGTTTCCATATCTTTGGGACTACGTTCTGCCTGTAGTTTGACGAACTCGTATGCATCCATCATCGGAATCGTTTTGGTGATATGCTGAATACCGAAACTTCCGTCATATTTAATTTTAGGCTGACCGATTGTTCCTTTCTTGGTTGTAATCATCACGACACCATTGGCACCACGGGCACCGTAGATAGCGGTAGCAGAGGCATCCTTCAGGAAATCGAGTGACTCAATATCGTTCTGATTGATGGCTGCGGCTATGGAGGGGTCTTCCACCGGGAAACCGTCAATGACATAAAGAGGAGAGTTGTCCTGTGTCAAAGAGTTGTTACCACGGATGACGATGTTCATCTGTCCACCCGGCATACCTTCGCCCGAACTTACGTTGACGCCGGCAATACGTCCGCCTAATGTCTCGCCGAAAGAAGCAGTCGGAGTGCTAAGAAGTTCTGCCATGCTGGCTTTGGCAACAGAACCCGTCAGGTCTCTCTTGCGTATTTCCTGATAGCCGACTACTACCACTTCGTCCAATGTCTTTGTGTCTTCCTTCAATGTGATAACCATTGGCTTTTGAGTATCCGCCTTTATTTCTACAGTGACATAACCAATGAAAGAAATAACCAATATTGAATTCTTATTGGGCACGTTAAAAGCAAATTTACCGTCAAGGTCAGTGATTGTTCCTTGCGAAGTACCTTTTACCTGAACACTGGCTCCCGGCACTCCTTCTCCTAAGTTATCCTTCACTGTACCTTTAACAAGTACCTGTGCAAGTACAAAAGAAACAGAAAACAAGATCAGTCCGATGGAGGAGAGCATCCTTTTTCTAGTTTGAGTGGATAAATGTTTTTTCATATATTAAAAATTAAGTGATTTTATTGAATCTACGCTTGCAAAGATAGACGGATTGAATATTCTAATATGGATAGAATTATTCAAGATTGGTGCAAAATCATACAATTTTTCTGTTCTCATAAACTATTTCTCTTTTACGGATTCTAATAATTCGGATAACTCTTTCACTATGTCGGGATGTTGTTTTGATACATTCGTTTTCTCCGATGGATCGGAGGATAAATCGTAAAGTTGAGGCTGTTTGTCGTTGCCTAACTCCATTTTCGTCCAATGTTCGATAGCAGGGCCGTCGCTCGGTTCGATGTATTTCCATTGACCTTTTATGATGGCAAGTGTGTTATTGAGATTCTGTTGAACGACATACTCACGGTTTGTATTATTTTTGCCGAGGAGAACGTTCAGATGCTCCTGACTGTCGGGGGCCGCTCCCTTGCGTAAAGGTTGCTCCAAAAGTGAGGCGAGCGATGCATACACATCTATTTGAGAGAAAAGAGCTTGTTGCTTGTTCGGCTTCACCCGGGCAGGCCAACGGACAATAAATGGAACGCGTGTACCCGCTTCGTAAGCGCTGTATTTTCCACCACGGTAGATCCCCATCGGAGTATGTCCGTTGAGAAGTTCATAAGCTTGGTCTTGATAGCCGTCGTCGATAACAGGACCGTTATCGCTGGTAAAGATCAGGATGGTGTTGTCTGCGATGTGGAGGCTGTCCAGTGTGTGCATGATTTCACCGATGGTCCAGTCCAGTTGCAGGATGACGTCGCCACGAGTGCCGAGTCCGCTTTTGCCTGCGAAACGTGGGTGGGGGATGCGCGGTACATGTACGTCTTGCGTACCCATATATAAGAAGAAGGGTTCTTCCTGATGGGATGCAATGAAATTCTTAGCCTTATGAGTGATGATATCGGCTATGTTTTCATCTTTCCAAAGGGCGGATTTTCCTCCGGTCATCCAGCCAATGCGGGGAATACCATTGATAATTGTATTATTGTGTCCCTGGCTGGGTTTTAAGGTTACGAGCTCCGGGTTTTCTTCTCCTGTGGGCCAGTTGCCTACTTTGTGGTTGTAGCTTACGGTGATAGGGTCATTGGGGTCAAGTCCTACGACATGTCCGTTTTCTACAAATACACAAGGTACACGGTCTACAGTAGCCGGAATAATAAATTCGTAGTCGAAACCGATGCTTTGCGCGTTAGGGGTAATTGGGTTGTTAAAGTCGGTTCCACCTTTCGGACCGAGTCCCAGATGCCATTTCCCTACTGCACCGGTTGCGTATCCTGCATCTTTCAGCATATCTGCCATGGTGACGCAGGTAGTGTCGATAATGAGTTCGGAGTTACCGGGAGCGATTCCTGTGTTTTCCTGTCTCCAGGGATACATACCTGTCAGGAGTCCGAAACGGGAAGGGGTGCTGGTGGCAGAAGTTGCATAAGCATTGGTGAATTGTACTCCTTGTCCTGCCAACCGGTCAATGTTGGGAGTGCTCACTTTCGTTGCTCCATAACAACTTAAATCACCAATGCCGAGATCATCTGCAAATATATAAATAATGTTAGGCTTTTGGCTATTCTGCCCATTGCTCTTTTGGGGTGCATGATTGCATCCTGACAGCGTGACGATGCCGGACAATAGGGGAAGTAGACGCGAAACGTTTTTCATAATGCTGAATGTTTTAGGAAATAATGTAATGAACACAAAGATAAGCGAATGGAAGAAAAAGAATGAGTAGGAATGTACAAGTGAAGTACAAAATAGTACACTTAAGAAGTTACCTTCTTTATTCGGGCGAAGATGTCCGGACTAAGAAACCGTTTATATCATAAATTTAGGCACGGATTACACGGATTAACGCTGTTGTTTTCATACTCATCGTTTTTTAATCCGTGAAATCCGTGTGATCCGTGCCTAATAATATAAGATTATTTTGCAAGAGTGCTTGTATAGTTGCCTGCTAATCTGTTTCTTCTCCGTCCCCTTCTTCTTCGCTCTCTTCTCCTTTACGATAAGCCAGCGGACTGACGTGATAAATCTCCTTGAAACATTTACTGAAATAGCGGGAGGAGGAGAACCCAATCCGGTCAGAGATCTCCGTGATATTCAGCTCCGGGTTATTCCTTAACATGACAGCGCCTTTTTTGAGACGTATGCTTAGGATGAAATCATTCGGGGTCTGGCCTGTAACTGCTTTCAGTTTAGTGAATAGGTTCGTACGTGCCATACCCATTTCGCGGGCGAAGATATTAACGTTGAAATCCGTATTGTCCAGATGACGTTCGATAATGGCCATCGCGCGGTCGAGCATCTCCTTATCCATCGGGTTGGTAGCCAACATTTGGGCAAAAGCCTGTGGTTGTTTGCTGAACTTCTCTTGCAATAGCCGGCGGGAATTAACCAGGTTATTGCAGCGGGAAATCAGAAGATTGGTATTAAACGGTTTCGTGATATAATCATCCGCACCAATCTTCAAACCTTCGATATTGTGCTCTATAGCAGTACGTGCGGTTAATAATACCACCGGAATATGGCAAGTGTTAAAGTCCGTCTTGATCTGTTTGCAAAGTTCCGTACCCGACATGCGTGGCATTACGACATCACTTAAAATGATGCTCGGCATATCCTTCTGTATCATCTCTAATGCTTCTACTCCGTCGGAAGCCGTACTAACTTGATAGAATGTTTCGAAAATACCGACTAACATCTGCTTGATAGATTCATTGTCTTCCACTATCAGCATTTTGGCGTCTTCGATACGCTTGTTATCTTCTTCTTTCCATTCCGAATCAGGGATTATTTCTACTGAAGGAACAATAGTCTCTGTTTGCTGGATGGTTTCCGTATCATCTTTCGCTATTTGCTCTTCTGTGAAGTGTTCCTTGCCTAGTTTGAGGGTGATAATGAAACTGCTTCCTTTGCCCGGCTCGCTTTCCACCCGGATTGTGCCGTGATGAAGTTCCACAATACCTTTCGTCAGTGCCAGTCCGATGCCTGTACCGGCTCCGGTATTCAGCGAGTTGAGATGCTCGGTCTGATAGAAACGGTCGAATATCTTATCAATTTCGGCTGCGGCGATACCTGTACCGGTATCTTTTATTTCAATGATGACATGGTCTTTCTCCTGCGATACATTAATCGAAATCGTATCTTCGGCCTTGGTATGCTTCACTGCATTAGACAGCAGGTTGTTTATTACTTTCTGCATCTGCTTTTGGTCATACCACACTTCAATGTCATCCTTTTGTTTGTTGAACTTGAAGTTGATTTGTTTACTGCTGGCGTATTCGAGGAAGAGCAGATAATTCTCATACAGGAAGTTAACCAGGTTGTGCTGGCTTACTTTGATCTTCATGTGTCCCTGTTCCTGTTTACGGAAATCAAGAAGTTCCGTAATCAGTTCCCGTAATTGGAGACTGTTCTTGTAGATTCCCAACACCTTATTATATATATTAGGCGTAAATGTCTGCACCTGCAACAAAGTTTCCACTTGTCCCACGATCAGCGTTAACGGTGTGCGGAATTCGTGCGAGATGTTAGTGAAGAAACGGAGTTTTGACTGGTTCAATGCTTCAAGGTCTTCAATATGCTTCTTTTCGTACTTCAAAGACTCACGGAGTTTGATGCGCGAATTATAGTTCTGAATAAGATACCATAACAGACTGATAGTGACAATGGTATAAATCAGGTAAGCCCACCATGTCTCATACCATGAAGGGAGTACGATAATCAGCAGTCTGGCCTCTTTTATTCCTTCCCTCTGTGATTTGATGACAAGGGTATATTTACCCGGATTCAGGTTTGTATAAGTAATCAGCGTTTGCTTCCGGTAAGTATGGTTCCATTCGTCCGAGAAACCCTCCAGGCGATAGAGAATTTCATCTCTGTTGGCAGGGATGAAGTTGGAAGTGGCATATTCGATGCTAAACATCGATTGATTCGCTTTCAGACTGATTTCCGGAGTATGACAGATCGACTGTTCCAGGATGCCGCTTTCATCTCCCGGAACTACTTCTTTTCCGTTGACAAGCAGGCGGGAAAGAATGATATTATACGATTTAGGAGTGAAATGTAATTTCTTCTCCCAGAAAGAAATCATTCCCTGAATACCGCCAAGGAATACTTCTCCGTCATGTGTCACAAATAGTGCGTTTTCATTGACGGCAGTCAACGGGAATCCATTTTCCGTACCGTAATTATAGAATTTCTTGCTTGGATAGTTGAACTGTGAGAATCCCTGATTGGTAATCAGCAATAAGTCTCCTTGCTGTATGGACGATTCGCATACTTCGTAGATGCAGTCACTGGATAAACCGTCTTTCTGTACGTCAAAGTTCTCGAAGTCATCACTTTCCTTGCGGTAACGGTCGAGACCACTTCCGGAGGTACAGAACCACAAATTGCCGTCGCTGTCCTGCATGATGCTGTTGACATTGTTGTTGCTTAGACTGTTCGGATTGGCAGGATTATGCGGGTAATTAGTTAGTTTATTGCTATCGAACTGATAGGAGTAAACGCCCTCTCCGGTGGCTGCAATCCATAATGTGCCGTCTTTATCAATGCAAAGGCTGGCTACCATGCCAATGCCTCTCCCTTCTTTTGTCTCTTTGAAGAGTTGCTGACAAGTCCCTGTTGCCGGATTGAAAAGACAGACACCATTTTGTGTGGCAACGACCAGTTTATTTTTATATGGCACAATGTCGCGGACAATATCTGAAGGCAGTGAGGTTGGATCTCCCGCTTTCATTCGGTAGGCTGTGAAACGATTGGTACGCAAGTCGAGTTTGTTCAGACCTCCCAAATGTGTACCTACCCACATAATTTCATTATCCTGGTCATAATAGATCGCTTTTACATTATTATGGGAAATACTATTCTTTCCTTCTTCGTGGCGATACCACCGATAGGTGTTATCCTTCCGGTTATACACATTCACGCCGCCGCCTTCGGTACAAATCCACAGGTTCCCGTCCTTATCTTCAGTCATTCTGCCGACGATCGGGCTACTTAAACCTTCTTTTTCTGTATCTCCCGTTTTGTAACGGGTATAGATTTCATATTCCGGGTTGAAGTAATTGACGCCTCCGAAGTAAGTTCCCAGCCAGATTGTACCTTGTTCGTCTTTCACGATGCACCAGATAGAAGAGTGGGTGAGGCCGTCGGGTTTGTCATTATTGGCGGTATAAAGATGGAATTTACCTGTGCTTTTGTCGTATCGGTTCAGACCGTGAAATGTTCCTATCCACAGGTTACCTGCGTTGTCTTCGCAACAACTTCTCACAAAGTCGGAGCAGAGGCTGTTCGGGCTTTTCGGATCGTGGCGGAAGTTTTCGATGCTTCCGTCTTTCTTTATGTGGTAAAGTCCTTCTTCCCAACTGCCGATCCATAACTCCTTGGCAGAATCTTCATAGATGCTGGCGATATTTCCTTTAGTAATAGGTTGTGAAAGCTCCTTGCCCTCCGACAGGCAATAAAGCCCGTTTCTTGTCGTTCCCATCCAGAGGTTCTTCTTTTTGTCCAGATGGATGCAGGATAAAGAGATATTCTTTCCGGCGAGATGGTAGTAAAGATCAAAGTTGCCTGTGCTTTCGTTCAACACGAACACATCTTCTCTTTTACTTATATATAATCTCTCATTATAATAAATAGCATCCACATTGCCTTGCAGCAACGTCTTGAATTTTTGTGTCGTCAGATCAAATTCTGCCACCCCGTCCGTACAGAGCAAGTATACTTTCCCGTTTTTGTTTCCGGTGATGCGCAACACAGTATTGCTGAACAAGCTGTTCGGGTCGTTCTTATTGAGTTTGAAACTTTTAATATCGTTACCGTTATATCGGTTAAGTCCTTCACGCGTACCGATCCATATAATTCCCCGTTCGTCAATATAAAGGCTATTAACAGAGAACTGGGAAAGCCCGTCGTCCGTGGTCAAATGACTGAAAGTGATGTTTTGACCTTGTGTGCGGACTGCGGCTACGCTTAAAAATAGCAGAAATAAAAGGATTGCTTTTCTCACTAATTTATTTTTTAAGGTGTTTACATCTATGCAAATATATTGTTTTTATTCGAAACCACATACCTGCACGCCAGAATATTTAATGAGGGGGCTAATTAATACTTATCAGAAAGAATTGCCTTAAAAGAACACATTCAAAGAACCGAATTAAAGAACAACTTTAAAGAACAAGATTATGGAAAGGCAGATTTTTATTAATGAGATGCAAGCTCGTTTCAATTTAAGAAAACCACGTAGCGAGAAGCCAACCAATCTCTATTTAGTATGCAGAATAAACAACAAACAAGTTAAACTATCTACAGGGGTAAAGATATATCCAGACCACTGGAATGAAAAAAGACAAGAAGCATATATCAGCGTACGCCTATCAGAGTTAGATAATATAAATAACACTATAGTGAACAAGAAAATCACAAAACTAAAAGAATATTTCATCGAATTTAAGCATTATCTTTGTATGCATCCAGACGAGATTGGAGAAAGTATGAAACTATTAAAACAACACATATATAAAGATAGGATGAAGAAAGAATTACAGAAACCCGCAACTTTTATAATGAAACAAATTATAGAAGCAAAGACTTGTGCAGAAAGCAGTAAGAAACAATATCGTTCTAACATAGACAAATTCGAGCGTTTTCTCAAAGAGAATGAAATCCCCAATACATGGGAGAGCATGAATTTAGATACTATCAATCGCTACCAAAAGCAAATCATAAAAGAAAACCCATTGCATCCTCATAACACTTTGCGTAACATAATTAAAGGAACTATATTTAATTTACTAGGGATAGCAGATAAAAGACTGGATATTCCTTTCAAATGGTCTGACAGCAATTTAAACAGTTTTGAGTTCGTGAAAGATAAATCCAACAAAGAATTAGCAGATAACAAAAAAGTTTCATTAACAGAAGAGCAACTGAATAAATTCTACAAGCATATCATCACGGGAACAGAAAGACAAATAAAGAAATATACAGAAATCAGAGACTTATTCATATTACAATGCTTAGTTGGGCAACGAATTGGAGATATGCAAAAATTCTTTAATGGAGATAATGAAATGGATGAAGAAGCAGGAACCATCTCTATTATACAACAAAAGACAAAAGCCAGAGCTATAATTCCACTATTGCCATTAGCCAAAGAAATTATATCTAAATATGAGAATAAAGAATTATTATATTATAAAGAAAGAAAGTCCATTGTCAATGAAGCCTTAAAAGAAGTAGCAGAACAAGCAGGATTAGACGAGCCTATCACTTATGAAGAAAACGGGATTAAACAAACCCAACCTCTTTATAAATTACTGCATACACATACAGCAAGGCATACTTTTATCACAATATTGTGTAGAAAAGGCATCCCCAAGGAAACTGTTATTATAGCGACAGGACATGAAGATACAAAAATGATAGACAAAGTTTATTCTCATTTAAACAGTAAAGATAAAGCAAAGAAAGTCTCTAATGCTTTCAAAAGTTTAAATAATGGCATTTTTAATATGGGCAAGATGGAGACAAATTCTCTCAATGAAGCAAAGCCTACGAACGATGCAACTAATAATATCACCTTCGATACTCTGTTAGATACTCAATTTTTTGCATCTAAAATCAATAAGGCTGTTGAACTACAATCACAGGTAGGGCATTTGAAAAATGGGAAACTGTGTAGTTATGACAATGAAATCACGTCCCTTATAAGCGAGATAGAAAAATTCTCCCAATCTTCCACTTCTGATTCTGATGTGGCAAAACAATATGTGAAACAGTTATCTGTTGGGAAGCAGTCAGATTTGTATGACAGTTTTAGAGAAATGATTATCAAGTGCGTTAAGATTGGTATCAGTAAGGATGCAATTATGCAGTTTATCAATAAGGCTTTGGAAATAGGCTTGTTGGATAATGAAAGATTCACTCATATAAAAGAAATCACTACAGCCTTATTGGATAAAAGGAATCAGGGCTGACAAGTTTTCGAGGAAATCAAGGCTTCTGGTAAGCCTGAACATCATATTCTCCCCGAACAGTTACGACTATGGGGAGAATTTTTGCTTTATCGCATCCTCTACTCGAATATTCCACAATTTCGACTTGTTGTTTGGTGATGCGGTCGGGACTTTATACCTTTGCAATGTGATTGAAAGTCAGAAATGACCGAGTTTCTCATCACCCAGATTCACCACTACAAACCTAAATCTACTTCAAATGAAAGAACTGACCTACGCAGACATTCGTAAAATGGCACTGGAGCACGGTATTAAGGACACAAGGCTTCACATCGGGCTTTGGGCTACTGACCGATACATCAAAAAGCGCAAAATGGTTCAAGGCAAGACCTACACAATCTACCTACCGCATCATAAACAGGAACAGGAATGATTTTTTAGTTCTAACCCTGTTGCCAAGCTAACATAATAAGAGGTATTTTCTTCATAAAACTTTTAAACTAAAGTTTTAAAAGACGCTTCCGCCATAAACTATATAATACAAGACATAACATTTAGATTGCTTGACTATGCTAAGTCAGCGGTAAAGTAATAGGCGTAGTAATACGCTTATTATTTTATTCTTATGGACGAGTTTTTCTTCAAAGCGTCCCTATATAGGAAGAAAAAAATAACCCTACTTAAACTTAATCTAAAGTCAGATATTTCAAATACACAGATTACAATTTTATAAATCTAAGTTAATCTAAACACAATGAAACAAGAAATCATTAATGGTGGCAATGCCCGATATTTGGGCGAATTAGAAAGATTTAAAGATGGTATTCCTTTTGGCATCGTAAACAAGACAAAGACAGATGTAGGTGGCACTTATGTGGCTGCAAATTGCAGTAGCAACTATATTATCGTATGTCCGTTCAAGGACTTGGTGGATAGCATAGCAGCAGATAAGAATAACAGGTATGAAATATTCAAATGTTATGGTGGTGTAAGAGAATACCAGTTCAGGAAATATATCAAAAACAATACCACATATAAGATAGCCGTGACCTATGACAGTCTGCCCAAATTAATTGGATGGTTGAGCAGTACAGAAGGGTGGAAAGTCTTGGTAGATGAATACCATTTAATTTTGGAAGACATGGATTTCAGATATGATGCAATTAATGGCTTGATGGAAGAAATACAGAAGTTCAGGCATTATTCTTTTCTGTCTGCCACTCCAATTGACCTTGACTTTGAGATAGATTTCCTGAAACGGCTTCCACATTACAAAGTCCAATGGAATGGAGTGACGAAAATAACTCCTATTAGATACAAGGTCACGCAATTAACCAAAGGACTGGCTAGATTCATACAGATATTTTTGGATGAAGGCATATCACTCCCAGACATAAACGGCAATGTCAGCAAGGTGGAAGAACTATATATTTTCATCAATTCTGTAACCAGTATCAAGCAGATAGCAGATACGTTGAAGCTGAATCCAGATGATGTGAAGATATGCTGTGCTGACAGGATTAGAAATAACAAACTGTTGGGCGAATACCAGATTGAATCAGTCAGTAGTCCCAATAAGAAGATTAATTTCTTTACAAAGAAATGCTTTCAGGGATGCAACCTTTTCACCAATAACGGGCTGATAATAGTAGCCAGTGACGCATACAGAACACAGACTTTGGTGGATATAAGTACTACTATGGAACAGATAGCAGGCAGAATCAGAATCAATGATGAATACCAGAACATCTTTAGGAATGTGATAGTCCATCTGTTCTCCACCAATAAGAATGTTATGAGCGATGAAGAGTTTGAAATGATGATGCAGGATAAGGAGAAGGAAGCTGACAAGTTGTTAAGCGGATGGAGTAAGTTGGATAAGGAAGAGAGACAGACCTATATTAAGAGGATGAACCTAGACACTGAACTAGTCTCCATCATTAATGGCAAGATGGTGTATAACAATCTGAAAAAGCAATCCTTCATTTATAAGCAGGAACTAAGGAAGACATACAAGGATGGAATCAGCATCAGGGACAGTTTTATGCAATCAGAGAAATTTGAGCTTACCAACCAGAATGAATGGGAGGATTTCAATATAAAACTGGCAAAGGCTATGACTGTCAGTTATGAGCAATTACTAAAAGATTATCTGGATTCCCCTTCTGAATCTTATGAACAGGAATATCCAGAATTTCCACTAATCAAAAGGTATTTGAAGGAATCTGAAATGAATACTCTTAGATGGAACAGGGAGAAGATGCTAAAAGCTGTAGAGGACAAGAAACAGGTAAATAAAGCTCTTTTGGCTATATATCAGCCTGGCTTTATCAGCAATCAGGAATTGAAAGGCAAGTTGAAGGATGAGTTTGGCAGATTGGGAATCAAGTTGTCCCCCAAAGCTACCCTGATAGAGAATTGTACTCTTTACAGTGTGGAGAAGGCAAGCAGGAAGATAGATGGAAAAACTGTTAGTGGGTATGAACTTGGCAAGATGATATTTACCTTTGAATAAGAATCTACCAATATGACAGAACAGGACAAGAATAAAGCTCCAGACCATTAATCAGGTTTGGGGCTTTTTATGTATATCCCCCACCCAAGAATATAGGTACCTGAAATTCATCCCCCCCCTTTTATTGAGGAAGTGTTTTTTATTTAGAGTTTATGCTTTGATAAAGTGAAATATTTAATCTATTAATCCCCTAAAATAA